>NZ_SRID01000141.1 GCF_004684805.1 Streptomyces palmae
GCAGTGCCCCCCGCGCCCCCGGTGATGCCGTGCCCGCGCCATGCCGCAGCGCCCCCGCCGAGGGCGCCGGTTAAAGTGTCGGTGCATAACTTCATCCGCGTCCGATCGGGAGAAGCCGGTGCGAATCCGGCGCTGACCCGCAACCGTGAGTACGGCCCACCCCCGTGGGCTGGGACCGTACGAGCCGGAGCACCCAGGCGGACGTGACAAGGCTCCCGTCACCGGCCGGGTCGCTCGCGCGGCGCGGCCGGGGGCGAGGCACCGCCGAGGTTTGCGGAGCCGAGCCGGTATGCCTCCGCGTCGCCCGTACGTCTGGCGCGCGGGTGGTCGGCCGCGCGCGGCTGCGCAACCGCACCACCCACCGCAGTGACGTCCACCGGCACCCGCCGGCCCCACCGAGAGGCACCGCCCCATGAACGCACGCCGCACCGCCGCGGCCCTGGCCGTCTCCGTCGTCCTGGGCACCGCCGGCGCACCCGCCGCGTTCGCCGACGGCTCGCCCTCCCCCAAGCCCGCCGGGGGCCCCTCTCTGCCGAAGGCCCTGTACGGCGACAAGGACCCGCAGTACGACGGGGTGTGGCGGCAGTCGCTGACCATCCTGGCCCAGCACTCGGTGGGGCTCGACTCGCCGGCGGCCGCGGTGGACTGGCTGGCCGGCCAGCAGTGCGCGGACGGCGGCTTCACCGCCTACCGGGCCGACGCCAAGACACCGTGCGACCCCAAGAAGGGCGAGTTCACCGACGCCACCGCGGCGGCCGTGCAGGCGCTGGCGGCGGCCGGCGGCCGGGGCGCGGTGGTGGACAAGGGCGTCGACTGGCTCAAGCAGCACCAGAACAAGGACGGCGGCTGGGGCCTCAACCCGGGCAGCCCGAGTGACGCCAACTCCACCGCGGCGGCCATCGGCGCCTTCGCCGCCACCGAGCAGGACCCCGCCAAGGCCACCACCTCGGGCGGCAAGAGCCCGTACGACGCCCTGTTCGCGCTCCAGCTGGGCTGCGACGCCAAGAAGGACGAGCGCGGGGCCTTCGCCTACCTGCCCGAGAAGGACGACGCCCTCCACCCCGACGCGCTGGCCAGCTCCGCCGCCACGCTCGCCGCCACCGGCCACGGCTTCGCGGTCCGGCCCGCGGACAAGGACGTGGCCATCGAGGCGCCGTCCTGCGCCGGCTCGAAGGGCGACGACAAGGCATCCCCCGACCGGGCCGGCGCCGCGGACTCCGCGGCCGCCTACCTCTCGGCCACCCTGGCCGCGAACGGCCAGCACCTGAAGTCGGTACTGCCGGGCCAGAAGGGCCAACCGGACGTCGGCGGCACCATCGACGCCGTGCTGGCGCTCGCCGCGGGCGGGCACCGGGAGGCCGCCGCAAAGCCGCTGCACTGGTTGATGGGCAAGGACGCCGGCGCGGTGGCCTGGGCCAAGGGCCAGCCCGCGGCACTGGCCAAGCTGGTCCTGGCGACCCGTGCGGCCGGCGGCGACCCGCGTGACTTCGCCGGTACGGACCTGGTACGCGAGCTGAACGCCACCGGCCCGGCCGCCTCCGCCCCCTCCGCGGACGCCACGGAGAAGAACAAGGAGAAGGACGACGACAACGGCGGCGGCGTCAGCGTCTGGTGGGTCGTCGCGGTGGGCGCGGTCGCGGGCATCGGCATCGGCTTCCTGCTCAGCGGGCGCAAGAAGAAGTAGCGGCCCCGATGGAGATATCGCAGGCTTTCCCGCCGAGCGGTGCCCGGTCCGCGCCGCACCGTCCGGGCTCCGCGCCGCACCGCGGTGACCCCGTACCGGGCGGCACCGGGGCCGCCCCGCGCCTCCCCCGCCGCCGGTCCGCCGCGCGCCGCGCCGTCCTGGCCGCTGCCGCGCTGCTCGCGGCCGTGCTGGGGATGTGCGTCGCCACCCCGGCGCACGCGGCCGGCTACCGCTACTGGTCGTTCTGGCAGCAGGACGGCGGCAAGTGGAGCTACGCCACGCAGGGCCCGGCGACGGCGCGCCCCGGGGACGGCGACACCGTCGGCTTCCGGTACGCGGTCAGCGAGGACTCGCGCAACGCGGTGCGCCCGCGCGGCACCTCCGACTTCGCCACGATCTGCGCGCACACCCCCGCGCGCGAGGGCAGCAAGCGGGTGGCCGTGGTCATCGACTTCGGCACCGCGGCGGACGCGGCCGACGGAGGCACCCCGCCCCCGATCCGTACCGTCTGCGCCCAGGTGCGCGGCTCCGCCTCGGCGGCCGACGCACTGGCGGCGGTGGCCAAGCCGCTGCGCTACGACTCGGCCGCCGTGCTCTGCGCGATCGCCGGCTACCCGGCCTCGGGCTGCGCCGAGGCGGTGGCCGACGGCGACCGGGGGCACGCCCGCGGCAAGGGCTCGGCCGCCGCGGACGACGGCGGCGACTCGGGCCCCTCGGCCGGTCTGCTCGCGGGTGCGACCACCGTCCTCGCGCTGGGCGGCGCCGCCATCTGGCAGGCCCGCCGGCGCCGCACATGAGCACCGCACGCCGGGGCGCACTGCATGCCGGGGCCTGGTGGCTGTGGGCCCTCGGGCTGGCCGCCGCCGCCTCACGGACCACCAATCCGCTGCTGCTCGGACTGCTGATCGCGGTCGCCGGCTATGTGGTGGCGGCGCGCCGCACCCAGGCGCCGTGGGCCCGCTCGTACGGTGCCTTCCTCAAGTTGGGGCTGGTGGTGCTGGGGATCCGGCTGGTGTTCGCGGTCTTCCTCGGCTCGCCGATCCCCGGGACCCGGGTGCTGTTCACACTGCCCGAGGTGCCGCTGCCCGAGTGGGCGCGAGGGGTGCGCATCGGGGGTGCGGTCACCGCCGAGGGACTGGTGTTCGCGCTCTACGACGGGCTGAAGCTGGCGACCCTGCTGATCTGCGTGGGCGCGGCGAACGCCCTGGCCAGTCCGGCCCGGCTGCTCAAGTCGCTGCCCGGCGCGCTCTACGAGGCGGGGGTGGCGGTGGTGGTCGCCATGACCTTCGCGCCCCATCTGGTCGCCGATGTGCAGCGGCTGCGGGCGGCACGGCGGCTGCGCGGCCGGCCGGATCGAGGCGTGCGGGCGCTGCTTCAGGTCGGGTTGCCGGTCCTGGAGGGCGCGTTGGAGCGTTCGGTGGCACTGGCGGCGGCGATGGACGCCCGGGGGTACGGGCGTACCGCCCGGGTCCCGCGCGCGGTGCGGCTCACCACCAGCGTGCTCACCCTGGGCGGTCTGCTCGGGGTGTGCGCCGGCAGCTACGGGCTGCTGGCCGCGGAGGGAGCCGGGTTCGGGCTGCCGGTGCTGCTGCTCGGGCTGGCCGCCGCGTTGGGCGGGCTGTTCCTGGGCCGCCGCCGCTCGGTACGCAGCCGCTACCGGCCGGACCGCTGGGGGGTGCGGGCCTGGCTGGTGTCGGGTTCGGGCGCCGCGGTGGCCGGACTGATGATCTGGGCCGGGGAGTACGCGCCGCAGGCCCTGCATCCGCCGGCGGTACCGCTCACCGCGCCGGAACTGCCGCTGTGGCCGGCGGCCTCGGTGCTCCTGGGGCTGCTGCCGGTGTTCGTCACCCCCGCGCCGCCCCTGGCGCCACGGGAGGGGAAGGAAGCGCGAACGCCACGCGACCCGAGTCGGGCGCGTGAGCCGTGGGCGTCACAGGGACCGCGGGCGCCCCGGGAGGCACGCCCGCTCAGCCCCTCGGAAGGTCCGGGCACGCAGGGCCCACCGGACCGGCGAACCTCGCAAGGTCCGCAGGCATCGCCGAACCCGCAGCCCGCACGGAGTCCGCGCCACTCGCAGGATCCGCAGGCCGCACCGAATCCGCGAAGCCAACCGCACGAGTCACACGAACCGCTTGCGTCACGCACACCGCGCGCCCCGCACGCCGACGGTGTTCCGTTGTCCAAGGAGTCCGAGGAGTCCAGGGAGTCCGCCCAGTGATCCGTTTCGAGCAGGTGTCGGTCACCTACGCCGACGCCCCAGGGCCCGCGCTCAGTGGAGTGGACCTGACCGTTCCGGAGGGCGAGCTGTGTCTGCTGGTCGGCCCGTCCGGGGTGGGCAAGTCCACCTTGCTGGGAGCGGTCAGCGGGCTGGTGCCGCACTTCACCGGCGGCACCCTGCACGGCCGGGTGACGGTCGCGGGCCGCGACACCCGTACCCACCGGCCGCGCGAGCTGGCCGACGTGGTGGGCACGGTGGGGCAGGATCCGCTGGCCCATTTCGTCACCGACACCGTGGAGGACGAGCTGGCGTACGGCATGGAGTCGCTGGGACTTCCCCAGGACACCATGCGCCGCCGGGTCGAGGAGACCCTGGACCTGCTGGGCCTGGCCGATCTGCGGGACCGGCCGATCACCGCGCTCTCCGGCGGCCAGCGGCAGCGGGTCGCGATCGGCTCGGTGCTCACCACCCAGCCGCGGGTGCTGGTGCTGGACGAGCCGACCTCCGCGCTGGACCCGGCGGCGGCCGAGGAGGTGCTGGCGGTGCTCCAGCGGCTGGTGCACGACCTGGGCACCACGGTGCTGATGGCCGAACACCGCCTGGAGCGGGTGGTGCAGTACGCGGACACCGTGGTCCTGCTGCCCGGGCCGGGCGAGCCCGCGGTGGTGGGCGAGCCGGCCGAGCTGATGGCCCACTCCCCGGTGCACCCGCCGGTGGTGGCGCTGGGCAGGCTGGCCGGCTGGTCGCCGCCGCCGCTGTCGGTGCGGGACGCGCGCCGCAAGGCCGGGCCGCTGCGCGACCGGCTGGCCGGACGGGTGCCGCACGCCCGCCCGGCGCCCGGGGACGCGGAGCCGCTGGGCCGGGCGGCGGGGCTGACGGTGCGGCGGGACGGCACCGAGGTGCTGCACTCGGTGGACCTGGCGGTACGGCCGGGCGAGACGGTGGCGCTGATGGGCCGCAATGGGGCCGGCAAGTCCACCCTGCTCAGCGCCTTCGTGGGCCTGCACCAGCCGTCCTCGGGCACGGTGCTGGTCGACGGCGCGGTCCCGCACCGCACCCCGCCCGCCACCCTGCTGCGGCATGTGGGCCTGGTGCCGCAGGAGCCGCGGGACCTGCTGTACGCGGACACCGTGGCGGCCGAGTGCGCCGCCGCCGACCAGGACGCGGGGGCGGCCCCGGGCAGCTGCCGGGAGCTGGTGCGCCGGCTGCTGCCCGCGGTGTCCGAGGACACGCATCCGCGGGACCTCTCGGAGGGCCAACGGCTGGTGCTGGCGCTGGCGGTGATCCTCACCGCCCGGCCGCCGCTGCTGCTGCTCGACGAGCCGACCCGCGGTCTGGACTACGCGGCCAAGGCCCGGCTGGCCGAGGTGCTGCGCGGGCTGGCGGCGGACGGCCACGGCATCGTGCTGGCCACCCACGACGTGGAGCTGGCCGCCGAACTGGCGGACCGGGTGGTGATCCTGGCGGACGGCGAGGTGGTGGCGGACGGACCGACCGCCGAGGTGGTGGTCTCCTCCCCCGCCTTCGCCCCGCAGGTGTCCAAGGTGCTGGCGCCGCTGCCCTGGCTGACGGTGCCGCAGGTACGCCGGGCGCTGGAGGAGACCGGATGAGCGACCCCGACGCCCAGGGGACGGAGCAGACCCGCCCGGCGCACACCCACGCGGGCACCGCCCACTCCCGCCCGGCGCACACCCACGCCGGCACACAACCCGCCGGCGACGAGAACGCCTCCGCGCGCCCCCGGGCGCGGACACCGCGCTCCCGGGACACCGGGGGGCAGGGCCGGGTGCGCGCGGTGCGCTTGGGCGGGCGCTCGGCCATCGCGCTGGTGCTGGTGTCGGTCATCGGGGTGGCCGCCTTCGGCTGGCCGCTGCTGGCCGCGCCCTCCTCGGGCCTGGCGCACTCCGGCGACGCGCCCTGGCTGTTCGCCGCGCTGCTGCCGCTGCTGCTCGCGGTGGCGGTGGCCACGATCTCTGACAACGCGGCCGGCTCCGCCGAGGCGGACAACTCCCGTGGCGGCGCCCGTGGAAGGGATCGCACCCGGGGGCTGGACGCCAAGTCGGTGGCGATGCTGGGGGTGCTGGCCGCCGCCGGTGCGGCACTGCGTCCGCTGGGCGCGGGCACCGCCGGCATCGAGCCGATGTTCTTCCTGATGGTGCTCTCCGGCCGGGTGCTGGGCCCCGGCTTCGGTTTCGTGCTGGGCTCGGTGGCCATGTTCGCCTCCGCCCTGCTGACCGGCGGGGTGGGGCCGTGGATGCCCTTCCAGATGCTGTCGATGGGCTGGGTCGCGATGGGCGCGGGGCTGCTGCCCGGGGCGCGGCGGCTGCGCGGGCGTGCCGAGCTGGTGCTGCTGGCCGGGTACGGGGCGGTCGCCTCGGTGCTGTACGGCACCGTGATGAATCTGCAGGGCTGGCCGTACCTGGGTGGGATGGCGGCCAGCGTGTCCTTCGTACCCGGCGATCCGCTGTCGGAGAATCTGACCCGGTTCGCGGCGTACTGCCTGGCCACCTCCTTGGGCTGGGACCTGCCGCGCGCGGCGGTCACGGTGGTGCTGACGCTCACTCTCGGCGGCAGCGTGCTGCGGGCGCTGCGCCGAGCCACCCGCCGGGCCGCGTTCGACGCACCGGTCTCCTTCAGGCCCTGACGGGGTGTCGTCCGGGCGCCCCCGCGCCGGCCGGGGGCGGTCCGCGCCGTCCGCCGCGCCTCCCCGCGGGGGACATGCGCTGAGCGGAGCTGTCCGACGACTCGTACGTGTGAAGCCCCGCGTGTCGTCCGCGGGCGGGTACGACCGCGCTTCGTAGCCGGACGGGGTGGGCGTTGCCGCACCTTGGAGACCCGGGGTGCGCCGCGGTCGGCCGCGGCTTCTCCTATCGGCGGTAGTACGTGGGCGCGTTGCGGGCGGCTGGCGGGGCGTCAAGAGTGAGGGAGCCCGCCGGAGCCCCGACGGTCCGGCGGCGGTCCTGTTCCCGACGAAAGGGTTCCTCCGTGTCCCGTTCGCTGACCAACCGGTCCATGTCCTGTCAGAACTCCCTCCGCGGTGGCGTCATGGGAACCGCCGGAGCCGTCCTGGCGCTCGGCGCGCTCACCCTGGGCTCCGCGCCCACCGCCCAGGCCGCGGTGACGGCCACCCGCGACGAGGCCCGGGAGGTCGCCCGGAGGATGATCCCGGACGCGGCGCAGTTCCGGTGCTTCAACAACCTGGTGCGGCGGGAGAGCGACTGGAAGGTGACCGCCACCAACGCTCTCAGCGGCGCCTACGGGCTGATGCAGGCGGTACCGGGGTCGAAGATGGCCTCGCACGGATCGGACTGGCGGACCAACGCGGCCACCCAGATCAGCTGGGGCCTGGACTATGTGAAGGAGCGCTACGGGGGCGCGTGCGGCGCCTGGTCGTTCTGGCGCGCCAAGGGCTGGTACTGACGCGGGTCCGCCCGCGCCGGGCGCCCAGGGCACCGTGTCGGTGCGGCGGGGCGCTCCCGGTCACAGCCGCTGGATGATCGTCGCGGTGGCCAGCGCCCCGCCCGCGCACATCGTGATGAGGGCGAACTCCTTGTCGGTGCGCTCGAGTTCGTGCAGGGCGCTGGTGATCAGCCGGGCGCCGGTGGCGCCGACCGGGTGTCCGAGGGCGATGGCCCCGCCGTTCACGTTGACCTTCTCCAGGTCCTGTTCGAAGAACTGGGCCCAGGAGAGCACCACGGAGGCGAACGCCTCGTTGATCTCGACCAGATCGATGTCCCGGAGCGTCATCCCGGCCTTGCCGAGCACCGCCTGGGTGGCGTCGATCGGGCCGTCCAGGTGGTAGTGCGGGTCGGAGCCGACCAGCGCCTGGGCGACGATCCTGGCCCGCGCCCGGAGTCTGAGGGCGCGGGCCATCCGCTTGGACGTCCAGAGCACGGCGCAGGCGCCGTCCGAGATCTGGGAGGCGGTGCCGGCCGTGTGCAGCGCGGTCGGCAGTACCGGCTTGAGGGCGGCGAGCGCGTCCATGCTGGTGTCGCGCAGCCCCTCGTCCCGGTCGACCAGCCGCCACATGCCCTGCCCGGCCCGCTGCTCCTCCTCGGTGGTGGGCACCTGGACGGCGAAGGTCTCGCGCTTGAAGCGCTCCTCGGCCCAGGCCCGGGCGGCCCGCTCCTGGGAGATCAGCCCGAGGGCGTCGATCCGCTCCCGGGTCAGGCCCCGGCGGCGGGCGATCCGCTCGGCGGCCTCGAACTGGTTGGGCAGGTCCACGTTCCACTCGTCCGGCCAGGGGCGGCCGGGGCCGTGCTTGGAGCCGCTGCCGAGCGGCACCCGGGACATGGCCTCCACCCCGCAGGCGATGCCCACGTCGATGACGCCGGCGGCGACCATGTTGGCCACCATGTGGTTGGCCTGCTGGGAGGAGCCGCACTGGCAGTCCACGGTGGTGGCGGCGGTCTCGTACGGCAGGCCCACGGCCAGCCAGGCGTTGCGGGCCGGGTTCATGGACTGCTCACCGGCGTGGGTGACGGTGCCGCCGACGATCTGCTCCACGCAGTCGGGCTTGAGGGCGGTGCGGCCGAGGAGTTCCCGGTAGGTCTCGCCGAGCAGGTAGGCGGGGTGCAGGTTGGCCAGCGCGCCGTGGCGCTTGCCGATGGGGGTGCGTACGGCTTCGACGATGACGGGTTCGGCGGCCATGAACGTCCTCTCCTCGCGCCCGCGGCAAGAACTGGTACGCGTTCTAGTTCCGCATGCAGTCTGCGGAGGTACTCCAGCGTGGCGCAAGGGGCGTGCAGGGGCGCGTACTCCCGGTAACCGCAACGGATGGCGCCACGCCCCTTGCTACTTCTGGAACGTGTTACTACCTTCTGCCGCGTTTCTGATGCCCTGTCAGGACGGAGTGGCCATGCCCTGCCCCGCGCTGCCCGAAGGTTTCGACTTCACCGACCCCGATCTGTACCGGCAGCGGGTGCCGCTCCCGGAGTTCGCCGAGCTGCGGCGCACCGCGCCGGTGTGGTGGAACGCGCAGCCGCACGGCGCGGCCGGCTTCGACGACGACGGCTACTGGGTGGTGACCCGGCACGCCGACGTCAAGGAGGCCTCCACCCGCCCGGAGCTCTTCTCCTCGAACCTGAACACCGCGATCATCCGGTTCAACGAGCACATCGACCGCGACCAGATCGACGTGCAGAAGCTGATGATGCTCAACATGGACCCGCCCGAGCACACCCGGGTGCGCCAGATCGTGCAGCGCGGCTTCACCCCGCGCGCGATCCGGACACTGGAGGACGCGCTGCGCGAGCGGGCCGAGCGGATCGCCGCCGCCGCCCTGGAGTCCGGCAGCGGGGACTTCGTCACCGACATCGCCTGCGAACTCCCGCTCCAGGCCATCGCCGAGCTGATCGGCGTTCCCCAGCGAGATCGAGCCAAGATCTTCGACTGGTCCAACAAGATGATCGCCTATGACGATCCGGAGCTGGCCGTCACCGCGGAGACCGGCACCCAGTCGGCGGTGGAGCTCATCTCGTACGCCATGAACCTGGCCGGCGAGCGCAAGGCGTGCCCGGCGAAGGACATCGTCAGCCAACTGGTCGCCGCCGAGGACCAGGGCAACCTGGGCGCCGACGAGTTCGGCTTCTTCGTGCTGCTGCTGGCGGTGGCGGGCAACGAGACCACCCGCAACGCCATCAGCCACGGCATGCACGCCTTCCTCACCCACCCCGAGCAGTGGGAGCTGTTCGTCCGCGAGCGGCCGGCCGGCGCGGCGGAGGAGATCGTGCGCTGGGCCACCCCGGTGGTCTCCTTCCAGCGCACCGCCACCCGGGACACCGAGTTGGGCGGGCAACCCATCCGGCAGGGGCAGCGGGTGGGGCTGTTCTACTCCTCGGCCAACAACGACCCGGAGGTCTTCACGGCGCCGGAGGCCTTCGACATCACCCGGAGTCCCAATCCCCACCTGGGATTCGGTGGCGGCGGCCCGCACTTCTGCCTGGGCAAGAGCCTGGCCGAGCTGGAGATCCGGCTGATCTTCGAGGCCCTGGCGGACACCGTGCCCGGCATCCGGCCGGCCGGCGAGCCGCGGCGGCTGCGGTCCGCCTGGCTGAACGGCATCAAGGAACTGCGAGTCAACTACTCCTGATACCAAGGGAGTTGACAGGTCAAACCAGCGGCCCGGCGTCCGCGCGGTGACCGAAATGTATCCCTTCCAGTACCTTGCCAGTGCCTACTGGCGTGCTTACTCTCAAGTAGGTCGAGGCGGCCTTGACATGCTCGACTCATTTCTTGTGCGAGACCCGCCGAACCGTGCCCATTTCGCACCACGCACCTTCCCCCCATGCAAGCCACCAGGGCACTTCGCCATACCCAGAGGGGACTTACCACCGTGAAGGACGAACAAGGCAGACATATCACCGGCCGGGTGAGGTGGCGGAGATTCGCCGTGCTGTGCGTTCCCGGCTTCACCGCGACGGCCGCCCTGGCCGTGGCCCTGGCCAACGGCGCGCTGGCCGCGTCGTTCGCCGTGTCGGGTCAGCAGTTCAAGGTCTCCGCCGACCAGCTCACCGGTGACGGCTTCGCGCAGTACGGCAGCGTGGACACCAACGCCCGCGACGACCTGATCCCGGTCGCGGTCACCGGCATCCGCAAGGCCAAGCTGGACAACCTGTGCCAGTCGGTGGTCACCCACCTCCCGATCATCGGCGACATCTCGCTGAAGCTCTCGGCCGGCGGCGGCGGCAAGTCGGTCGAGGCCACCGACCTCTTCATGGACGCCACCCAGATCTCCGGTGACGCGTCCTTCAACAACATCGAGATCGGCCGGGACGCCTCCACCCTGGACAAGGGTCCGGACGGCGCCCAGGGGATGCAGGACCTGTTCTCCCAGCAGGCCGACGACGTCTCCATCAAGAACCTCCGCACCACCGCCTGGGCGACCACCGCGGGCACCTTCAGGCTCAACGGCCTGAGCATGAAGATCAGCAAGGGTAAGCAGGAATGCTTCTGAGCTGGCGCCGGTGGCGCCGCGGCCGCCCCTTCTGGGGCGGCCTGGCCACCGTGCTCGCCGGTGCGGAGATCAGTTCCATACCCCTGGCCCCGCTCAAGGTCATGATCCTCCAGGGCGTCACCGGCATGGTGTCGGTACTCCTCGGACTGGTCCTGATCGTCCTGGGGCTCAGTGCCTGGTTCGCACCCCACTACCGCGGCCTGGCGGGCGTACTGACCGTGATGGTCTCCGCCGCCTCGCTGGTCCTTTCCAACCTGGGCGGATTCTTCGTCGGCACCATCATCGGCGTCATCGGCGGCAGCCTGATCTTCGGCTGGCAACCGCTGCCGGCGGCGGACTCCCCCCAGACCGAGGCCGCGGCCGACGCGGACCCGGGCGAGAGCGCGGCCGGCCCCGGGACGGACGGGACTCGCGTCCTCCTGGAGAAGACCGGAGGCGCGGCGTCCGCCGAGGCCGCCGACGGCTCGGCGTCCCCCACGACGACCGGGACCGCGGCCGACCCCGAGACGGCCGAGGGCGCGGCCGACCCCGAACCCACCCCCCAACCGCACAACTGAAGATCCTCACCCCACGAAGGAGCCGCACGATGTACCGGAACCTGCGCAGCCACGCCCTGCTCGCCGCGGGCGCTGGGCTCGCCACCGTCGCCGCTCTGAGCCTGACCGGCACGGCGAGCGCGTCCAGCACCGGCACCACTGCCGGGTCGACCACGGTCACCCCGGCCGGCCACTACTTCAAGGCGAACCTGAACGGCAAGGCCACCTTCAAGACCGGGAGCGTCACGGTCACCTGCTCCACCTCCGTCAGCCAGCCCACCGGGACCGGCACCGACAACCAGGTGCCCGCGGCCCCGAACAACAACAACCCGGCCGGACCGGTCGGCGGCCCGCTCGCCGCGCCCACCTTCAGCAACTGCACGGTGAGCCTGCCGGGTGTGTCCGCCGCGATCACCACCAGCCCCGGCTGGGGCGTCTCCGTACAGAACGGCAGCCCGATCACCGCCAGCCTGACCATGCCCACCGGCGGCTTCGTGCTGCAGACCAGCGGGCTGGCCACCTGCACGGTGACCTCGGCGCCGACCGCCCCCGCGGCCATCGCCGGCACCTGGACCAACGGCGCGCCGTCCAAGCTCTCGATCAGCGGCGCCAGCGTGCCGGTGAAGGTGGTCGGCGGCTTCGGCTGCCCGACCAGCTCCACCACCGCGACGGTCACCATGGCCTATGACGTCACCGACGTCACGGACCCGGCCCAGCAGATCACCGTCGGACCCTGACCCTCCGGCCGGCCCGCCGCCGCAGTGCCCCCGGGAGCCCGTCTCCCGGTAGCGGTGGGTCGGCGCCTGCCAGACCATGGAGGAGCGGCGATCCCCACCGGGGCGGGCCACCTGGCCCGCCCCGGCTCGGTGCGTGCGGGGCCCGGCCGTGACTCGCTCCGGCCCAGCTTGATGCCTGCTCAGTCCAGTTGGGTGCGTGCTCTGCCCGGCTGGGTGCGTGCTCCGGCCCGGCTCGGCTCCAGCGTGGCCCGGTTCGGCGCTTGCTCGGGCCGGCTCGGCGCTCACTCCCGGGCGGCCTCGCACTCCCCGGCCCCGGCGGACTCCGCGGCCACGGGCGCCGCCACGGCCCGCTCCGGTTCCCCCGCCTCCCCGGGCTCCCGCGGCTCCTCCGGCTCCCGCCGTCCTTCCGCCCGCCGCACGCTCCCCACGGCCTCCGTCGCCCGCGGCTGCCGCGGCCCCTCCGCCTCCGGCGCGTGCCGCGGCTCTCGCGGCCCCTCCGCCTTCCCGGTCGTCCCCGCCCTCGACTCCGGCTTCCCGAACGCCTTCGGAGGCGACGCGGTCCGGGCCGCGAGGGCATCCCTGACCAGGGATGGATCGGGTAGCGCCCGGACCACCGCGAGCGCGGTCCCGCCCACGTCCCGCAGGGCCAGGTCGTTCCGGGCGCGCGGCACCCCCCGGGTGCCGGTGATCACGTACTGGAGAGCGAAGCCGATGGTCACGACGGCCGCGCCACCCACCGCGTCCAGGAGGTAGTGGTTGGCGGTGCCCACGATGACCGCGGTGGTCATCAGCGGGTACGTCATCCCGAGCACCTTCATCCACACCCTGGGCGCCACCATGGCGATGACCACCCCGCACCACAGCGACCAGCCCACATGCAGCGAGGGCATGGCCGCGTACTGGTTGGCCAGCTTGGTCAACTCGCCGAAGTCCGGGTTGCTCAGGTCCTGGGTGCCGTGCGCGGTGTCGATGTAGCCCAGATCGGGCATCAGGCGCGGCGGGGCGAGCGGATACAGCCAGAAGCCGACCAGCGCCAGGCAGGTGGCGAGCGCCAGCGGGGTCCTCGCCCACCGGTAGGCCGCCGGACGGCAGACGTAGAGCCAGCCCAGCAGCGACAGCGGCACCAAGAAGTGGAAGGTGGAGTAGTAGTACCCCATGCTGTCCCGCAACCACGGCTCACCCGCCACCAAGTGGTTGAACCAGTACTCGATGTCGATGTGCAGGAAGCCCTCGGCGTCCAGCACCTGCCGGCCGTGCTCCTCCGCGAGTCGGCGATTGTCCGGGGCGCTGCCGCGGACGTAGGAGTACCCGAAGTAGAAGACCCGGATGAGCAGCAGCTCCACCAGCAGGTTCGGCCGGGACAGCGGACGGCGGTAGAAGCGCAGCAGGGGGACGAACCGGGAGCGGCCGCGCACGGGCTCGGCGGACGGTGTCGCGATCGGCCGGTCCCACAGCGGCGAGGTGCGCGGGACGAAGGGCATCAGCACCGCTGCGGCCAGGGCGGCCAGCAGCGGGGCGTTGAACCCGAAGAAGTCGTAGAACCGGGTGTCCGGCAGCAGCGCGGTGCGTCCCAGCGACATCACCAGCACCACGATCACCGGCCACATCAGCCGGTCGGAGCGCTTCCCGCCGACCCGGCCGACCACCGCCAGCAGGATCCACAGCTGCTGGTACTGCCAGGAGGTGGGCGAGACGGCCAGCGCCACACAGCCGGCGACGGCGGCGGCCAGCAGCACCTGCCCGTCCCGCGCGTAGCGCGCCGCCCGCCGCAGGCCGACCACGGCGACCGCGACCGCCAGCACGGCCAAGACGGCCAACTCGACGGTGCCGCTCAACCCGATCCGCAGCAGCAGGCCGTGCAGGGACTGGTTGGAGTCGCTGTCGGCGGGCGCGCCCAGCCCGGCGCCGCCGATGTGGTGGAACCAGTACGTGGCCGAGTCATGCGGCATCACCGCCCAGGCCAGCACGGTGCACCCGGCGAAGGTGCCCGCGCCGAACGCGGTGGCCCGGCGCCGCCCGGTCAACCACTGCAGGGCCGAGAACAGCAGCAGCGCGGGCTGCAGCGCGGCGGCCAGACCGGTCAGCACGCCGGCCTGCCGGTCGGAGGTGCGGGGCAGCAGGGTGAGGAGCACCAGCAGCACCGGCAGGATGCTGAGCTGGCCGAGCGTGAAGGTGGTGCGGACGGGTAAGGAGAGCGCCATCAGGCTGATGGCCAGCGGGGCCGCGAGCAGCCTGGTGTTGCGGCTGGTCGGCTGCGGCAGGGCGCGCGCGACGACCAGGCCGACGGCGACCACCAGCAGCAGGGTGCCGAGGGTCCAGCCGATGCCCAGGCTCTGCTCGGCGGCCTGGGTCAGCGGTTTGAGGACGAGTCCGGAGAACGGGGTGCCGGTGAAGCTGTCCCCCCGGTAGAGCGAACCGCTGACATGCAGCACGCCCTGGTCGCCGATCCAGGTCTCCAGATCGGTGAGCCGCTCGTCGGGCGGCTGTCGCAGCACCGCCACGGCCTGACGCACGGCCAGGGCGCCGGCGGCGGCCCACAGCGCGATCAGTGCCACGCCCAGGCGGGACGGCCGTGGCCCGGCCGCGCCACCGGATGGCGACCCCGTGCTCGAGGTCTTCCCCAGTCCGCTCCGCTCCGCGTTCGCCACGCCCCGCAGCTCCCCCACTCGCTCGTTCACTCAACAACCGATCGGATGAGGCCCGACTGAGCCACTTCCTCAGACGCCGAACATCCCCACTTCACCTGAGTGCCATACGGAAGTCGACAGCGCCTGGTCCATTTCACCAGGGTTTCGCCTGGATCATCCCTTGATCTTGGGATGGCCTCATCACCATGGATCAGATGCAATGCGGACGATAGCGGCACAACTCCCCAAGAGTGATGCCTTCGCGAATATCGCGCCGTCCCACGAACGTGGCCCGGACCCGGCCGCACCACGGCCTCGGTGAGGACGGAGAACCATGCGGAACCGGAGCTTCCATGGTGCCCTGCCCGCCCCGACCGCGCTGCCCGAACCGCGATACCGGCCGTCTGAACGCCAGACCGATACGGGAGGATGCCCCCATGAGCATCGTGAAGATCAATGTGCTGACCGTCCCGGCCGAGCAGCGCGAGGTGCTGGAGCAGCGCTTCGCCGCACGTGCCGGCGCGGTGGAGAACTCCGACGGTTTCGAGTGGTTCGAGCTGCTGCGCCCGGTCGAGGGCACCGACCAGTACCTCGTCTACACCCGCTGGCGCAGCGAGGAGGACTTCCAGGCCTGGCTGAACGGCCCGATGCGGGCGGCGCACAAGGGCGGTGGCCAGGAAGGCGGTGGCCAGGAGGGCGGTCAGCAGCGGCCCGCCGCCTCCGGCTCCACCCTGTGGTCCTTCGAGGTGGTGCAGCAGGCGGCGCCCAAGCAGTCCTGACCTGCCACGGTGCTGTCCCCGGGCCCTCTTCGAGCCACCGCTCCGATATCACCCCAACGGGCTAATCCCATTGGCCCGGTGCCCTTGCCCCGGCGAACCCTGTGAGAGACAGGCCAGCCGAAGCGAGAAGAGTGATTCCCATGAGCCTGAAGGACAGCATGAAGAACCTCAAGGACAAGGTCACCGGAGCCGCGCGGCAGCACCCGGACCAGGCCGGCAAGGGCGTCGACGCGGCGGCCGGGCAGGCGGACCGGCGCACCGGTGGAAAGCACACCGACCAGATCGACCGCGGCGCGGACCAGGCGAAGAAGTCCTTCGGCTCGGGCGGGGACCAGGGCTCCACCTGAACCCCGTCCGAGCCTCCGCCTCCCACCGGCCGACCCCGGCCTGCTGAACGCGGGCCCTCCTTCGGTCCCTTCCGGCCCCCTCCCCATGAAGAC
>NZ_SRID01000801.1 GCF_004684805.1 Streptomyces palmae
GGGTGGGCCTCGGCGCGGGCCGGGCGGGCCTCGGCGCGCGGAGGGTGGTTCTCGCCGTGCTGCGGTTGCGGCTGCGGGTCACGGGCGGTGCCCGCGGGGCGCTCCCGCACCGGACGCGGGGTTCCGCCGCTCGGGCCGTGGTCGGTCGGATCCTTCTCGGCATGGGCGGCGGGCGGGCGCTGGGCCCGTTCTCGGCTGCCGCGCTCACGCAGCCGCTGGGCGGCCAGTTCGGCGCGCCGCTGGTCCATGGTGAAGGCGTAGCGGCGGCGCTCCTGGATGCGGAGATAGGCGATATAGGCGCTGAGCAGCACGGCCGGGGCTCCGGGGGCCCAGAGGAAGGCCAGGCCGCCGACGGCGGCGACCACCGCGCCCAGGGTGAACGCCATGAAGAGCACCACCGTGGTCCGCCGGCGGCGGGCCAGCACCTTGGCGCGCCGGCTGCGCTCCAGCATGGAGGGCACCGAGCGGACGGCGGGCGCCGGCCGGCCCGTACCGGAGGGGGACACCGCGTGGTC
>NZ_SRID01000142.1 GCF_004684805.1 Streptomyces palmae
GGATACGAGGACCCGCGCGCGACACCAGGCCCACGGGGGATACGAGGGCCTGAGCGCGACACCGGGCTCACGGGGGATACGAGAGCCCGCACCGCAACACCGGGTCCACGGGGGATACGAGGACCCGCGCGCGACACCAGGCCCACGGGGGATACGAGGGCCTGAGCGCGACACCGGGCTCACGGGGGATACGAGAGCCCGCACCGCAACACCGGGTCCACGGGGGATACGAGGACCCGCGCGCGACACCAGGCCCACGGGGGATACGAGGGCCTGAGCGCGACACCGGGCTCACGGGGGATACGAGAGCCCGCACCGCAACACCGGGTCCACGGGGGATACGAGGACCCGCGCGCGACACCAGGCCCACGGGGGATACGAGGGCCTGAGCGCGACACCGGGCTCACGGGGGATACGAGAGCCCGCACCGCAACACCGGGTCCACGGGGGATACGAGGACCCGCGCGCGACACCAGGCCCACGGGGGATACGAGGGCCTGAGCGCGACACCGGGCTCACGGGGGATACGAGAGCCCGCACCGCAACACCGGGTCCACGGGGGATACGAGGACCCGCGCGCGACACCAGGCCCACGGGGGATACGAGGGCCTGAGCGCGACACCGGGCTCACGGGGGATACGAGAGCCCGACCGCAAGACCGGGTCCACGGGGGATACGAGGACCCGCGCGCGACACCAGGCCCACGGGGGATACGAGGGCCTGAGCGCGACACCGGGCTCACGGGGGATACGAGAGCCCGCACCGCAACACCGGGTCCACGGGGGATACGAGGACCCGACCGCAAGACCGGGCCCACGGGGGATACGAGGGTCCGCGCACCATCAGGCCCACGGGGGAAACGAGGGCCTGAGGCACGGGGGCCCGTCATTCGGGGGAATGGCGGGAGCGCATCGAAGCGGGACCGGACAGCCGGGGGGCCTGTCCGGACCCGCTTCCGTGCGTTCGGCGCCGGCGGGCGGCCCGACCTCCCGACGGTCAGGCCTCCACCGTCAGATGGCGTCGGCCGGCCGCCGCCGAGGCGATGCGGCCCATCGCCTCGTCCTTGCCGCAGGGGTGCGCGCCCAGGGCCGTCTGCCGGGCCACCACGTCGCGCTCCGTACGCATCAGCCGCAGGCCGCGGCGGACCAGGTACGGGACGGACTTGCGGCCCTCGCGCAGGTCCCGGGCCAGCCGCCGGCGGAAGGTGGTGCTGGGGCGACCGCGCAGGCACAGCGCGTCGGCCAGTACGCCCCGCTCCCGGCAGGCCTCGATGATGTCCGCGGCGAAGATGCCCTCCGCGATGAACAGCGGGGTGCGGCCGATGTCCATGAACTCGCTGCCCACCCGGCCGTTGGCGGCGATCGAGTAGACCGGCACGCCGGCTCGCGAGGTGCGGCACAGGGACTCCACCGCCGCCACCGCGCCCTCCGCGTCCCAGGACAGCGGGGAGTCCCAGTCGGGGCCCCCACCGCCCGGCAGCTGCGGCAGCGTGGGGTCGTCGCCGTCCTTGTAGAAGTCGTCGAGGTTGAGCACCGGCAACCCGGTACGGGCGGCCAGTGACGACTTCCCGGAACCGGACGGACCGGACAGCAGGATGACGCGGGCGGGTACGGGATGTGAAGTCACGGAACACCAGTGTGAGGCATTGGGCCGCCCGGGGGACCCCCTGGGTCCGCGGAGTGACGCCTCCGACTTTTCTCAACTACGCTGCGCAGTCGTTCCACTACGCAACACGACCGTCTGGCAGGTGGCCCATGGCCTCATCAGCTCGTCCCACCCCCTCCCGCGCTCGCGCCCGCGCCCTGCTGCGCGCCGGCCTCACCCTCACCGCGGCCGGCGCGGCACTGGTCGCCGGAGGTGCCCAGGCCGCGTCGGCGGCCAACTCCAGCACCCAGCCCGACAAGGTGCGGGTGCGCACCCCGTTGAAGGCGCTGGACACCACCATGGTCAAGGGCAAGGGGATCGACGGCCCGCCCGCGCTGCACTACGCGATCGGCCCGCTCCGCAACCTGCGGACCAACCCGATGGCCAACACCCCGGTCAATCCGCTGAGCAACACGGTCGGCACCCAGGTGTCCGACTTCAAGCCGGTGAGCAGCGGCGCGGTCACCGGCCCGGTGGCCCGGGGCAACTCGGTCGGCCAGTTGCCGGTGGTCGGCGACGCGGTGGGCCTCCTGCCCTGACCCGGGCCGTACCCGTCCGGGTACGCCGACGGCGGCCCCGTACCGGCTCATCAGCCGGTGCGGGGCCGCCGCCATGCGGGCGAGGGGATCCGTGCGCGATCCGCCCGCCGTGCCCGGGGCCTGGTCGGCCGCGGGTCAGATCCCGATGGGGTGCCAGACCGTCTTGGTCTCCAGGAAGGACAGCATCCGGTCGGTGCCCGGGGCCGCCGCCCAGTCCACCTCGGCGGGGCGCAGCACCCGCTTGAGGTTGTCCGCGGCGGCCTTCTCGGCGGCCACCGCCAGCTCGCCGTGGAGCTCCCCGTACGCGCCCGCCAGGTCGATCGCGTTCACGTCCTGGTGCGCGGCCAGCGGCCCGACCAGCTCGCCGGTGCGGCCGGAGAGCACGTTGACCACGCCGCCCGGCACATCGGAGGTGGCCAGCACCTCGGCCAGCGACAGCGCCGGCAGCGGGGACTTCTCGCTGGCCACCACGACCGCGGTGTTACCGGTGACGATCACCGGGGCGAGCACCGAGACCAGGCCCAGGAAGGACGACTCCTGGGGGGCCAGCACCGCCACCACGCCGGTGGGCTCGGGGGTGGACAGGTTGAAGTACGGCCCGGCCACCGGGTTCGCGGAGCCCGCGATCTGGGCGATCTTGTCGGACCAGCCCGCGTACCAGACCCAGCGGTCGATGGCGGCGTCCACCTGGGCCGCGGCCTTGGCGGTGTCCGACTTCTTGCCGGAGCGGCCCTCGGCGTCCGCGACCTCCGCGACGAACTGCTCGCGGCGGCCCTCCAGCATCTCCGCGACGCGGTAGAGGACCTGGCCGCGGTTGTAGGCCGTGGCGCCCGACCAGCCGCCGAATGCCTTGCGGGCGGCCACGACCGCGTCCCGCGCGTCCTTGCGCGACGCCAGCGGGGCGTTCGCCAGCCACTTGCCCTGGGAGTCGGTCACCTCGTACACCCGCCCGCTCTCGGACCGGGGGAACTTGCCCCCGACGAACAGCTTGTAGGTCTTGAGGACACTCAGCCGTGCGTCAGACATCGAGGTACGCCTCCAGACCGTGACGACCGCCCTCGCGGCCGAAGCCCGACTCCTTGTAACCGCCGAACGGCGAGGCCGGGTCGAACTTGTTGAACGTGTTGGCCCACACCACACCGGCCCGCAGCCGGTCCGCCATCCACAGGATGCGCGAGCCCTTCTCGGTCCAGATGCCGGCCGACAGCCCGTACGGGGTGTTGTTGGCCTTCTCCACGGCCTCGGCCGGGGTGCGGAAGGTGAGGACGGACAGCACCGGGCCGAAGATCTCCTCGCGCGCCACCCGGTGCGCCTGGGTGACCCCGGTGAACAGGGTGGGGGCGAACCAGTAGCCGGTGTCCGGCAGTTCGCAGGACGGGGCCCAGCGCTCGGCGCCCTCGGCCTCGCCCGCCTCGGCCAGCGCGGTGATCCGGGCCAGCTGCTCGGCGGAGTTGATCGCGCCGATGTCGGTGTTCTTGTCCAGCGGGTCGCCGACGCGCAGGGTGGACATCCGGCGCTTGAGCGCCTCCAGCAGCTCGTCCTGGATCGACTCCTGCACCAGCAGCCGGGAGCCCGCGCAGCAGACATGGCCCTGGTTGAAGAAGATGCCGGTGACGATGCCCTCGACGGCCTGGTCGATGGGGGCGTCCTCGAAGACGATGTTCGCCGCCTTGCCGCCCAGCTCCAGGGTGAGCTTCTTGCGGGTGCCCGCGACCGTGCGCGCGATGGCCTTGCCGACCTCGGTGGAGCCGGTGAAGGCCACCTTGTCGATGCCCGGGTGCGCCACCAGCTCGGCGCCGGTGGAGCCGTCACCGGTGACGATGTTGACCACGCCCTGGGGCAGCCCTGCCTGGCGGCACACGTCCGCGAAGAACAGCGCGGACAGCGGGGTGGTCTCGGCGGGCTTGAGGACCACGGTGTTGCCGCAGGCCAGCGCCGGGGCGACCTTCCAGGCCAGCATCAGCAGCGGGAAGTTCCACGGGATGACCTGCCCGGCCACGCCCAGCGGCCGGGGATCGGCTCCGTAGCCGGCATGGTCGAGCTTGTCCGCCCAGCCCGCGTAGTAGAAGAAGTGCGCGGCGACGGTCGGCAGGTCGAAGTCGCGGGACTCGCGGATCGGCTTGCCGTTGTCCAGCGACTCCAGCACCGCCAGCTCGCGCGAGCGCTCCTGGATGATCCGGGCGATCCGGAACAGGTACTTGGCCCGCTCGGCGCCGGGCAGCGCGGACCACTTCTCGAAGGCCCGGCGGGCCGCCTTCACGGCCCGGTCCACGTCCTCGGCGCCGGCCTGCGCCACCTCGGAGAGGACCTCCTCGGAGGCGGGGGAGAGGGTCTTGAATGCCTTGCCGTCGGCCGCGTCGACGAACTCGCCGTCGATGAAGAGCCCGTAGGACGGGGCGATGTCGACGACCGCGCGCGACTCGGGCGCGGGTGCGTACTCGAATGCGTTCATGGTCGGATCAGTCCACCGTCACGTAGTCGGGGCCGGAGTAGCGCCCGGTGCTCAGCTTCTGGCGCTGCATCAGCAGGTCGTTGAGCAGGCTCGACGCGCCGAAGCGGAACCAGTCGGGGGTCATCCAGGCGTCCCCGGCCGTCTCGTTGACCATCACCAGGTACTTGATGGCGTCCTTGGTCGTACGGATGCCGCCCGCGGGCTTCACGCCGACCTGCACCCCGGTGGCGGCGGCGAAGTCCCGCACCGCCTCCAGCATCAGCAGCGTCACCGGCGGGGTGGCGTTCACCGAGACCTTGCCGGTCGAGGTCTTGATGAAGTCCGCGCCCGCGAGCATCGCCAGCCAGGAGACCCGGCGCACGTTGTCGTAGGTCTGGAGCTCGCCGGTCTCGAAGATCACCTTCAGGTGGGCCGCCGTCCCGTCCGCGCGGCGGCAGGCCTCCTTCACCGCCTTGATCTCCTCGAAGACGGACATGTACCGCCCGGAGAGGAAGGCCCCCCGGTCGATCACCATGTCGATCTCGTCCGCCCCGGCCGCCACCGCGTCCCGGGTGTCCGCCAGCTTCACCGGCAGCGCGGCCCGGCCCGCCGGGAAGGCGGTCGCCACGGAGGCCACATGGATGCCGGAGCCCGCCAGGGCGGCCTTGGCGGTGGCCACCATGTCCGGGTACACGCAGATCGCGGCGACCTGCGGGACGGTCTGGTCGGTAGGATCGGGGTGGACGCCCTTGGCGCACAGCGCCCGGACCTTGCCCGGGGTGTCCGCGCCTTCGAGCGTCGTCAGGTCGATCATGGAGATGGCGAGGTCGATGGCGTACGCCTTCGCCGTGGTCTTGATCGAGCGGGTGCCGAGGGTCGCGGCCCGGGCCTGCAGGCCGACCGCGTCGACACCCGGCAGGCCGTGCAGGAAGCGGCGCAGCGCGGCGTCCGAGGCGGTCACATCCGCCATCGGCGCCAGTCGCTCCGCGGCCTCGTTGCCGTATGCGGGAACTGTGGTGGGCATGGTCACCAGGTGAGCATATCTACGCGCGTAGCTGCCTGTCATCCCCGATGGCCGGACGGCCCTATATCGATTTCTGTATCGTCGAGGCGTGGACGTGCCTTGGCGGATCGAGGGCGAGCCGGAAGTAGGGCGATGGCTGGAGCTCTTACCCGATGCCCAGTACGACAGGGTCGAGCGCGCCGCCGACATGCTTGCGGCTCAACCGCCACCCTGGCGGAGCCCTACTCCCGCCATCTCGGCGGCAAGGTGCGCGAGCTGCGCTTCGCGATGGACGGCAATGCTGTGCGCATGACCTACTGGCTTGCGCCCGGGCGGCGCATCGTTTTCCTAACGGTGTTCCGGAAGACCCGCCAGCGCGAGTCTGCCGAGGTCGAACGCGCTCGGCGGGCCCAGGAGGTGTGTGAGGCGGCCCACGGCCCTGCTGGGCACAGCTATGAGCGAGAGAAGGAGGAGGGGCAGTGAACCACTCGCAGTGGAAGACCCGCAGGGCCAGGAAGCTCCTGGGTGAAACGGTTGAGGAGTCCCCTGCGTACGTAGAGGCAGGGTATGGATTCGCGCTCGGCCAGGCCGTGTACGACCGGCGTACAGAACTCGGCCTGTCGCAGACCGAGCTGGCACGTCGCGCCGACATGACGCAGTCGCAGGTCTCCAACATCGAGGGTGGTGAGTCAGTCCCCACCCTCCCCCTTCTCACTCGCCTGGCCAAAGCCCTGGACGCCGCACTGACCATTGGGCTGGACGGCGACGACTCGGCCTTCGTCTTCACCCCCCACGGCGATCGTTCCGCCGAGAAGAGTGGGCCGGGCGGTGGTGCGTCGGCGGCCTGAACGGGGGAGCGGGCCCGCGCCGAGGGCGCCGGGTGGAGGCGGGGCCGGGCGTCCGTGCCGGTCCGGCTCGGCCCATCGACCCGCCGTTGACGTAGATGATCTGGCCGGTGACGAACCCCGTTCCGGGGCTCACCAGGGGGGCGGCCGGTCGCCGGCACCACCATCGAGGCCCCCTTCCGTATCCGGCCAAGACGACCGCATGCCGGGGACGTGGAGGAGACGGCCTTACCGCCCACGGTCAAGAGCGGCCATATAGGCGCGATCCGATATCAAGTGGCGTTTGAGGGGCCAAGCGGACCATTCCCGGTGCTCCGGACAGGTCGGCAGCCGTCGGCCGGCGGATCAGAGAAGGGAGTGTCCTCATGGTCGAGGAGAGCGTGGAGGTCTACGAGCCTCCGATGATGGTCGAGGCGGGAGAGTTCGCCGAGGTGACCAAGGGGCAGCTCGGGTTCAACCCTGACGGGGTCCTGTACGACATCATCTAGCGGATCAGGGGGGCGAGTGGCGCGTGGTCGCCGTGCTGCCTGACGGCGAGACGGCCTCCCGCGGCGACTCGCGTCCCGCGTTCCCATGCCTCGTGGGTGGGGCGTGTGTCCGCCGGACGGGTCGGTGTCCGATGGGCCGCTGATCCGGCGGTGCCGTGACGGTGGCCGCGGATGAGCGAGGCACGTGCGGTGGTGGCCGGAGACGGTGCGGTCACCATCGCTGGGTGGGATTGAGCCTTGGGTGACTGGCTCAGGCATAAGTGTCCAATGGCGACAATCTTAACGATCTCCCGTCAACTGGAACTCAAGGTGCGGGCCGGACCATGTGGGGTGCTCCGTACAGACCGGCGTCCGCCGGCCTGCGGACCGGAAAGGAAGGAGTGCCCTCATGGTGGAGGAGAGCGTGGAGGTCTACGAGCCTCCGGTGATGGTGGAGGCGGGGGAGTTCGCCGAGGTGACCAAGGGCAGCTTGGCCGGCGACATCTCCGACAGCATCCTTCGGACGTACTCGTAGCAGGCAAGGGTGTCGAGCGCGATGTGGTTCGCCGTTCTGCCCGATGGTGAGGCGGCTTCCGCGGCGGCTCGCGCCCTGCGTCCCCATGTCTCGCGGGTGGTCGATCACGCCTCGGGCAGACCGTGGCTGATGGGCTGCTGGCCGGACGGCGCCCTGATGGTGGCCGCGGCGGGCGAGGCACGTGCGGTGGTGGCCGGGGACCACGCGGTCACCGCCGCCGGGCTGGGGAGGCGGCTGGCGCGGGCGCGGTCGGTGGCCGACGTGGGACCGCTGTCCGGACTGCCGGGCTGCCACCATCTGGTGGTCTCGCTGGCCGGGCAGGTACGGGTCCAGGGGACGCTGGGGGCCGTCCGCCGGGTCTTCCACGCCCGCGCGGGCAAGGCGATGGTCGCCGCCAGCCATGCCCGGGTGCTGGCCTGCCTGACCGGGGCCGACTGGGACCAGCGGTGGCTGGCGGTGCGGCTGTCCTCGGTGGCCATGCCCTACCCGCTGCAGGAGACCGTGCCCTGGTGCGGCGTCGAGGCGGTGCCGGCCGACCACTGGCTGAGGCTGGACGCCGACGGAAGCGCCTCGGCGTACCGCCGCTGGAGCCCCCCGGACGCGGAACTGACCCTGGCCGAAGGCGCCCCCGTGGTCCGTGCGGCGCTGGCCGGAGCCGTGGGGGCGCGGACCGCGGCCGGCGGCACCGTCAGTACGGACCTGTCCGGCGGGATGGACTCCACCACCCTGGCGTTCCTGGCCGCCGCGGAGCCCGTGGACCTGGTGACCTACCGGTGGGCGGAGCGCGACACCGGCAACGACGACGCCCGGTACGCGCGGCTGGCCGCGGCCCGGCTGCCGCGTGCCCGCCATGTCGTGGATCCGAAGGACGGGGTCGCCATGTTCGCCGGGCTGGGCCCCGACGCGGCAGGCGGGGCCACCTGGGCCCGGGGCGAACCGCCGGCCTGGGTGCGGTCGGCCGGGCGCATCGAGCACATCGCCCGCGCCATGGCGGCCCAGGGCTCGCGGCTGCATCTGGCCGGGCACGGCGGGGACGAGCTGTTCCGCCCCGGCGGCCACGGCCATCTGCGCGACCTGGCCGGCCGCCGCCCGCTGACCGCGCTGCGCCGCGCTCGCGGCTACCGGGCGCTCGCCCGGGCGTCCTGGCCGGCGGTGGCGAAGGCGCTGACCGACCGCCGCACCCCCGCGAGGGAACTGCGGTGGCACGCCGACCATCTGACCGACCCGCTCCCCGTCGACCCGCGCGCCCTGCGGACCGGTTGGACCTGGTCGATGCGGATGCCGGAGTGGGCGAGCCCCGACGCGGTGGCCGCCGCCCGCAGCATGCTGCGGAACGCGGCCGAAGCCGCACACCCCCTGGCGCCCGGCCGCGAACAGCACCAGGTGCTGATGCAGGCCCGGTCGGCCGGTGTCATCTTCGGTCCGGCCGCCGACCTCACCGCGGCGGTCGGGGCCCGGCTGACCATGCCGTACCTGGACGACGCGGTGATCGAGGCGGCGCTGGCGGTGCGGCCGGAGGACCGCAACCAGCCCGGCCGGTACAAGCCGCTGCTGGTCGAGGCGGCGCGCGGCATCCTCCCGCGGCCCGTACTGGAGCGCACCACCAAGGGCGAGTTCAGCGCGGACTTCTACCAGGGGCTGGAACGCCACCGGGCCGAACTGCTGGCCCTGCTGGAGGACTCCGCCCTGGCCCGGTACGGCCTGATCGACACCGCCATCTGCCGCCAGGCCCTGCTCCGCCCGCACCCCACCGCGGCCACCCTGATGCCCCTGGACGCCACCCTGGCCTGCGAGATCTGGCTCCGCGCCCAGCAGGCCGGGCCACCGGGCCCGGACACCGTGAGAGAGACGGCCCCATGAGCGAACGCCGCTTCACCCTGTGCGACCACATCGCCCTCACCGAGACCGCCGGCGGCGCCGTGCTGCTCAACCAGCGCACCGGCCAGTACTGGCAGCTCAACGCCACCGCCACCCTCCTCGCCCGCACCCTCCGACGCGGCGCCACCGCGGCCGAGGCCGCCGCCGCACTGGCCGCACACCACCCGGCCGCCGCCGACCGCGCCGCCGCCGACGTCACCGCCTTCCTCACGACCCTGACCGAGGCCGGCGCCCTCACCCCCGCCCGGACGGGGAAGACCCCATGAGCCACGACCTGGCCCTGGCCGAACGCCCTCCGGTGGCCTGGCGCCACCGCCCCGCGGCCCTCCTCGCGGTCGCCGCCGCACGCCTGCTGGCCACCCGCTCCCCGCACCGCGTCACCCGCGTCCTGACCCGGGTACGGACCGGCGCACGCCCCGCCACCGCCGAGCAGACCCTCGCCGCCCGCGACGCGGTCGTCGCCGTCAGCCGCCACTGCGCCACCGACTCCGCGTGCCTGCCGCGCTCCCTGGCCACCGCGCTGCTGTGCCGGATGCGCGGCACCTGGCCCACCTGGCACACGGGGGTACGCACCCAGCCCTTCGGCGCCCACGCCTGGGTCGAGGCCGACGGCGCCCCGATCGGCGAACGTCACCCGGCCGACTACTACACCCCGATCATCACCGTCCCGCCGGCACCGCCCCGCGGAGCCGACCCGTGACGGAGGAGCCCCCCGCGATCCGGACCCGCGGCCTGTCCAAGTCCTTCGGCGAGCACCAGGCGGTGTGCGGGGTGGACCTCACCGTGCGACCGGGCGAGGTCTTTGCCTTCCTCGGGCCCAACGGCGCGGGCAAGTCCACCACCATCTCCATGCTGTGCACCCTGTCCCGGCCCACCGCGGGCGGGGCCACCGTCGCCGGCGCCGACATCCTCACCCAGCCGCACCGGGTACGCGCCCGCATCGGCGTCCTGTTCCAGCACAGCGCCCTGCTGCCCGAACTCTCCCTGGCCCGCAACCTCCAGCTCCGCGCCCGCCTGCACGGCCTCTCCCGCGCCCAGGCCCGTCACCGCACCGCCCACGCCCTGCGCCTGGTCGGCCTCGACGACCGCCGGCGGGACCCGGTACGTACCCTCTCCGGCGGACTGCGCCGCCGCCTGGACATCGCCCGCGCACTGCTGCACGGGCCCCGCCTGCTCTTCCTGGACGAGCCCACCGTCGGCCTCGACCCGCCCGCCCGCGCCGAACTCTGGCGGCACCTGCGCACCCTGCGGACCGAGGAGGGCATCACCGTCTTCGTCACCACCCACTACCTGGACGAGGCCGAACACTGCGACCGGCTGGCCATCATCGACCACGGCCGCATCGCCGCCGAGGACCGGCCCGACCGGCTCAAGGCCGCCCTGGGCCGCGCCACCATCCGGCTGCGCACCAGCGACGACACCAAGGCCGCCCGCACCCTGCACGAGGCACACGGGCTGCGCCCGCACGCCGACCCCGGCCCCGACGGGACGCTGACCGTCCCCGTGGCCGACACCGCCAGCTGGCTGCCCCGGCTGTGCGCCACGCTGTCCGACCGCGGCCTCCAGGTCCACTCCGCGGTCGCCACCAGCCCCACCCTCAACGACGTCTTCTTCCACCACACCGGCCGCCACATCAGCTGACCCGACCGCCTGTCCCCCTGGCGGCGACCGGTCCGGCCGTTCGGCGGCAACCTTCCGACCGCGACCGTCCGGTGACCGCCTGACGGCACCCCGCCCGGCAGTGACCACCCGACCGCGACCGCCTGAGGCAACCGCCCGCCCGCACTCCTCCGCAGTGGAGAAGCCCGCCATGTCGTCCTCCACCGGCCCCGCCCCGCGCTGCGAACTGCGCGCCGTCCACGCCCTCGTACTCCGCGAGCTGATGCGGCTGACCGCCAACCCGGGTCAGGTCGCGATGCTGATGCTGCAACCGCTGCTCTTCCTCTTCACCCTGGGCGGCGGCCTGTCCACCCTGGTGCCGGACCACGCCGTGGGCGGCTCCTACCGCTCCTACCTCTTCCCCGGCGTCCTGCTGATGTCCATCCAGGCCCCGGCGCTGAACGTCGGCTTCCGGCTGATCATCGACCGGGACAGCGGCGTCCTGCGGGAGACCCTGGTCGCCCCCGCCCGGCGCACCACGCTGCTGTGCGGGATCTGCCTGGGCGGTTGCGTCAGCGCCGCCGCCCAGGGCGCCGTACTGATCGCACTCGCGCCCGCCGGCGGGCTGCCGTACCGCCCCCTCCTACTCCTCGGCCTGCTGGCGCAACTCACCCTCTGCGCCTTCGCCCTCACCGCCCTCGGCACGGCCATCGCGGTACGGATCCGCCGGGCCGAGACCTTCGCCCTCCTGCTCAGCCTCACCAGCGCCCCCTTCCTCTTCACCTCCGGCGCCTTCGTACCCCGCTCCGCCCTGCCCGGCTGGCTGGACCCCCTGGCCGCGGTCAACCCCCTCGCCTACGCCTGCGACGCCCTCCACGGCACCATCCGCGCCCTGGCCGGCCACCCAGCCACCGCGGACGGCGCCGGCCGTCTCCCCCTCGCCGCGAACACCGCGGCCCTGCTGCTCACCGGCCTTATCGCCCTGTACCTGGGCGCCCGTTCCTTCGACCGCCACCAGGCGACCGACTGACCTATGCCGCGGTACGCGCCCGGAGCGCCCGCGCGCACCAGTCGAGGGCCGGGGCCGGACTCGCGGGCGCCGGCCAGCCATTGATCACCGCGAGCAGCCGGAGGTACCGCTCACGGCGCGGATCATTGGCGGCCTCCATCCGTTCCAGCAGCCCCCGCCGCAGCTCGCCGTCGTCGGGACGGCCCTCGGTACGGGCGTAGTGGGCGGTGACCGCCGCGACGATCGGATCGGCCTGCGGCGAGGCCGGGTCGATGCCGGCGGCCAGGGCGGGGCCGATCTGCTCGCGTACGGTCGCGAACGGGTCGCGGACCACCCCTGTCGCCCCGGCCCGGGCGCGGTCGGCCGCGTACTGCTCGAACGCCCGCCGCAGGCCGGCCCGGAAGTCCGCGTCCTGGCAGAGCTCGGCCAGCTCCACCCACGCCTCGATCTGCTCGGCCGTCGGATCCTCCGGCAGCTCGGGGGTCATCGAGCGCCTGACGGCCGAGACCCCGGGATCGTCCCCGGCCGGGCCGCCGAAGGCCGCGTCCAGGAAGTCGGCGACCAGGTGCTGCCGTTCGGTGGCGGAGAGGGTGGCCAGTCGGTGCATGAGATCCAACTCCTGTGGGTCGGCCCCGCGCCTGGCCACCGTCGCGAGCACCGCACGCCGCAGGCGCAGCGTACGGATCCGCACCTCCAGCGCCTCCGCGTGCGCCCCCGCGATCTCCTGGAGCGTGAGCTTCCGGTCCAGCGCCTGCCGGATCGCGGCCAGCTCAAGCCCCAACTCGCGCAGGGTCCGCACCAGGTCGAGGCGGGCGGCGGCGTCGGCGTCATAGCGGCGGTAGCCGGCCGGGCTGCGGTCGGTCGGCGGCACCAGTCCGGAATCGGAGTAGTACCGGATGGTCTTGACCGTCAGCCCGGTACGCCGGGCCAGGTCACCGATCGAGTAGAGCGGGCCGCCGTTCATGCCCCCACCCTGAGGTCTCCCCTCACTGGAGAGTCAAGCCGTGCCCTTCACGGGCCGCGTCACCCCGACCAACCCCAGCACCGCTTCGCCCGCCCCGGCACTCACCGGATCCCCCTTCACCCGGAACTCCACCCAGGTCCGCTCGCCCGGAACCCCGCGGCCATGGCGAACCGGTGGGAGGGCCGCTGTTGCGACGGCGTGTCGCTATCGCTCGGGGATCTCACCCCTATACCGTCAGAAAATCTGGATGAACGTTGCACAAGAAGCGGGTAGAAGGGCTCGCTCCACTGGCTTTACGGTGAATGGATGGAATGGGAATGGACTCTGCGGAACCCGGTGATCCGAGTCCGAGAGGCAGGCGAGGTCTGCCCGAAATTCATTCCGTTCTACGGGCCACCGCGACAGCGGCAGCGGGCGGAACGTTGGTCATCTGGTGGCCGGCGTTCACGTTGGGGGCGTACAACGACATCTTCTTCGATGACGTTCTGGCCCTCTGGGCGGTGGCCACAGCGGTGCTCCTCTCCGGCCTGGTGCTGCACAGAAGGATCGCTGTGCCCCGGAGCAGTGTGATTGCGTTGCTGCTGCCATCGATCTGGATCGTTCTGGGCATGGCGGCCCCAAGAAGCAAAGGCTTTCACTACCTCCATTACCTCGAAGTGGTCATCACGATCCTCAGCGCTCCGTATCTGACCTGGCTCCTTTCGAAAATTCTACTGCCCGACTATCACGAACTGCCCTCGGCTCAGCGTTTCGGAGCTGTCGGCATCACGGCGGTGATGGGAATTCTCGCCTTCTTGCTCGGCCAGTTCAACTACCTCTTCCTTACCTGCGCGGACTTCGACGTGAGTGGAAACAACACGCCGCCTGGCTGCGCCCAGGGTCCACCTTTCCGCCTGCGCTGAATTCGCGTGGAACCAGGCGGCGGTCGGCCGCCTTCGCCATGGACGGGGTATGCCTCGTTCCGAGCCGGTCAGCGAGGAGAGCCCGCGACCCGGCGGCTCTCGGCCCCGCTGCCTCCTGCCGCGGCCTCCGCTCCCCAGTCCCACAGGGCCTGGAGGACAGGGCCCAGGCGGAGTCCGCTCGGGGTGAGCGCGTAGCGCACGCGCGGCGGCCAGCCGGGTCGGCGGTCGCGCTCGACGACCCCGGCCTCGGCGAGTTGTGCCAACCGGTCGGACAGCACCTTGTCCGACAGCATGGGCAGGGCGGCGCGCAACTCGCTGTAGGAGAGGTCGCCCCGCAGCAGCTCGCGGACCACCAGCGTCGTCCAGCGGCCGTGCAGGGCCGCCAACGCGATCTCCACGGGGCACTCGGGGGTGGGCGCGGTGACGTTCGCGCGCGGATCGTCGGGGAGTCCGGCCCGGTGACCAACCGTTCGGTGAGCCACGAGATGACCTCCTAGCGTGTGGGGCACTTCGATTCTCCCGGCCCGGAAGGACGTCTGTCGATCATGCGAGAGCTGGCCGATCGCCCCGAAGAGGTGCCCGCGGTGTTCGCCGCACGGTTCAACAGCGGCGACCCCGTCGCGTTGGCCCAGGTCTACGAGGACGCGGCGGTGCTGGTCCCGCGGCCGGGCACCCCGGTGAGCGGACCGGACCTGCACGCCGCCAACGGCCGCCTGCAGAAGCTCGGAATCCCCATCGTCGTCCGCCCGCGGCAGGTGTACCGCAACGGGGACCTGGCACTGCTGATAGTGGACTGGGTCATCGACGGGACCGATCCGGAGGGGCGGGTTGTGCACGTCGAGGGCACGGCCACCGATGTCGCCCGGCGGGGTCCGGACGGCCGTTGGCGGTACGCCATCGACAACCCCTTCGGCACCGCTGCCCGGCAAACCCTCGCCGAGGACCCCGAGTCACCTGGTTCCGAGTCGATCGCGGTGCCTGCTTGACGGCCTCACGAGATGTTCGGCGCCGCCCAGCGGTGCGGGCGACACCGAACATCACCCGAAGTCCCTGGCCTCAAGGACGTCATGTCCGTGGACCTGCTCCCGCGGACGTGCGGCGACCCCCGCACTCGCGCCTACCCGCGGGAACGATGCGTCCGGAACGCCGTTGCCGCGCCCTGGTTGACCGTGGCCGGTCGGCCGGGCACGTCCGGGTGGCCCGTGCGGGCGTTGGGCCTCGGGGCCTGAGTGGGGCGGCCTCGGGTGGGCGCCCCACGTGGTGGCCCTCAGGCAGGACGTTCAGGCCCAGGGGTCGGTGAACGAGCGGCCGGGGACGGGCTTGGCGATGAGGGCGATGGGGATGAAGAAGTTGACCTGCCCGATCGCGATGGCCAAGGTGGCGAGCGCCGTGTCGTCGTAGTGCTCGGACACCTCGGCGTACAGCTCGTCGGAGACCCGCTCGCCGCCTGCGGACGGCCGGAGTACGGCGTCCACCAGGGCCAGCGCGGCACGCTCGGCCTCGGTGAAGTACGGAGAGTCCTGCCAGGACGCCACCGAGGTGATCCGCTCCTCCGACTCGCCGGCCTTGCGGAGGAAACCCGTGTGCAGGACGGTCAGGTAGGTGTTGTGCACGATCTGGCCGGCGCGCAGCTGGACCAGGCTGATCGTGGACCGGGGTATCGAGCGGTTGCCGGTGGCCTTGAACAGCGCCGCCGACACCTCCGCCAGCTCGGGGACGAGCTCCTGGGGGTCCTGGAGCATCCGGGGACGGATCGGGGCCTGCGCGGTGGTCGAACGGGCTGCTTCGGTCATCGTCTTCTTCCCTTCGGGGTTCGCGTTGTTGCCACTGCTCTGACGGATCGCGGCGCAGCGATGTGACCGATGGGGCGGAGGTTGTTGAAGGTGCCTGGGGGTGCCTATGGGTCCTGCGAGTGCTGGGGCCGGGAATCCATGAGCGTACGGACCTTCACCCGCCGTTTCCGCGAGGAGGTGGGGGTCAGCCCGGGGCAGTGGCTGGCACGCCAGCGGGTGGAGCGGGCCCGGCACCTGCTGGAGAC
>NZ_SRID01000143.1 GCF_004684805.1 Streptomyces palmae
GGGAGGTGGAGGTGGGGGCCTGCGCGTACTGGGCGGCCTGCATCTCGTAGAGCGTCCGGTAGTGGCCGTCGTCGAGTGCCATGAGTTCGCTGTGGCCGCCCTGCTCGACCACACGGCCGCGGTCGAGTACGTAGATCAGGTCGGCGCTCGCGGTGGCGGCGAGGCGGTGGGTGATGAGCAGCACCGTCGTCCCGCTGTCGGTCATCGACCGCAGGGCCTGGAACGCCTCGATCTCCGCCTTCGGGTCCAGCGCGGAGGTCGGCTCGTCCACGATCAGCAGCGGGGCCCGACGGTACCGGGCCCGGGCGCTGCCCATCCGCTGCCACTGCCCGCCCGAGAGCTGGGTGCTGCGCTCGAAGCCGCTGACGATGATGCTGTCCCACCGGTCGGGCAGCGAGTCCACCACCCGCAGGGCGTCGGCCTCCCGGGCGGCCTGCTCGACCCGCGCCTGGTCCAGCTCCAGCTCGGGCCGGCCGATGTGGACGTTGGCGCGCGCGGTCATCGACCAGCGGGGGAAGTCCTGGCACAGCAGGGCCACCCGGTCGAAGACGGCGTCCCGGTCGGCGGTGCGCACCTCGACCCCGTTGACGAAGACCTCACCCCGCGAGGGCAGGTAGAGCCCGGCCAGCAGCTTGGACAGCGTGGTCTTGCCGGAGCCGTTCTCCCCGACCAGGGCCACCACCTTGCCCGCCGGAATCGTCAAGGACACGTCCCGCAGGGCGGGTTCGCGGCACCCGGGATAGGAGAAGGAGACGCCCTCGCAGCGCACCTCGACGGGCCCCTGGGGGATCGGGAGGCCGCCGGTGGGGATGGCGTCGCGCTCGGCCGTCTCATAGGCCGTCTCCAGGTCGGCCAGGTACATCGACTCCTCGTAGAGCCGGTTCATGGTCATCACCAGACCGGTGAGGTTCTGGCTCGAGGTGCGCACCGCGATCACCGCGGTGCCGGCCGAGGCCAGGGGGATGCTGCCGTACCACAGCAGCACCCACAGGGATCCGTAGGCCACCAGCGCGGCCACCCCGGACAGCGCCGAGGCCAGCAGGTTGGTACCGGCTTCGGCGTAGGCCAGGCGCTGCTTCTCCAGCGCGGCGGTGGTGGCCATGTCCTCGTACGCACCGACCAGCAGCTCTCCGGCGCGGTGCGCCTTGACCTCCGGGCCCGCCTCCGGCCGGGCGAGCGGGTAGGTGATCATGTCGGTCGCCCGGACGTGGTCCAGCCAGGCCCGACGAGAGGCGTAGTTCCGCCGGACCACCGCCACCGCGCCCCAGGCCTTCGGCGCCGCGATCAGCAGCAGGGCGAAGACCAGGATGGGGTGCAGCAGGACCAGGACCCCGGCCACCGCGACCAGGCCGATCACGGTGTTGATGACCTGGATCGTCGAGTTGAGCATCGAGCGGATGGAACGGATGCCGTACCGGCCGGCGTCCAGGGTCCGTTGGGCGTCCTTGTTCTCCAAGGTCGCCAGCTCCACCCGGGCCAGCCCCCGGTAGTACCGGGCCGTGCAGGCCCGTTCGATCTTCGGCTCCAGACGGCCGGACGCCGCCACGCTCACCGCCGACAGCATCGAGGCGGCGGCGGTCACCCCGGCGGCCGCCCCCAGAGCGGGGGCCGCGTCCGTCAGCCGGTCGGTGGTCGGGCCCGCCGAGAAGATCGCGACCAGTACCTGATTGGTGGCCACCAGGGTGAACGCGCGCATCAACCCGATGCCCAGCTCCGCCGCGAGCAGCAGGAGCAGGGCCCGGGGGTCCTCCCGCCAGGCGGCCCGGGCGACGCTGGCCATCATCGCCGGGAACTGCCTGGCCATCGACCAGAACGACACCCTCAGCAACGGATTCTCGTACTGCGCCCACGCCTTGTCGTGCCGAAGCGCACCGCTGAACAGGAGCCGTTCACTGCGGGAGAGCGCCGACTGTCCGGGTGGCCTTCTGAGCCAGGTGAACACCAAACCTCCAGGAGGGGATGAGTCAGGGGAGAGCGAACGCTGGGTCGTGAGGCTCAACGACACAGCCGAGATTTCGAACACATGTGTTTCGGTCGCTCTCCGACTCCTGAGACGGAGCCTCCTGTGAGGCGTGCGCCCTACTGCCACCGAGATTTCTACTTGGCGGACGAGCGCAGTACTTGGCGGATCTTGCTTCCGTAACGCTGTGTTGAGACTTAGTGCTCTCGTTGGCCCTTGAGCGTTGCAGCTAGCCGGTGCCTACCCAGCTCGGGCGCACACCGCCCCGGCTCTTGAGGTTCCTGAGCTGGGCGTTAGCCTCAGCGCATGGTTCCTGAGCCGCCACCGAAGGTCATCACGCGTCTCCGCGACGGACGGATCCACGCCTACGTCGTGGGCGCCGGCGTCTACGGGACGTTGGAGCCCGCAGCGGTTTTCCAGCCGCGGGATGGCGAGGAGGTCGTAGCGTCGGCGGTCCGGCAGGATTTGGAGCGGGTCGTGTACACGACGCTGAACGGGGTCGTCTGCCTCACGCGCGCCGGCGACCTCATGTGGGCCTCGGACTTCGAACCGCACTCTGACGCACGCCATGGCCACCAGCCTGGCTGTGCGCTGTCTCTGGACGGTCGGACGGTGTGGGTCTACCGGCCGGACGCGATGGCGGGACGCGGGGGCGGGGACCAGTGGGTCGTGCACGACGCCGACAGTGGTGTGGTTGTCGCCCGCCGGGAACTGGAGACGGTCGGGCACGGCGCCTTCCACCACCTGCATCCCGTGGACGGCAGCATCTACATCGACATCGGTGAGGGCCAGGACGGCTCCGTCATTCTCCGGGGTACGGGCGGGGCGGACAGCGAGCCGGAGTTCGTGACGTACCCATGGCAGGACCGCTGCCTGATCGACCTGGCTCCGTCCGGGCACCAGTTCATGACCGTGGACCATGGGCAGGCGGACGTCGCCTTCCACGACCACCCCAACGGGGACGTACTCTTCACTCTCCCCGTCGAAGCCTTCGGTTACGACCCGGAGGAGTCCTTCGTGGAATGGAGCGGCGGCTACCTGACCGAGGACACGGCCATCGTCACCCTGGGCGGTGAGAGTCAGGACGAGGAGGAATGGTTCCGCTACCACCTGGTCGACGTACGCACGGGCACCCTCAGCGGCGAATTCACCGTCGAGGCGAGCAACCCGTACGAGCTAGTGCCCCTGGGCGACGGCTCCTGGCTCACCGGCGGCCCCGGCGGCGACCCCGTCCGTTGGTCCAGCGCTCCGCAGCCGTCGGCACCGCCGCACCCGGCGGCACCAACGTCTCCATACGAGAGGCAGCAACCGTGACGGCAGACCCCCGAGTGCCGCTGATTCCTCAGGCGCCTGAAGGCTTGAGCCGGCGAGCTCGGTACTTCGTCGAGGGACACGGGCTGCGTGTTCCACATCGCGACCTCAAGCTCTTTCGGGAGGCATGGCTCAAGCAAGGGATTCCGGATGCCGAGATCGACCGGGCTGTCGCCTTTCAAGAGCTCTGGGGCGGTCTCGCCCTGCCCCCGGCCCCCGAATACGAGGGCGGCCCGCGCGTTCTGGAAGCCGATGCACCCGAGGGCTCGGCCGCGAACGGATGGCGGTTCCCGGCCGGCGGCTGTCGCATCTCCATGGCCCACGGGTTCATGATCGGGCCAGGAGGTGAGTTCGGGATCGACGCTGACCACTGGACACCGCTGCACGCCAGCACGGAGGGATGGGTGGAAGCCCTGGCGCTGGCCAGCCACGCGGGCTACTGGGCCAAGACCATCACGAAGATCAAAGGCAGCGCCGTCGAGGACCTGAACCTTGACGGATTCGAGCCGGTACCCGAAGTCCAGGGCCTCGCTGACACCTGGTGGCGGGGCAGGGACTCGCTCATCGCCATCTACCGCGGCGAAGCCTCAGGCTTCAGCGCCCCCCACTGCCTGAGAGCCCATATCTACGGTGGACTCGATGCATGGGGCCTGGTCGGCACCTGACTCCCGAAGGCCGAACCCCTCGGTCCCGCCGCTGAGGGTTCGGGTTGCCACAGGGGCCAACTTACAGCGCTAAGTCACAGTTGTGGTCAGTTCCGAAGATCGGGCCTTGTCGCCAGGCGGGTGGTGATGCTGTAGGCGAGTGAGCGAGACAGCCAGGGCAAGGATCCGGTCGGACTTGAGTCGCCTTGACGAGCTTGTCGCGGCGTGCAGCGAGGATGCCGCATTTCGGGATCAACTCGGCCTTGCGGATGGCTGGATATAGCGGTGGAGTCCGACGTGGCGGGTGGGTGCCGGCGAGGTCTGCTGGCCGGTCCGCGACATGGCTCACGTTCCGGTGCTGCCGTCCCGGCCGGCGCGGGGCTTCACCTGGCGGGCGAAGCAGCGGCATCGTCCCGGTTTGGAGGTGAGGGCGTCCACAGGCAGAGGGCACGGCTTCGAGTCGCTGGAGGAGATGCAGCTGCTGGTCGCGCTGGACTTCGTGGGGGCGTCGGAGGTGCTGTCGCAGCCGTTCCGACTGGACTTCCAGCACGGGGGCGGGTCCTCCCGGCACATCCCGGACCACTTGGCCGTGATCGGCGGAGGGATGTGGCTGTTGGACGTCCGCCCGATGGAGCCGATCAAGGATGAGGACGCACTGAAGTTCGCGGCGGCCAGGGAGATGGCGGCGGCTTGCGGCTGGCGGTACTCGGTGGTCGCGGGCTGGCGCCCGCATGTCTGGAGTGTCCTCGACCACCTGTCGTCGCGTCGTCGGCCGGTGAGGGATCTGCTGGGCACGCGGGATCAGCTGCTGACGATCATCGGAGGCCGGGAGGGCCGCGTGATGACGTTCTCCGCGTTGACGGACGCGACCAGCGTGCCTTCCGTTGGCCGGGCCAACATCGTCCGGCTGCTCTGACAGCGCGAGCTCGGCGTTGATCTGGGCAGTCCCCTGCGCGACAGCTCGCTGATCTGGGGGGTGTGATGGCGGCGCGGGCTTTTCTGCAGATCGCGCAGAGGTACTCGGGCCGCTGTTCGTCTGGGCGATGCGCTTCATCAACGAGTTCTCCGCCGACATCCTCGCGGCGGACCGCTACTGGAGGGACCCCGCTGGCAGCGCCGGTAGAGCCACACGTCTACGGCGCCCTGCCCGCCCAGCTGCGGGCCTGGCTGGACGAGCAGATCGCGGCACGGCGACCGCTGCCCGGTTGGCGCGGCAAGCCCAGCACCACCGGGGTCGCCAACGTGCTGGGCCGCAGCCCGATCTCACTCGGCCGCTACCGACACCTGATCGAGGAGGCTGCCGCCATCGTGGGACTCACCCCGCAGACCGTCGGCGACCTGCCCATCCGCGGTCTCCTCGACGACCAGCCGTGGATCGCAGCGATCCTGGCCGACCACATCGAGCCCGATAGCCTCGCCGCCCTGGCCGGTATGCTGCAGGATGCCTGCTACCTGGTCCTTTCCTTCCTCTCCGGCGCTCGCGACAGCGAGATCAAGCACCTCAAACGCGGCCTGGCAGCGCGAGATCGACCGCATCACCCGCCGTCTGGCCTCCCGGCCCAACACTGCCACCGCTGCTGCGGCACCGACTGGAGTCCCGCCGCGCGGAGATCACCGCGTTCCTCCTGGAGAGCACCACCGCCCTGGAGTCCACATGAGCCGCCCTGTCGACATCCCCACCGATGTCCGCGTCCGCCGCGTCATGGGCCAGTACCAGGCCGAGCGTCCTCGCCCTGGCCACCAAGCTCGGCCTGAGCAACACCACCTTCCGGCGGCACTTCGCTGACCTGGCTAAAGAGATCTCCGCCGCCCGCTCCAACCCGGAATCCGCCGCCGCGGCGGAGGAACATCCGAGTCCCTACGCGATCCTTGCCGCCAGGAACGCCAAGCTCCGCCGGACGAACCGGTCACTGACCGAGAAGCTCCGCTTCGCAGCGGCCCAGATCCAGCACCTGGCCGTGGACAACGCCCGCCTGCGTGAGGCCTTTGAGGACAGCACCAAGGTCACCCGCATCGATCGGACCGGTCGTCCTGGACACTGACGATTGCCAGCCAGCCGCAATCCGAGCTGGCGGGCGATGGCGCAAGCCATGACGAACGGCCGTCATTGGCATGGCCGTTGGCCGCGGAGGTCAGACTTCGGCCTCTTGGAGCGGCACGGAGGTTTGAGCGCCTTGGCCTGAGCTCTGGCGAGCAGATCGGTGAGAGCCTCCACGTCACAGGTGCTGTCCAGTTCCGAAAGGCTCCTCTCTACCGATTCCACATCCCGGCTGGTCGGGTTCATGCCCATGTGGTCGAGCGCGAAGGTCAGCAGTTTGCGGTGCCGGATTCCGTCCCCCAGTGCCCGGGCACGGAAGAGTTCGGCTCGCAGACCCTCGGCGTCCAGGACCTCGCACTGCGCTGCAAGGGTATGGAAGTCGCTGCGTGGCCAGCCCACGATGGTCTGGAAGTCGTGCTCACACAAGGTGTCGTCGAAGCAGGCCAGGAGAAGGGCAGACCGGGCGGCGAACCAGGCAGAGCCCGAGATCAGGACGCGGTCCACCCGCCCGTGCTGCAGCTGCACCCCGTCGGCGGCGAGCCAGCGAGACTCGGGCTCCTGAGGCCGTTCCGTCGATCTGATGCGACGAAGCTCGTCGAAGAGGGATCGGAACGTTTCCACCGAGGGCTCGCCGTCCGCAGGTGAGCGCCGGTGGTACAGGGCGATGAAAAGCGCGCGCTCGACAACGTCCGTCTCGTCCCGGCCCAGGAGGACGCTGCCCGGCAGCGGATAAGCAGTCATATCTCCCGGATCCGCTGCCGCCACCACTCTGCTGCATGCCATGAACTCACCGATGCGGCCGATGGATCGGGCAGGGTACGCCGGAGGAACTCCTCATCGAGTCGGGCGACGATCCTGCGCAGCCCTCCCCCGCTGCGGGCGGCAATCGGCGAAGGGCGTCTTCGAGGGTGTCCCGGGCGTCCGCCGGGTCGCAGCAGGGACAGTTGTCCCAAGGCAAATACAGGTATCGACCGGGTCTCTGGAGGAAACTCTCGTATCGATGCAGGGCCTCAGCAACAGCACCGGGCCAAAGGTGCCGGGCTTCGATGTTGTTGATGGCCGCCCGAGTTCGGCGGGGAATGCCTGGAATCTGGCGGACGGGACAGGTCGTGCTTCGGGCTGGCCACCGCTGAGCGCGGATGGCGCCGGGCGGCCTACGTGCCATCGGCCTTTCGGGTCTGCGTCATGGTGCCCATCATGCCAGAGCACCAGCCCACCGACACAGACCCAGAAGCCTCTGCCCACCGGTCAACGGTCAGCTCGCAACTACCTCCACAACCTCGCGCTCGATCTCTACACGCATGGGGTGCCGGCCTTCCGGCTCACGCTGCAGTCCGACACCTCGGTCGACGTTGCGATGCTGCTGCGGGACGTGGTGCTGCCGCTGCCGATGAGGGAGGGTGCCGAAGCTACTACGATCCTCGGTCACACCTACACCGACCCTTGCCCCGCGCCGGGAGCCCGGCGGCCGGTGGTTGGCCGAAACACCCAGGCCGGCGCCATCCGCTGCCGCGGGTGGCGCCGGCCCGGGCGCCGGCTCAGGCGCAGTCGGCGCACAGGCCCCGATAGGTCACCTCGACCTCGAGGACGGTGAAGCCGAACCGCTCGGCGGCGGGCAGATCGGCCAGCGGGTCGCCATCGGGCCGGACGTCCCGGACGGCGGCGCAGCCGGAGCACACCAGGTGCTGGTGGGGGCGGTGGGCGTTGGGGTCGTAGCGCTTGGCGCGGCCGTCGATGGCCACCTCTGCCACCTCGCCGAGCGCGACGAGCTCGCCCAGGGTGTTGTAGACGGTCGCGCGGGCGATCTCCGGCAGCCGGGCGGCGGCGCGCGCGAGGACCTCGTCGGCGGTGAGGTGGACGTGCTCGCCCGCCAGCACCTCGGCCACCACCCGGCGCTGGGGCGTCATCCGCCAGCCGCGCCCACGAAGCCTTTCCAGCAGGTCACTCATGGCCACCAGCCTCACCACGCATCGGTTGACGAATGACTTCCCAGGGACTTGGTCGCCATATTGACTTGGACCAAGTCCATTGTAGGATCGGTTCCAGTTGAGACCAAGGCCCTATCCGACAACAACCGCGTGCTCGATCGGCGAGGCCGCGGCCGTCAGCCCTGAGGCCCGTGCCGGACCGCTCCCTTGCCAGCGGCTCCCGAGCACCGTGATCCGCCTAGTCCGGAAGGATGTCCCATGTCCGAGAACCTTGAGGTGAACGTCGCAGACGCGAAGGCGGAGGGCGGAGGGGGCTGCCCGGTCGCACACGGGCGCGCCCCGCACCCCACTCAGGGCGGTGGGAACCGCCAGTGGTGGCCGGAGCAGCTCAATCTGAAGGTCCTGGCCCAGAACCCCTCGGCCAACCCGCTCGGCGAGGACTTCGACTACGCCGAGGCCTTCGAGAGCCTGGACCTCGCGGCCGTGAAGCGGGACATCGCGGAGGTGCTGACGGACTCGCAGGACTGGTGGCCGGCCGACTTCGGCCACTACGGCCCGCTCATGGTCCGGATGGCCTGGCACGGCGCGGGCACCTACCGGATCAGCGACGGCCGCGGTGGCGCCGGATCCGCCCAGCAGCGCTTCGCCCCGCTCAACAGCTGGCCGGACAACGTCAGCCTCGACAAGGCCCGCCGCCTGCTGTGGCCGGTCAAGAAGAAGTACGGCCGGAAGATCTCCTGGGCCGACCTGCTGATCCTCACCGGCAACGTCGCCCTGGAGACGATGGGCCTCAAGACCTTCGGCTTCGCCGGCGGCCGGGTGGACGCCTGGGAGGCCGACGAGGCCGTCTACTGGGGCCCGGAGACAACCTGGCTCGGCGACGAGCGCTACACCGGCGACCGGGAGTTGGAGAACCCCCTCGGCGCGGTCCAGATGGGTCTGATCTACGTCAACCCGGAGGGCCCCAACGGCAACCCCGACCCGATCGCCGCCGCCCGTGACATCCGGGAGACGTTCCGCCGGATGGCGATGAACGACGAGGAGACGGTCGCCCTGATCGCCGGCGGCCACACCTTCGGCAAGACCCACGGCGCGGGCCCCGCCGACCACATCGGCCCGGCCCCCGAGGCCGCCCCGCTGGAGAACCAGGGCCTGGGCTGGAAGAGCACCTTCGGCACCGGCAAGGGCGGCGACACCATCACCAGCGGTCTGGAGGTGACCTGGACCAGCACCCCGACCCAGTGGGGCAACGGGTTCTTCAAGAACCTCTTCGAGTACGAGTGGGAGCTGACCCGGAGCCCGGCCGGGGCCCACCAGTGGGTGGCCAAGGACGGCGCGGGCGCGGGCACCATCCCGGACGCCCACGACTCGTCGAAGAGCCACCCCCCGACGATGCTCACCACCGACCTCTCGCTGCGCTACGACCCGGTCTACGAGCCGATCTCGCGGCGCTTCTACGAGAACCCGGAGGAGTTCGCGGACGCCTTCGCCCGCGCCTGGTACAAGCTGACCCACCGCGACATGGGCCCGATCGCCCGCTACCTCGGCCCCGAGGTCCCCGCCGAGGAACTGCTGTGGCAGGACCCGCTGCCGCGGCGCACCGGGGAGCTGATCGACGCGGCGGACATCGCCTCCCTCAAGGAGCGGATCCTCGGCTCCGGCCTCACCATCGCCCAACTGGTCGCGGCGGCCTGGGCCTCGGCCTCCACCTTCCGCGGCAGCGACAAGCGCGGCGGAGCCAACGGCGCCCGCATCCGCCTGGAGCCGCAGCGCACCTGGGAGGTCAACGAGCCGGAGCAGCTGGCGCACGTGCTGCGTACGCTCGAGGGCATCCAGGAGTCCTTCAACTCCGCCCGGACCGACGGCAAGCACGTCTCGCTGGCCGACCTGATCGTGCTCGGTGGAAGCGCGGCCGTCCAGCAGGCCGCCAAGGAGGCCGGCTTCGACGTCGAGGTGCCCTTCACCCCGGGCCGGGTGGACGCCTCGCAGGAGCAGACCGACGTGGAGTCGGCTGCCGTACTCGAGCCGGCCGCCGACGGGTTCCGCAACTACCTGGGCAAGGGCAACCGGCTGCCGGCCGAGTTCCTGCTGCTCGACCGGGCGAACCTGCTGACCCTGAGCGCCCCCGAGATGACGGTCCTCATCGGTGGTCTCCGGGTGCTGGGAGCCAACTTCCAGCAGTCGCCGCTCGGCGTCCTCACCGCCACCCCGGGGGCGCTGACCAACGACTTCTTCGTCAACCTGCTCGACATGGGAACGTCGTGGCAGCCGACCTCGGAGGACGCGCACACCTTCGAGGGACGTGACGCCGCCACCGGCGAGGTCAAGTGGACCGCCAGCCGCGTCGACCTCGTCTTCGGCTCGCACTCCGAGCTGCGCGCGGTCTGCGAGGCCTATGCGAGCGATGACGCCAAGGAGCACTTCGTGCGCGACTTCGTCGCGGCCTGGCACAAGGTGATGAACCTCGACCGGTTCGACCTCGCCCGCGTCTGACGCGGCGTCCGGGCCGGCCCACCAGGCCGGCCCGGAACCAGCGCCCCGGGGCCCCGAGGCCCCGAAGGCTGGGCGGTGCGGCCGGTTTCCGACCGCACCGCCCAGCCCGTACGACCGCCACCGGCGGCGCCCTCCGCGCCGGCGCGGGGCGGTCTAGTCGTCCCAGTCGTCCCAGTCGTCCCCAGCGAGGATCCCGGAGAGGGCGCCCGAACCGCCGTACGGTTCCCCAAGGGCCTTCAGCGCCCAGGAGCGCGCCCGAGGATCCGACGGGCCAGGGCGCCGCGGGCCGGGTCGAGCTCCGCGCCGATCCGGCGCTCCCTGCCGTCGTCCGCCACCACCGCCGCCGGCGCGGGAGCGTCGAGGAGCAGGCGCTGACGCCGCAGGTGTGTCGGCGGATGGGCCGAGTCCACGGTGTGCCCGCGCAGGGCGCTCAGCCGCCGCCGGCGCTCGTACTCGTGCTCCGGAATCCACTCCGCGTACGCGGCGAGCCGCTCCCACAGGCCGTCCGCCGGCTCCGCCGCCTTGGCGGTGCCGCGCCGGATCCCCCGCGCCTGATGGGATTCCCGGAGCAGGGTGGTGCCGACGGTGTCCGCGACGAGGCACTGGTCCATCAGCTCCACAGCGGCCTCGGTGGAACCGGCGCGAGCGGCCGTGAGGATCCCCATGGCCCCGCCCTCAGAGGTCCGCGCATGACGTGGCGAAGCTTGATCACCTGAGCGCGGCGGCGTAAAGCCCGTGGCGGGCCCGCCCCGGGCCTCGCGCACCGGCCCTGTCGGAGTGGTGGTCGGCGCGACGGATCCCCGTGTCCCGCGAATGGCCCGGGCGGCGGGCCGCGGGATCGTACGGGGTGGCGCCGGGCGGCGCGGTACGGGTCGCCGGCTCACGGGGTGCGACCGCCGTCCTCGCTCCGTACGCTCGTGCAGGGGAGCGGCCGAGGACGCTCGCTCGGACAGCGGGAGTGCTTGCCGGTGGCCCCAGGACAGCCGCCCCTGATACGGAGTCTGCCATGACCACACCCCGGGACTTGATCATCACGGTCATGGACGCGGAGTCCGGCCGACCCGTGGAGCGGGGCGAGCTGTCGCTCGCGCTGGCGGGAGCCGAGTTGATCGACCTGCTGACGGCTGAGGCCGCCGGGCTGGAGGGCGGTCGGATCGTGCCGGGGTATCAGGGGCCGCCGAGCGACCGCCTGCTGGAGCAGGCCGCTGCCTCGCTTGTCCAGGAGGCACCCCATGAGACGGTCGAGGACTGGCTGTGGCGCCGCGGACGCGACCTGGCCTCGGCCTACCTGACCGCCCTCGAGGCGGAAGGGCTGCTCACCCGGGAGCACCACCGCTGGATGCCCCTTCGGGCGGGGGAGGCCGCGCTGGCCGATTCGCTGGAACGCCGCCTGGCGGGGGAGCGCTGGGCGACGGGGGAGCCCGTGCTCGCCGCCCTCGGGACGGCCCTGGGAATGCGGGGCAATGAGGCCGGGGAGGACCTGGATACAGCCGACGAGGCGGTGGAGATCGTGCTCGCCGCGGTGGGTGAGGCGCTGCTGGAGCTGGAGGCCGTCCGGCAGCGGCGAGCCGTCGAACAGGCGGCGTTCGACAACATCTGGCGCGGCGACTGACGTGCCCCGGGTGATCCGGCGTGATTCCGTGTGATTCCGCGGGATTCCGGCGCCGAGGGGTTCGGTCGCCCCGTACCCGGGGACAGCCGCCGCGGAGTTGGGGGCGCGGCCTTGGGGCGGACGGTCGGGCTGGCTCCCTGGTGCCACGCGGCACCCATGCCCACACGGCACCCATGGCCGCACGGCACCCATGGCCGCACGGCACAGCCCCCATTGGCGCCACCGCAGCCGTTGGGACCGCGCCACCCATTGGCGCCATGGTGCCAATCGTGTGCCACATGGCGCCGTGTGGCGCCAGATGGTGCCAGGTGGCGCCATTCCGCGTCTCCGGGGGTGTGTCGATGCGCGTGGCGTAGCACCTGTCCGCCTCGCCCTCTTAGTGTTTCCGCAGGTCAGCACAGTCACCCTGGAGGCGCCACCGGGGGAGCGCCATCGCGGCTTGCGTGTGGCGCCATAGTGGTGCCATGATGGCGCTATGGACCTCACCCCGTATGTCGAGACCCTCCGCCGCGAACTCGCGGTGGCCGCCGAGGCCGGCGGCGAGGAAGCCCGCGAGCTGGCCGACAGGCTCACCGCTCCCCTGGAGTCGGCGACCCGGCTGACCCTGCTCAACGTGCTCTCCGCCGCGATGGACGAGATCACTCGGGAACTCGCCCCCGGTTCGGTCGACGTACGGCTGCGGGGGCTCGACCCCGACTTCGTCGTGACGCCGCCCCCCGGCGACGGCGGTGCCCTCGCCGCGCCGGCCGTGCCCGCCGAACCGCTCAAGGCCCCGATCCCGGCCGAGGGTGACGAGGGCGGCACCGCCCGCGTCAACCTCCGGCTGCCGGCCCACCTCAAGGCGCGCGCCGAGGAGGCCGCGAGCCGCGAGGGCTTGTCGGTCAACGCGTGGTTGGTGCGCGCCGTGTCGGCCGCGGTCGAGGGCGGCACCCGGCCGCGGACGCCGGAGAAGAGCCAGAGCATCGGACAGAGCTTCACGGGCTGGGTGCGCTAGCCGCACCCCCGCTCGCCCCACTTCACACCCACACCACGTCCCCACCAGCGGGGACGCCCCGAAGACCCAAGAGGACGGGACAGCCATGCCTTCTTTCGACACTCCCGCAGCGATCTCGGTCACGGCTCACGTGGAGGCCGGTTCCATCCAGTTCACCGCGGCCGACCGCCTCGACACCGTCGTCGAGGTGCGCCCCCGCAACCCGAAGAAGGACCTGGACGTGCGGACGGCCGAGCAGACCCAGGTCACCTACTCCAGTGGCGCCCTGACCGTCAGGACGCCCAAGTCCAACCTGTTCGGCCGCACCGGCACCGTCGATGTGGCGATCGAACTGCCAGCGGGTTCGCGCGTCGACATGACCGGCGCCTGGGCCCAGGTGTTCGGCGAGGGCCGGCTCGGTGAGGTCCGGGTGAAGACCTCGTCCGGCGACGTGCGCCTCGACGCCACCGGCCCGCTGCACCTCCACGCCTCGCACGGATCGATCAACGTCGACCGGATCGAGGGCATGGCCGAGATCACCACCAGCTCCGGCAGCCTGCGCGTCGGCCTCGTCGATGGCCCCGCCGTCCTGAAGAACTCGCATGGCACCACGACCGTCGGCGCCGCGACCGGCGAGCTGCGGGTGAGCGGCGCCAACGGCGACATCGACATCCGGCGAGCCGAGGACTCGGTCACCGCCACCACCGCACACGGCACCCTGCGCGTGGCCGAAGTGGCCCGCGGCACCGTCCAGTTGGATACCTCCTACGGGGCCATCGAGGTCGGCGTCCGCGAGGGCACGGCCGCCTGGCTCGACGTCAGCTCGGGCTTGGGGCAGGTGCGCAACACGCTCACCGCGTCCGGGGCGCCGGAGGGGACCGAGGACGCCGTCAAGGTCCGCGCCCGCACCCGGCACGGCAACATCGACATCCGCCGCGCCAGGGCCTGACCCCGCGGGAACCGGCCCGGCACGTTCTCTCCTCTCCCGTCACGTCATCCTTCGCGTAGGAGGGCTCCATGGCCTCTTCTGTCATGCCCACGTCCAATCCTTCCGGTGGTCGCCCGTCGCCGGCCGCCATCTCCGCCGTCGGTCTGCGCAAGTCGTACGGGGACAAGACCGTCCTCGACGGCATCGATCTGAGCATCCCGGCCGGGTCCGTCTTCGCGCTGCTGGGACCCAACGGCGCCGGCAAGACCACCGTCGTGAAGATCCTGTCCACACTCATCGCCGCCGACGGCGGGCAGGTCCAGGTCGCCGGACACGACGTCGCCGGGTCACCGGACGGGGTGCGCGCCGCGATCGGCGTCACCGGGCAGTTCTCCGCCGTCGACGGCCTGATCACCGGCGAGGAGAACATGCTCCTCATGGCGGACCTGCACCACCTGTCCAGGCGCGAGGGGCGGCGGGTCACCGCCGAATTGCTGGAGCGCTTCGACCTCACCGAGGCCGCGAAGAAGCCCGCCGCCACCTACTCCGGCGGCATGAAGCGCCGCCTCGACATCGCCATGACCCTGGTCGGCGACCCGCGGATCATCTTCCTCGACGAGCCGACCACCGGCCTCGACCCGCGCAGCCGCCACAACATGTGGCAGATCGTCCGCGAGCTGGTCTCCGACGGCGTCACCGTCTTCCTCACCACCCAGTACCTGGACGAGGCCGACGAACTCGCCGACCGCATCGCCGTCCTCGACGGTGGACGGATCGCCGCCGAGGGGAGCGCCGAGGAGCTGAAGCGGCTGATCCCCGGGGGACATGTGCGACTCCGCTTCTCCGACCCTTCCGCGTACCGCGGCGCCGCCCTCGCGCTGGGCGACATCCCCTTCCCGCACGCCCGGCCCCGCCCGCGCGGCGGGGCCCGCGAGGAGGAGGCACTGTCACTGCGGATCCCCAGCGACGGCAGCCAGCGCGAGCTGCGCTCCATCCTCGACTGGCTGGACGCGGCCGGCATCGAGGCCGACGAGTTCACCGTGCACACCCCCGACCTCGACGACGTGTTCTTCGCCCTGACCGGCTCCGACGCGCCCGCCCGGTCCCATCAGCCCGACCAGTCCAAGGAGTCCGCCCGATGAGCTCGCTGTCCCACGCCGTCCGGGATTCCTCCACGATGCTGCGGCGCAACCTGCTGCATGCGCGGCGCTACCCGTCCCTGACGCTGAACCTGCTGCTGACGCCCGTCATGCTGCTGCTGCTCTTCGTCTACCTCTTCGGCGACGTGATGAGCGCGGGCATCGGCGGCGGTGGCGCCGACCGCTCCGAGTACATCGCGTACCTCGTCCCCGGCATCCTGCTGATGACCATCGGCAGCACCCTGGTCGGCACCGCGGTGTCGGTCTCCAACGACATGACCGAGGGCATCATCGCCCGCTTCCGTACGATGGCGATCCACCGCGGTTCCGTGCTCATCGGGCACGTCGTCGGCAGCGTGGTGCAGGCGCTCATGAGCGTGGTCCTCGTCGGCGCCGTCGCCGTGGCCATCGGCTTCCGCTCCACGGACGCCTCGGCCCTGGAGTGGATGGCGGCGTTCGGGCTCCTCACGCTCTTCGCCCTGGCGTTCACCTGGATCGCGGTCGGGATGGGCATGGTCAGCCCCAGCGCCGAGGCGGCCAGCAACAACGCGCTGCCGCTGGTCTTCCTGCCGCTCATCTCCAGCGCCTTCGTCCCCATCGACGCGATGCCGGGGTGGTTCCAGCCGATCGCCAGGTACCAGCCCTTCACACCGACCATCGAGACCCTGCGCGGGCTGCTGCTCGGCACCGGCATCGGCGACAACTGGTGGATCGCCATCGTCTGGTGCCTGGGTCTGGCGGCGCTCGGCTACCGCTGGTCGAAGGCGGTGTTCGACCGCGACCCGAAGTGACCGCGCGGACGGTCCCCCACGGCCCGCC
>NZ_SRID01000144.1 GCF_004684805.1 Streptomyces palmae
AGCGTGTTCTAGTCGCCCACCCACCCGAACGGGTGGGTGGGCGACTAGAACACGCTCAGGCACGTCACCGGGTGCCGAATCGACCGGCCCCCACGTGCCGCCCTCCGGAGGGAGGCTACGCCTCGTCGGTGACCCAGCTCATCAGCTTGCGCAGCTCCTTGCCGGTGGTCTCCAGCAGGTGGCCGCCGTCCGCCTTCTTGTACTCGTTGTACTTGGGCAGGCCCGAGTGGTACTCGTCCATCCAGTTCTTGGCGAAGGTGCCGTCCTGGATCTCGGCGAGCACCTTCTTCATCTCCGCCTTGGTCTGCTCGGTGATGATCCGCGGGCCGGTGACGTAGTCGCCCCACTCGGCGGTCTCGGAGACCGACCAGCGCATCTTCTCCAGGCCGCCCTCGTACATCAGGTCCACGATCAGCTTCAGCTCGTGGAGGCACTCGAAGTACGCGATCTCCGGCTGGTAGCCGGCCTCGACCAGGGTCTCGAAGCCCGCCTTGACCAGCGCGCTGGTGCCACCGCACAGCACCGCCTGCTCGCCGAAGAGGTCGGTCTCGGTCTCCTCGGTGAAGGTGGTCTTGATGACGCCGGCGCGGGTGCCGCCGATCGCCTTGGCGTAGGACAGGGCCAGGGCGAAGGCGCCCCCGGTGGCGTCCTGCTCGACGGCCGCGATGCACGGCACGCCGCGGCCCTCCTCGTACTGGCGGCGGACCAGGTGGCCGGGGCCCTTGGGGGCGACCATGCAGACGTCCACGCCGGCCGGCGGCTTGATGAACCCGAAGCGGATGTTGAAGCCGTGGCCGAAGAACAGCGCGTCGCCGTCCTTGAGGTTGTCCTTCACGGACTCCTCGTAGACCTTGGCCTGGATCGGGTCCGGGACCAGGATCATGATGACGTCGGCCTCGGCCGCCGCCTGGGCCGGGGTGACCACCCGCAGGCCCTGCTCCTCGGCCTTGGCCTTGGAGGTCGAACCCTCGTGCAGGCCGACCCGCACGTCGACCCCGGAGTCACGCAGCGACAGCGCGTGGGCGTGGCCCTGGCTGCCGTAGCCGAGGACCGCGACCTTGCGGCGCTGGATGATGGACAGGTCGGCGTTGTCGTCGTAGAACAGCTCGGCCACTTGGGGTATCTCCTAGCAATGGGTGCGGTTCGGGTTGTACGCCCCACCGTATGACGGGCGGGTGGGGCCGGGTGCGGGGTCTCGCCATCCGGTCCGGGGTGCCGGTGGAGGGCTGCCGCTGGGTCAGGCGGAGCGGTCCAGGGCCCGCAGGCTCCGGTCGGTGATGGAGCGGGCGCCGCGCCCTATGGCGATGGTGCCGGACTGCACCAGCTCCTTGATGCCGTACGGTTCCAGCATCTTGAGCATGGCTTCGAGCTTGTCGCTGCTGCCGGTGGCCTCGATGGTCACGGCCTCCGGCGAGACGTCCACGGTCTTGGCGCGGAACAGCTGGACGATCTCGACGATCTGGGAGCGGGTCTCGTTGTCGGCCCGGACCTTCACCAGCACCAGTTCGCGCTGGATCGCGGAGGCGTCCTCCAGCTCGACGATCTTGAGCACGTTGACCAGCTTGTTGAGCTGCTTGGTCACCTGCTCCAGCGGCAGCTCCTCGACGTTCACCACGATGGTGATGCGGGAGATGTCGGGGTGCTCGGTGACGCCGACGGCGAGCGAGTCGATGTTGAAGCCGCGGCGGGAGAAGAGCGCGGCGATCCGGGCGAGGATGCCGGGGGTGTTCTCCACCAGCACGGAGAGCGTGTGCTTGGACATGGCCTTCGGTCGCCTTCCTCAGTCGTCTTCGTTGTCGCCGAAGTCCGGGCGGACGCCGCGCGCCGCCTGGATCTCGTCGTTGGAGGTGCCGGCGGCGACCATGGGCCAGACCATGGCGTCCTCGTGGACGATGAAGTCCACCACGACCGGCCGGTCGTTGACGGCGTTGGCCTCGGCGATGACCTTGTCCAGCTCGGCGGGGTCCTCGCAGCGCAGCGCCACGCAGCCCATCGCCTCGGCGAGCTTGACGAAGTCCGGGACCCGGGTGCCGCGGCTCGGCTCGGTAGGCCCGGTGCCCTCCGCGCCGGGGCCGGAGTGCAGCACGGTGTTGGAGTAGCGCTGGTTGTAGAAGAGGGTCTGCCACTGGCGGACCATGCCCAGGGCGCCGTTGTTGATGATGGCGACCTTGATCGGGATGTTGTTCAGCGCGCAGGTGACCAGCTCCTGGTTGGTCATCTGGAAGCAGCCGTCGCCGTCGATGGCCCACACGGTGCGGTCCGGCATGCCGGCCTTGGCGCCCATCGCCGCCGGCACCGCGTACCCCATGGTCCCGGCGCCGCCGGAGTTCAGCCAGGTGGCCGGCCGGTCGTAGGAGATGAAGTGCGAGGCCCACATCTGGTGCTGGCCGACGCCCGCGGCGAAGATGGTGCCCTCCGGCGCCAGCTGCCCGATCCGCTCGATGACCTGCTGCGGGGAGAGGCTGCCGTCCTCGGGCAGGTCGTAGCCGAGCGGGTAGGTCTCCCGCCAGCGGTCCAGCACCCGCCACCAGTCGGCGTACCGGTCCTGCGCCCAGGTGCCGGCGTGGCCGGAGTCCAGTTCGGCCTGGACCGCCACCACCAGGTCGGCGATGACCTCGCGGGCGTCCCCGACGATCGGCACGTCGGCCTCGCGGTTCTTGCCGATCTCGGCCGGGTCGATGTCGGCGTGCACCACCTTGGCGAAGGGGGCGAAGGAGTCCAGCTTGCCGGTCACCCGGTCGTCGAAGCGGGCGCCGAGCGCCACGATCAGGTCGGACTTCTGCAGCGCGGTGACCGCCGCCACCGAGCCGTGCATCCCGGGCATCCCGACGTGCTGCGGGTGGCTGTCCGGGAAGGCGCCGAGCGCCATCAGGGTGGTGGTGACCGGGGCGCCGGTGAGCTCGGCGAGCACCTTCAGCTCGGCGGTGGCCCCGGACTTCAGCACCCCGCCGCCGACGTACAGCACCGGGCGGCGGGCCTGGGTGATCAGGCGGGCGGCCTCGCGGATCTGCTTGGCGTGCGGCTTGGTGACGGGGCGGTAGCCGGGCAGGTCGGCCTGCGGCGGCCAGGAGAAGGTGGTGGGCGCCTGCAGGGCGTCCTTGGCGATGTCCACCAGGACCGGTCCCGGGCGGCCGGTGGAGGCGATGTGGAAGGCCTCGGCGATGGTCCTGGGGATGTCCTCGGCGCGGGTGACCAGGAAGTTGTGCTTGGTGATCGGCATGGTGATGCCGCAGATGTCCGCCTCCTGGAAGGCGTCCGTCCCGATGGCGTGCGAGGCGACCTGGCCGGTGATGGCGACGATCGGGACCGAGTCCATGTGGGCGTCGGCGATCGGGGTGACCAGGTTGGTGGCGCCCGGCCCGGAGGTGGCCATGCAGACGCCGACCTTGCCGGTGGCCTGCGCGTAGCCGGTGGCCGCGTGGCCGGCGCCCTGCTCGTGGCGGACCAGGACGTGGCGGACCTTCGAGGAGTCCATCATCGGGTCGTACGCGGGGAGGATGGCACCGCCGGGGATCCCGAAGACGGTGTCGGCCCCGACCTCCTCGAGCGACCGGATGAGGGACTGCGCACCCGTGACGTGCTCGACGTTGGCGGGCTGCTGCCTGCCGCTACGGGCCCGCGGCTGCGGATGGTGGGACCCGGAGGCCTGCTCGGTCATCTGCATTCTCTTCTCGAAGACGAGGGTGTTCGGGGCGAGGCCCCGTAGGGGTGTTTTACGGCGGTTTGGCGGTTCTGGTGCAACAAAAAACCCCTCGTGCCGGGAGGCAAGCGAGGGGAGCGCGTCGAGTGGTCCGCAGGGCCGGTGTGACCCTGTGTCAGTCGACGCGCTTTCCAATTACGAGAAGTCGGGTGCGCATGCTCCGACCCTCTCCCCGTCGCCGGGTGGGTGTCAAGTGGGTGGGACGGACGTCTCATTATTTGAGCGCAATGGCGGATGGGGGTGCGCCTCCGGCCGCCTGCTCCCGTGCGGGGTTCCCAGGTGGGGGACCCCGCCATGGCCCCCGCCCGCGTACCGCACCGGCAGCGCGCCGCCGACCAGTACCGGCTCCTCGACACGCGGCACCGGGTAGCCGCCGCGGACCAGCGCCCGGCGCAGCCGGTGCTCGTCCAGCGGTCCGGAGAAGGCCGCGCCCTGGGCGTGGGTGCAGCCCATCGCGCGCAGCGCCAGGGCCTGCTCGGGCAGGTCCACGCCCTCCGCCACGGACTGCATCCCCAGGTCCCCGGCGATGCGCAGCAGCCCGGACGTGATCTTGTGCAGCCGGGAGGATTCCACCACCCCGTCCACCAGTCCGGAGTCGAGTTTGAGGATGTCCACCGGCAGCCGGCGCAGCGCCCGCAGGGCCGCGTAGCCGCTGCCGAAGCCGTCCAGCGCGATCCGCACCCCGAGCCGGCGCAGCGCGCCCAGGCGGTGCTCCAACTCGTCCAGCGGTATCCGGGGGTCGCTGTCGGTCAGCTCCAGGATCAGCGCGCCGGAGGGCAGTCCGTACCGGGCGAGCAGGGTCTCCACGCCGCGCGGCGGCAGGGTGCGGTCCACCAGCCGGCCGGCCGGGAGCCGTACCGAGACCGGCAGCGGGTGGCCGGCCTGGCGGCGCCGGGCGGCCTGCTCGACCGCCTCCTGGAGCATCCAGCGGGTGAGTTCCGCGGCCCGGGCGGCCTCCTCGGCGCCGGTGCCCCGGCCGCCCGAGGCCACCCGCAGGAACTCGGCGGGGGTGAACAGGATGCCCTGCGCGGAGCGCCAGCGGGCCTGGGCGGCCACATGGGTGATCCGGCCGCCGGACAGCTCGGCGACGGGCTGGTGCAGCAGCACGAACTCGCCGTCGTGCAGCGCGGTGCGCAGCCGGGTGGCCAGCTCGGCCCGGCGGGCCACCTCGGCCTGCATCTGCGGGGCGTACAGCTCGACGCGGTTCTTGCCCCCGGCCTTGGCGCGGTACATCGCCAGGTCCGCGTTGCGCATCAGGGCGCCGGGGCCGATGCCCGGCTCGGCGAAGGCCACCCCGATGCTGGCGGCGACCCGCACCTCGGTGCCGCCCTCCACCCGGTAGGGCTGGGAGAGGGCCACCCGCAGCCGGTCGGCGATCTCCAGGATGCGGCACTCGCGGCCGGCCTGGTCCTCGTCGCCGCCGCCGATGATCAGGGCGGCGAACTCGTCGCCGCCGAGCCGCGCGGCGCAGTCGCCGGAGCCGGAGCGCACCGACTCCTGGAGCCGGCGGGCGGCCTGCACCAGGAGCTCGTCGCCCGCCTGGTGGCCGACGGTGTCGTTGACCGCCTTGAAGCCGTCGAGGTCGATGTAGAGCACGGCGGTGCCCACGTCGGTGCGGCGGCGGCCGGCCAGCGCCTGCCGCACCCGCTTGGTGAACAGGGCGCGGTTGGGCAGGTCGGTGAGCGGGTCGTGCTCGGCGTTGTGCTGGAGCTGGGCCTGCAGGCGGACCCGCTCGGTGACGTCGCGGCTGTTGAAGATCAGCCCGCCGTGGTGGCGGTTGACGGTGGACTCGACGTTCAGCCAGTCGCCGCTGCCGGAGCGGAAGCGGCACTCGATGCGGGTGGTGGGCTCGGCGCCGGGCGGCGCGGCCAGGAAGCGCCGCACCTCGTGCACCACGGCGCCCAGGTCCTCGGGGTGGATCAGCGAGGAGAGCTCGGAGCCGACCAGCTCCTCGGCCTCGCGCCCGTAGACGCCGGAGGCGGCGGGGCTGACGTAGCGCAGCACGCCGGAGGGCGCGGCGATCATGATGACATCGCTGGAGCTCTGCACCAGGGAGCGGAAGTAGTTCTCCTTCTGGGCGAGTTCCTGGGTGAGGGTGATGTTGTCCAGCAGCATGATGGCCTGCCGGACGACCAGGGCGAGCACCACCGCGCAGGCGGTGAAGATCACCATGCCGTCGGCCGGGCGGCCGTGCAGCACGTTGTAGAGCACGCCCAGGGTGCACACCGCGGCGGCCAGGTACGGCGCCAGGGCGGCCAGCGAACTCGCGATGGGGCGCTGCGGGGTGGCGGCGGAGCGGCCCGGCGGCTGCGGCGGGCGGTCGGCGGTGCGGGGCGTCGGAACGGCCCAGGGCGCGTACCCGAGGAGCACCGAGCCGGCGAACCAGCCGGCGTCCAGCAGCTGGCCCGAGCGGTAGTGCTCGCGCAGCACGGGCAGGGTGAACAGCGCGTCGCACAGCACGGTCAGGGCGAGCCCGCCGATGGCGGTGTTGATCGCCAGCCGGTTCGCCGAGGAGCGCCGCAGGTGCAGCGCCAGCACCATGCTGACCAGCACGATGTCCAGCAGCGGGTAGGCCAGGGAGAGGGCGGCGCGGGCCACGCTCTCGCCGTCCCGGCCGAGCTGGGCGCTGTGCGCCAGGGCCAGGCTCCAGGAGAGGGTGAGCAGCGAGCCGGCGATCAGCCAGGCGTCCAGGGTGAGGCAGAGCCAGCCGGCCCGGTTCACCGGGCGCTTGGCGAGCACCAGAAGGCCGACGATGGCGGGCGGCGCGAAGAGCAGGAAGCAGAAGTCGGCCAGGGACACCCTGGGCACGGCGGCGCCGAGCACCACCTCATACCAGCCCCAGACGCCGTTGCCCAGGCCCGCCATGGCCGAGGAGGCGGCGAAGAGTATCCAGGCGGGGCGGGTGCGGCCGGCCCGGGTCAGGCCGTACCACAGGCAGGAGACGGCGGCGGCCAGGGCGGCGACGCTGAGTCCGAAGTCCCCTATCACCGCTGCCGTGCGCCCCGATCCCCAGCCGAGTGCGGCCCCGATGGCGTATCCGCTGCAGACGAGTGCGATGGCGAGCTGCCGCAGCAGCCCCGCCGTACCGCCGGAGGTGACCGGCGGACCGGAGAGGACCGCGCCGCCGGCGCTCACCTCTCGGCCCTCCGGGATGTCGCATGCCGCGCACCGGAGCGGGGTTCGGCATGTGGCGCAAGGGCGCGGATTCGTCGCCCACGTTGCCCAATTCGCGTCGGGTCGTTGATCCATCGGCTGCACATCGCCCGTCGCCCCCCTCACGTTCTGGTCCTTCGCCGCCACCGTCCGTCACCGGCGCGGCCCCCGATCGGGACGATACACCAACCGGTCACTCAGGGACATAGGTCATCTACGGAGCGTAATTGGCGACCGTTACTATGAATACGGAACGCATACATGTCGTGCCTGTACGTGTCGCCAGTGGCGGGTGGGCCGATCGGCCGGCCGGAATCAGCGTGTCGTGGCGACGACGTGGCGCAGCGGCTCACCGGCCGCGAACCGCTCCAGCTGCGCGCGCAGCAGCCGCCGGGCCCGCGGCCAGAAGGCCGATGAGGGACCTCCCACGTGCGGGGTGACGAGTACCCCTGGAGCGTGCCACAGCGGATGCCCGGCCGGGAGCGGTTCGGGGTCGGTGACGTCCAGGGCCGCGCGCAACCGGCCCGACTCCAGCTCCGCCAGCAGCGCCCCGGTGTGCACGACCGCCCCTCGAGCGACATTCACGAGCAGTGCGCCATCCTTCATCCGCGCCAGGAACTCGGCGTTGACCAGGCCGTGTGTAGCTTCTGTGAGTGGCATGCAGAGGATCACCACATCCGCCTCGGGCAGCAGCGCCGGCAGTTCGTCGACCGGATGCACGGGACCGCGCTCGGTGGCACGGGCGGAGCGTGCGACGCGCACCACCCGCTCACACTCGAAGGGCTGGAGCCGGTCCTCGATCGCCCTGCCGATCGCCCCGTAGCCCACGATGAGCACCCGCTTGTCGGCGAGCGCCGGGTGGAAGGCCGGCTCCCAGCGCCCGGCGTCCTGGGCGCGTACGAACCCGGGTACGCCGCGCAGCACGGCCAGGGTCAGGGTGAGCGCCAGCTCCGCCGTGCTGGTGTCGTGCACCCCGCGGGCGTTGCACAGCCGCACCCCGGGCGGCATCAGGGCGAGGCCGGGCCGCATGTGGTCGATGCCCGCGGTGAGCGTCTGCACCGCGCGCAGCCCGGTCATCCGGGCCAGTGGCCGCAGCACCAGCTCGGGGTCCTTCATGTACGGCACGCAGTAGAAGGCGCAGCGCGCCGGATCGGTGGGGTAGGGCCCGCCCTCCCAGTACGCGTACTCCAACCCCTCGGGCAACTCCCCGAGCTGCTCCAGCGGGACGGGCAGCCACACCAGGGGCCGTTCGGACCGGGGGGCAGGGCGGTGATCTGCGCTCATGCCAGGAGGCTAAGGGATGAGCGGTCCGGTCCAGAGGTTAGTTTGGGTGCCCGAACGGGAGGGGCAGGCCAGGTGGAGCGCAGGAGAATCGGGGCGACGGCGCTTGAGGTGGGCGCGATCGGCCTCGGGTGCATGCCGATGAGTTGGGCGTACACCGCCTCGCAGCGGGACGGGGAGAGCTCCGTGCGGGCCGTGCACGCCGCTCTCGACCACGGCGCGACCCTGCTGGACACCGCGGACATGTACGGGCCGTTCACCAACGAGCGGCTGGTGGGCCGGGTGCTCAGGGAGCGCCGCGCGGACGCCCTGGTGGCCACCAAGGTGGGGCTGCTGGTGGGTGAGAGCCACATCGTGGCCAACGGGCGCCCCGGCTACGTCAAGCGCGCCTGCGACGCCTCGCTGCGCCGGCTGTCCACCGATGTGATCGACCTCTACCAGCTGCATCGGCCCGACCCGGAGGTGCCGGTGGAGGAGACCTGGGGGGCGATGGCCGAGCTGGTCGCGGCGGGGAAGGTGCGGGCGCTGGGACTGTGCGCCTTCCAGAAGAGCAGCCGGCGGGTCCACCGGCGCGGCCCGGCCGAGGGCGGCGGGCGGCACGGCGGCCACCACGCGACGATCCGCCAGCTGGAGCGGTTGCAGCAGGTCTTCCCGGTGAGCAGCGTGCAGGCCGAGCTGTCGGTGTGGTCCCCGGAGGCGCTGGAGGCGCTGGTGCCCTGGTGCGCGGCGCGCGGGGTGGGCTTCCTGGCCGCCATGCCCCTGGGGAATGGTTTCCTCAGCGGCACCCTGACACCCGGTCAGGGCTTCGAGCCGGAGGACGTACGGGCCCGGCATCCGCGCTTCACCGCGGAGATGATGGCCGCCAACCAGCCGATCGTGGCCGGGCTGCGGCGGGTGGCACGGCGGCACGGACCGCGGGTCACCGCCGCCCAGGTGGCTCTGGCCTGGCTGCTGGCGCAGGGACGGCATGTGGTGCCGCTGCCCGGCACCAAGCGGGAGCGCTGGGCGGCGGAGAACTGCGGCGCGGGCGAACTCACCCTGGACGCGGCAGACTTGGCGGAGATAGCGACCCTGCCGCCGGCCATGGACTCCTGGGACTGACGTCCGCGTTCACGGGAGGCGAGCCGACCCGTCTCCTCCGGGCGCCCGGTGTATAAGAAACCAGTGCCGCCTTCCGGCCCCGCCGCCACCGAGAGGAACCGATCCGTGCGACGTCCTGGTGTGACCGCCGCCGCGCTCGCCACCGCCGCGCTGCTGCTGGCCGGCTGTTCCGGCGGCGGGGAGCCGCTGACCCGGCGCTCCGGCGGCCCCAGCACCGGCGGCGCCTCCCACGGCGCCCAGGCGCCGTCCTCCGAGAAGCCCTCGCCGACCGTGCCCGCCGCCCCCGCCAAGGGCTCGGCGAAGGTGGTGAGCACCCTCGCCACCGGCCTCGACACCCCCTGGGGCCTGGCCCCGCTGCCGGACGGGGACCTGCTGGTGTCCTCCCGGGACACCGGGAAGATCTTCCGGATCGCCCGGGAGGGCGGGAAGAAGACCGAGCTGGGCTCGGTGGCCGGGGTCGCGCCCGAGGGCGAGGGCGGGCTGCTGGGCATCGCGGTCTCCCCCCAGTTCGGCTCCGACCACCTGGTGTACGCGTACTTCACCACCGCCTCGGACAACCGCGTCGCCCGGATGCTGTACGACCCGAAGAAGCCCGCCGGCGAGCAGTTGGGCGCGCCGGACACGGTGCTGCGCGGCATCCCCAAGGGAACGCTGCACAACGGCGGGCGGATCGCCTTCGGCCCGGACCGGATGCTGTACGCCGGCACCGGGGACACCGGCGACCGCGCGCTGGCCCAGGACACGAAGTCGCTGGGCGGCAAGATCCTGCGGATGACCCCGGACGGCCAGCCGGTGCACGGCAACCCGGAGGCCGACTCGGTGGTGTACTCCTCCGGGCACCGCAATGTGCAGGGCCTGGCCTGGGACCGCGACAAGCGGCTGTGGGCCTCCGAGTTCGGCCAGGACACCTGGGACGAGCTGAACCTGATCACCCCCGGCGGCAACTACGGCTGGCCCGAGGTCGAGGGCAAGGGGGGCGCCAAGGCCACCCGGGAGGGCTTCGTCGACCCGGTCGAGCAGTGGAAGCCGGACCAGGCCTCGCCCAGCGGCATCGCCTACGCCAAGGGGTCGATCTGGATGGCCGCGCTGCACGGCGAACGGCTGTGGCGCGTCCCGCTGCGCGGCGCCAAGCCGGTGGCCGAACCGCAGGACTTCCTCACCAGGGAGTACGGGCGGTTGCGCACCGTCGTGGCCACCGATGACGGCGAATTGTGGCTGGTCACCAGCAACACCGACGGGCGCGGCAAGCCGCACCGCGGGGACGACCGGATCCTCAAGGTGGAGATCAGCTGAGCCGCGGCGCCAGCCGCCCTGTGGTGCGGGCGCTCGGCGGGTGTGGAGCGACGGACCCCTGGAGGCCCGAGGTCCGCGGCTGGGAATCATGGTGCCGGATGGCGCGACGAGGTCCTTGAACGCCCGGGATCCAAGGCCGGGAATCGTCGTGACAGCCCGATTCCGGGGTACTTAGGATCATGAGCACGGCATCGCACGCCGGTCACCGGCCGGGTGAGGCGCGGAGGTGCCCGTGAGTGCCTTTTGGAGGCATTCCCTCGTGTCCGTCGAGTTGAACCACACCATCGTCCACTGCCGCGACCGCCAGGCGTCCGCCGAGTTCCTGGCCACCATCCTGGGGCTGAAGGTCGGCGCCGTCTGGGGCCCGTTCGTTCCGGTCGAGACCGGGAACGGCGTCACCTTGGACTTCGCGACCGTCGACCCCGAGACGATAACCCCGCAGCACTACGCGTTCCTGGTGCCGGAGGAGGACTTCGAGGCGATGTTCGCCCGCATACGGGAGTCCGGCGCCGGCTACTGGGCCGATCCGCACCGGTCCCGCCCCAACGAGATCAACCGCAATGACGGCGGGTACGGCGTCTACTTCGAGGATCCGTCCGGCCACTACATGGAGATCATCACCCGCCCCTACGGCAGCGGGGCGGCCCCGGCCCGGTCCTGAGCGGGCTCCCGCCGCCCGGTGGGGCCCGCCGGCAGCGCCGCGCGGGGCGGTGCGGGGCACTCCACCGGAAGCTCCACCGGGCCGGCGACCGCGTCCTCGGGCGGCTCGATGCTGATCCTGGGCAGTCGGCGGTCCAGCCAGCCGGGCAGCCACCAGTTGGCGCCGCCGAGCATGTGCATCAGCGCCGGCACCAGCAGGGTCCGCAGGATGAAGGCGTCCAGCGCGACCGCGGCGGCCAGGCCGATGCCGAACATGGCGATGATCCGGTCACCGCTGAGGACGAACGCCGAGAAGACCGCGATCATGATGACCGCCGCCGAGTTGATGACCCGGCTGGTCTCGGCCAGGCCCACGCGGACCGCGACCCGGTTGTCCCGGGTCTGCCGCCACTCCTCGTACATCCGGCTGACCAGGAAGACCTGGTAGTCCATGGAGAGCCCGAAGAGCACCGAGACCATGATCACGGGCAGGAAGGGCTCGATGGGCCCGGGCGCGCCCAGACCGAGCAGCCCGCTCCCCCAGCCCCACTGGAAGATCGCCACCACCACGCCGAAGGAGGAGGCGACCGCGACCACGTTCATCAGTGCGGCCTTGAGCGGGATGCCGATGCTGCGGAAGGCGAGCAGCAGCAGCACGCAGCCCAGTGCGATCACCACCCCCACGAACATGGGCAGCTTGCCGATCAGGACCGAGGCGAAGTCGTCGTAGCCGGCGGTGAGCCCGCCCACGTACACCTTGAGCGAGGTGCCCTGTTCGGCCTGGGGCAGCACGTCCTCGCGCAGGTGCGTGACCAGGTCGGAGGTGGCCTGGGACTGCGGGGCGGTCTCCGGGACGACGGTGAGCACCCCGGTGCCGGTGGTGCCCTCCTCCTGGGTGCCGCTGACCGAGGCGACGCCCTCGGTGTGCCGCAGGGTGTCGGCGAGGTGGGTGAAGGCCAGCTGGTCCCCGGCGCTCTTGATGTCGGCGGCCAGCGTCAGCGGCCCGTTGACGCCGGGCCCGAAACCCTCGGCGATCATGTCGTACGCCTGCCGGGTGGTGCTGCCGACCGGGTTGTTGCCCTGGTCGTTGCTGCCCAGGTGGAGGGAGAGCGTGGGCGCGGCGAGGGTGAGCATCAGGACGGCCGCGATGCCGCCCAGCAGCTTGGGGTGCCGCTCGACGAAGGCCGACCAGCGGGCGGCCAACCCGGTGGCCACCTCCGGCTGCGGGCCCCGCTCGGCGAGCCGGCGGCGTTCCCGGCGGTTGAGCGCCCGCATGCCGATCACGCCCAGCAGGGCGGGCAGCAGGGTGACCGAGGCGGCCACGGTGAGGACCACGGTGAGCGAGGCCGCCACGGCGACCCCGTTGAGGAAGCTCAGCCGGAGCACCAGCATGCCGAGCAGCGCGATGCACACGGTGGCACCCGCGAAGACCACGGCCCGGCCGGAGGTGGCGACCGCCCGCTGCGCGGCCTCGGCGACCGGCAGCCCCTGCCGTAGGCCGCGGCGGTGCCGGGTGACGATGAACAGGGCGTAGTCGATGCCCACGCCCAGGCCGATCAGCAGGCCCAGCATGGGCGCGAAGTCGGCGACGGTCATGACGTGGCCGAGCAGCCCGATGCCCGCGTAGGCGGTGCCCACGCCGACCACGGCGGTGGCGATGGGCAGCAGGGTGGTGGCGAGCGAGCCGAAGGCCAGGAAGAGCACCACGGCCGCCGCGGAGATCCCGATGATCTCGCTCAGGTGTCCGCCGGCCCGCGGTTCGGTGAGCCCGATGCCGGCGCCGCCCAGGGCCACGTCGAGGTTGTCGTCGGCCGCCGCGCGGGCGGTGTCCACCACCCGCTGCACCTGGCTCTTGTCCAGGGACGAGGCGGGCTTGTCGAAGGACACGACGGCGTAGGCGGTGCGTCCGTCCTGGCTGATCCGCTCCGCGCTCTGGGTGCCGTACGGTCCGCTGACCGAGGCCACCCCGGGGAGCCGCTCGACCCGGTCCAGGGTGGCGGTCATCCGCTCCTCGACGTCGGCGGCGCGCACGGTGCCGTGCCGGGCGTGCCAGACGATGGTGTCGCTGTCGCCCGCCTCGGCCGGGTTGGTCTTGGCCAGCAGGGCGGTGGCCCGGGCCGACTCGGTGCCCGGGACGTCGTAGTTGTTCGAGTACGCGGAGCCGGTGGCGGCGGCCGCGGTGGCGACACCCGCCAAGGCGGCCAGCCAGAGCACGATGACGACGAGGCGGCGCCTGAGACACCACCGGGCGAGTGCGGCCATGACCTTGCTTTCCGGGCTTCGCACCGCGCGCCGCCGGTCTCCCGGCGAGGGCGCTGGACATGCGGTCGGGCAGAGGCGGGCCCGTTCCCCGGCTCTCCGTTCACACCGGCCGCCGGACGGGTCCTGCCTGCACTCTGGCACCCGGAAAAGATCCTTTGTCCCTTTTGTGGGGTACCCCACAGCAGCCCGCGCCAGTTCCCGGAGCCGCTGTGATCTGCCCTACGGAGGGGCCCACGGGGCACGTAGCCCGGACCGGCCGCGGTCGCCGCACGGCTGAGGCACCCGACACACCCCGGGCACATCTGCCCCGCACCCGCCTACATCAACTGACGTACGGGACAACCGTTTTCACTTTGAACCCGCAACCCCCACCCGGGATGATCACATCTGACACCGCACTTGTGACCGGCACGGGCCGGGTCGACCCGTGCCCGCCGGTGCGCTCCGGCCGGACGGCTGCGCCCCCTCCCGTGCGAGAAGGAGCCTCACCGATGCCTCAGCCGTCCCCGTCGCACCCCGTCCAGCCACTCGCCCCCTCACCCGGCGACGAGCGGCGTCGGCGGTTCCCGGCGTCCAAGGGGGCGATGGCCGGGGGCCTGGCCGCCATCGTGCTGCTCGCCGCGGGCGGCATCTGGTTCGCCACCCGGGACGGGGGCGACGGCGGAAAGGACGTCCCCGAGGCGCGGATGCTGTACACGGTGCCGGAACCCAAGGTGTCCTCCACCGAGGACCTGGTGAGCGTGGCCGGAATGTGGACGACCGACCGGAACTTCGTCAAGAGCGGGTTCCGCAAGGTCGTCGGCTATCCGCTCGCAGGCGGTCCGGCACAGTGGGAGATCCCGCTCAGCGGCGAGATCTGCCGAGCATGGCCGCACCTCACCGAGGACGAACGGACCGCGATCGTCTTCAAGGGACCAGGAAAGGACGCCGACTGCACCCGGGTCGGCCTGCTCGACCTGAGAGCGCACAAGCTGCTGTGGCAGCGGGAGGTGGTGGCCTGGGACGGGCACGCCCAGTCGTTCAGCGGGGTGACGATCAGCGGCGACACGGTGGCCGCCGGCGGAGAGTTCCAGGACGGCGCGGCCTGGACGCTGGACGGCAGGCCGCTGTGGAGGCCGAACGGCGACAGCGACTGCCAGGACGTCGGATACGCCGGCGGCGACAAGCTGATCGCCGTCACCGAGTGCGGCGACGGCGACAACCCGCCCATGCACGTACGGACCCTCGACCCCCGCACCGGCGAGGCGAAGTCCACCTACCAGCTTCCCCCGGGCACCGGCTACGCGCAGGTGGTCTCCACCGACCCGCTGGTCGTCCGCACCCAGCCGAACGGCGATCCCGACGGCTGGCGCGCCGCCTTCTTGGCGATCGACGACAGCGCCGCCCAAGGCAAGCTTCGCAGCCGCTTCCGCGCCTCCAGCGACGAGTACGAGTCCGACTGCGAGCTGACGGAGGGCTGCCAGCAGATCGTGGTCGACCCGTCGACCGACAGGCTGTTCCTCGCGACCGCTCAGAACTACGAGGAGACCGAAGACGGCACCGACAACGAGGTCGTCGCCTTCAGCCTGAAGACCGGCAAGCCGACCGACCGGATTCCCGACGCCCCGCGGGACGAGTTCCATCTGCTGGGCCTCGACAAGGACGGCGCCCTGCTGGCCTACCAGCCGTTCCAGCTCTTCGGCGAGAGCGGCGGGGTCTGGCGGATCGACCCCCGCACCCACGCGGTGACCCAGCTGCTGCGGAGCAACTCGGAGATCGGCAAGGTGGAGCTGGCGTTCGTACTCGACGGCCAGTACCGGTACGCGGCCGGACGCATGTACCTCGGCCAGACCGAGATCACCGCCCCTGACCCGTTGATATCCAGGGAGCTCTCCCTCGCGGCGGTCTTCGGCAAGGCATGACACCGCGGTGCGTCCCGGGCCGGTCGTGCGCCCGGCACCGGGACGCACCCTCGGCACCACCGGCGCGAGGCGATCGCTCAGGAACCGGCATATCCCCGAAGGAATTCCTTTTCCGGGTCGAGGGCTATCGCCACGCGGACGTTCTCCGCAAGAATCCATCGGCAATCCCACGCCCATCGAATGCGGACGGCGACTCCTTCTCCCGCCCCATCTGTTCTCCCGATCACTTGAACTGAAGTACGGGACAGCGCTTTTCGTCTTGTCCCCGCATTCCCCCCCCGTAAGGATCGAACCCGAAGCACTTGTGAACCGGCACGGGCCGGATCGGCCCGTGCCCGCCTGCGCGTCCTCCGGTGCGCTCCGATCATGCGGCGCGGTCCCCGCGTCCGTGCGAGAAGGAGCCTTACCGATGTCGCAACCGCCC
>NZ_SRID01000145.1 GCF_004684805.1 Streptomyces palmae
GGCTTCCGACCGTCCCCGTACCGGCCGGGCCGGGGCACGTACCGGGGCGCCTGAGCGGGCGCGAGCAGAATCTGGATCTTCGGGCATGAGGCTGCGGTCCTGGGTAGGGGAAGCCGTAGGCTTGGGTGCACGCAACGGAACTGCAGCCGGTGGCGGTACGGACGGTACGCCCCGGTCGGAAGGAGGCGCTGGGTGATCGAGCTTGAGGGAGTTCCCGAGCTGATCGACCCGGTCATGATCTGTGCCTTCGAGGGCTGGAACGACGCCGGGGACGCGGCCTCCACCGCGGTCGGGCACCTGGACCGGGAGTGGAAGGGCGAGGTCTTCGCCACCCTCGACGCCGAGGACTACTACGACTTCCAGGTCAACCGGCCCACGATCTGGCTGGACGGCGGTGTCCGCAAGATCACCTGGCCGACGACCCGGCTCTCCGTGGTCCGGGCCGGCACCGCCGACAAGCCGCGCGACCTGGTGCTGGTGCGCGGTATCGAGCCGAGCATGCGCTGGCGTTCGTTCTGCAACGAGATCCTGGGCTTCGCCCACGAGTTGGGCGTGGAGATGGTCGTGGTGCTGGGGGCGCTGCTCGGCGACACCCCGCACACCCGGCCGGTGCCGGTCAGCGGGGTCACCTCCGACCCGGACCTGGCCCGCTCGATGGATCTGGAGGAGACCCGCTACGAGGGGCCGACCGGCATCGTGGGGGTCCTCCAGGAGGCGTGCACCCACGCCGGAGTGCCCGCGGTGAGCCTGTGGGCGGCGGTGCCGCACTACGTGTCGCAGCCGCCGAACCCGAAGGCCACCCTCGCGCTGCTCAACCGGCTCGAGGATCTGATCGGGGTGCGCATCCCGCTCGGCGAGCTGACCGAGGACGCGCGCGCCTGGCAGTTGGGCGTGGACCAGTTGGCGGCGGAGGACAGCGAGGTCGCCGAGTACGTCCAGTCGCTGGAGGAGGCGCGGGACACCGCCGAGCTGCCGGAGGCCTCGGGTGAGGCCATCGCCCGCGAGTTCGAGCGCTATCTGCGGCGGCGCGACGGTCAGCCCGGGCCCGGCGGGCACGCCTCGGAGTCCGGTCAGGTGGCCGATGGCCGGGAGACCGGCTCGTATCTGCGGGACTCCTCCAGCGGCCGTACCCGTCCGCGCAGGTCCGCGGCGAAGGACGAGGCCGAGACCGCGGCGCCCGGCGGCGCGGAGAGCGCCGGCGGGGACGACCGCGACGGCGGCTCGGACCCGGGGGACGCTGGGGACACCGAGGGCGAGGACACCCGGGAGTGACCCGGGGTCCGGCCCCGGTGCCGGCCGGGCCCTGACGGACCGTGCGGCGTGCCGCCGCCGACCGGTCGGGCGCCGGACCCGAGGGCGGGCGACGGCCGCGGGGTGGTCGCCGCGGCGGGCCGTCGGCGCCGAGTTCCCGAACGGACCCGGTCGGCCGGTGCGTTGACAGCGCGAGGGGCGCTCCTTCCCGGTGGGAGGGAGCGCCCCTCGGTCACTGCGGGCTCCGCCGGCCGTCAGTCCGGGCGGTGGGCCGGGGTGCTCAGAGGGCTACGCCCAGCAGTGCGTCCACGGCGCGGGAGACCAGCCCGGGCGCTCCGGTGTCGGTGCCTCCGACGGCCTCCTGGGCGGCCGCCCAGCGGTCGACCGCGGCCAGCGCGGCCGGGGTGTCGAGGTCGTCGGCGAGTGCCTCCCGGATCTCCTCCAGCAGCGCCTCGGCCGGCGGGCCGTCCGGCCGGGAGACCGCCGCGCGCCAGCGGTCCAGCCGTGCCACCGCCCGCGCCAGCACCTCGTCGGTCCACTCCCAGTCGGACCGGTAGTGGTGGGCGAGGAGCGCGAGCCGGATCGCCGCCGGGTCCACCCCGTCGCGGCGCAGGGCGGAGACGAAGACCAGGTTGCCCTTGGACTTGGACATCTTCTCGCCGTGCAGGGCGACCAGCCCGGCGTGCACATACGCCTTGGCGAACGGCCGCTCCCCGGTCAGCACCTGGGCGTGCGAGACGCCCATCTCGTGGTGCGGGAAGATCAGGTCGGAGCCGCCGCCCTGGACGTCGAAGCCCATGCCCAGGTACTCCAGGGCGATGGCCACGCACTCGATGTGCCAGCCCGGGCGGCCGGGGCCCAGGCTCGCCCCGTCCCAGCTGGGCTCGCCGGGCCGGGCGGCCAGCCACAGCAGCGGGTCGAGCGGGTTCTTCTTGCCGGGGCGCTCCGGGTCGCCGCCGCGCTCGGCGGACAGCAGCCGCATGGCCTCGGCGTCCAGCCGGGAGACGCCGCCGAAGTGCGGGTCGGACTCGATCGAGAAGTAGATGTCGCCTTCGAGCTCGTAGGCGGCGCCGATCTCACGCAGCCGCTCCACCAGCGGGACGATCATCGGTATCGACTCGACGGCGCCGATGTAGTGGGCGGGCGGCAGCATCCGCAGGGCGGTCATGTCCTCGCGGAACAGGGCCGTCTCGCGCTGCGCGAGCTCGGTCCAGTCGTCGCCGTTCGCCGTGGCCCGCTCCAGCAGCGGATCGTCGATGTCGGTGACGTTCTGGACGTAGTGAACCTGCCGCTTGGTGTCCAGCCACACGCGCTGGACCAGGTCGAACGCGTTGTAGGTCGCCGCATGCCCCAGGTGGGTGGCGTCGTACGGAGTGATGCCGCAGACGTAGATGCGGGCGACGGGACCGGGGTCCAGGGTGATGGGACCGCCGGTCGCGGTGTCGTGGATCCTCAGGTCGCGGCCTCTGCCAGGCAGGGCGGGAACCTCGGAAGCGGGCCAGGCATACATGCCATGAGCGTAACCGGACGCCGGTTCCGGATACGAACCGGACCAGTGCTGTTGGCTCAATAGGCACTCTTGTCAGTTGTCTCGCGATCTGCCATACCGGCCATCTTCGGACTCCTCGGGCCAGCTCGCCAATGTTTTCCAGCCAACGCTTTCCGGCCGGACAAGACAGGATTTGACCGACACGGAGCATTCAATGATCGCGGGCCGGCTCAGGCCTCCCCCGGGAACCGGTCAGACCGGTCAGACCGGGGGCCAGGGGATCGGCGGCCACTGCCCGCTGGGCTCGGGGTGCCGGCCGGTCTCCAGCAGAGCGGCTATCCGGGCGCGCAGCGCCTCCAGCTCGGCCGGGGTGATCAGGCGGGCCAGCCGGGCGGCGAGCGGCTCCCCGTCCACCAGGGCCGCCGCCAGGCCGCGCAGCACACCGAGCGCCTCCTCGGGCAGCGGCTCCCCGGCCCATCCCCACAGCAGGGTGCGCAGCTTGTCCTCGGCGTTGAAGGTGACCCCGTGGTCGATGGCGTAGACCCGGCCGTCCGCGGTGGGCAGCAGGTGCCCGCCCTTGCGGTCGCCGTTGTTGATCACCGCGTCCAGCACGGCCAGCCGCCGCAGCCGGTCGTCGTCGGCGTGCACCAGCAGCGCGGTACGGCCCTCCCCCACCTCGGCGAAGCCCACCGCCTTCCAGCCGGGCCCGGGCTCCTCGCCGTCGACCAGCGCCAGCAGCCGGGGCGCCCCGTCCTCGTCCGAGGGCTCCACCCACACCTGGCACATGCCCTGCCCGTACGGCCCCTCGCGCAGCACCGTCGGCGGGATCAGGTCCCAGCCGGTGGCGCGGGAGACCTCGTACGCGGCGACCTCCCGCTGGGCCAGGGTGCCGTCCGGGAAGTCCCACAGCGGGCGCTCCCCGGCGACCGGCTTGTAGACGCAGGCCGCGCTGTGCCCGTCGTACTCGATCGTGCAGTACAGCACCGCATTGGACGCCTCCCGGACCCGGCCGCGCACGGTGAGCTCACCCCGGGCCAGCAGCTCGGTGGGGTCCGGTGGCGTCACGCTCCGCGGCGGTATCCGTTCTGGCGCGGACATACGTGTCCCTCCGGGTCGAGCGGCAGGCTGCACAGGGGGCACGGCGGACGGCCGGCGTTGACCACCTCCAGCGCGCGCTTGGCGAACGCGCGGGCCTGGGTACCGGTGAGCCGCACCCGCAGCATGGGCGGACCGTTCACCTCGTCCTGGAGCAGCCGCTCCTCGGCCTCGGCGAGGTCCTCCTCGGACTCCGCCTCCAGTTCCACCAGCGCCTGCGCCTCGACGATCATGCGCTCTTCGCTGCCGTCCCAGGCCAGCGCCATGGTGCCGACCCGGAACTCCTCCTCCACCGGGGTGTCCAGGGGCGCGGTGTCGGTGAGCTCGGCGGGGGCCATCGCGGGCACCGCCGCACTGCCGCCGGTGCGCCGCACGACCTCGTCCAGCAGCTCATCGATCCGCTCGGCCAGCGCCGCGACCTGCGCCTTCTCCAGAGCGACGCTGGTGACCCGGCCCTGCGCCGACGCCTGGAGGAAAAACGCGCGGCGGCCAGGCAGTCCGACCGTACCGGCGACGAACCGGTCCGGCGGGTCGTAGAGGAACACCTGACGGGTCAACGTCCTGCTCCCTGTGGTCTGGGGTGGTTTCGGGTGAATCTAGGTGAAGCCAGGCAAACGCAGATGAACTGGGGTGGGTCAGTCCCGGTGCCGGGACCGCCGGTCTCGAACGCGCCGTGGCGGGGACGGCGCCGCGGCACCCACCCTACTGCGCATGGAGATCATGGCGCTCCCGCGCCACCGCCCACCGCCGCCTCGGCGGCCTGGCCGCCGGACAGCTCCTCGCGCGGCACCAGGCTCCCGAAGTCGCCGGTGTCGCCGAGCCGCACCAGGAACGGCCGCAGCGGGGTGTAGCGGATCGCGGTGACCGAGCAGGGCTCCACCGACACCCGCTGGAACAGGTCCAGGTGCAGCCCCAGGGCGTCCGCGACCAGCGATTTGATGATGTCGCCGTGCGAACACATCAGATAGACCGCGTCGGCGCCGTGCGCTGACTCCATCCGGGCGTTCCAGTCGTGCACCGCGTCCACCGCGCGCGCCTGCATGGCCCGGATCGACTCCCCACCGGGGAAGGCGGCGGCCGACGGATGCCGCTGCACCACCTCCATCAGCGGCTCGTCGGAGAGCTCCTTGAGCTTGCGCCCCGACCACTGGCCGTAGTGGCACTCCCCGATCCGCTCCTCGGCGTGCAGCGGCAGCCCGGGCCGGGCCTCCAGCAGCGGGGCGAGCGTCTCCTGGCAGCGCTGCAGGGGGCTGGTCACCGCGGCGGCCAACGGCAGCTGGGCGAGTCGCGCCGGCAGGGCGGCGGCCTGGGCCGCGCCCCGCTCGTCGAGGGCGACCCCGGGGGTCCAGCCCGCCAGCACTCCGGCGGTGTTGGCGGTGGACCGGCCATGTCTGACGAGGATCAGCGTGGGCATGACGCCACCCTACGACCCAGGCCGGCGGCTCGCCCTCCTCCGGATGCGCCCTCGTCCGGTTCGTTGCAGAATGCGCGCGTGATCGTGGATTGCGCCGTCTACCGGAACGGGAACCGCACCGAGGTGCCCGCCGACCTCGCCGGGGCGCTCGGCCGGGCGCGGGCGGCGGGCGACGCCTTCTTGTGGATCGGCCTCTACGAGCCGACCGAGCAGGAGTTCTCGCTGGTGACCAGCGCGTTCGGCCTGCACCGGCTGGCGGTGGAGGACGCGCTCACCGCCCACCAGCGCCCCAAGCTGGAGGTCTACGAGGACTCGCTGTTCCTGGTGCTCAAACCGGTGAGCTACGAGGAGGCCGGCAGCACCGTCACCACCGGGGAGCTGATGGTCTTCGTCGGTGACTGCTTCGTGGTCACCGTGCGGCACGGCGAGGCCAACCCGCTCAGCGCCGTACGCGCCGGGCTGGAGCACCGCCCCGAGGTGCTCCAGCAGGGGCCGACGGCGGTGATGTACGCGGTGGCGGACGCGGTGGTCGACCACTACCTGGAGGTGGCCGAGGAACTCCATGCGGACCTCGACGAGCTGGAGGCCGAGGTCTTCTCCGTCGACCGCAACCGGCCGGGGAGCACCGCGGCCCGGATCTACACCTTCAAGCGCCAGGTGCTGGAGTTCCGCCGGGCCACCGTCCCGCTGGCCGAGCCGATGGCCCGGCTGGCCGGCGCCGGGGTGCCGTTCGTCCACGCCGGCTCGCAGCCGTTCTTCCGCGATGTCGCCGACCACCTGACCCGCGCCAACGAGCACGTGGAGGTGCTGGACCGGCTGATGTCCGATGTGCTCTCGGCGCATCTGGCGCAGACCGGCGTGCGGCAGAACGACGACCTGCGCAAGATCTCCGCCTGGGCTGCGATGGTCGCGGTACCCACGATGATCGCCGGGGTCTACGGCATGAACTTCCAGCACATGCCCGAACTCACGCGGTGGTGGGGCTACCCCGCCGCCCTCGGCGTGATGGTCGCGGTGGTGCTGCTGCTGTACCGCTTCTTCCGCCGGCGGGGCTGGCTGTAGGGCCGGGGCGCCGCCCTACGCGAACTCCGGCTCCGGTTTCACCGCTCCCCCCAGCGCGTCCCTGCGCTCGGGCATCCGCAGCGACACCATGCGCCGCCATCCGCCCAGCCGCTCCGCCCCGTACATCGCGTGGATCCCGGCGGCCAGCGCCGCCGCCTTGGCCCGCGGCCAGCCCAGGATGCGGCCCATGTGCCCCATCACCGCCAGGCTCACATCGCGGTAGACGGCGATCTCGGCGAGCGCGGAGGCGCGGAGGGTGTCCAGGATGAGCCGGCCGTGCCCGGCGGCGGCCAGCCGCAGCAGTTCCTCATGGCAGTAGGCGAGGTGGTTGTCCTCGTCGTGGGAGATCATCCTGACCGCGCGGCCGACGTCCGGATGGTCGCCGAAGTACTTCACCAGCATCCGCATCTGGCCGGAGGCGCGTTCCTCGGTGACCCTGCTGTGCGCCAGGTAGACGACGATGTCCCGCTCGGTCAGGGGCGTGTCGCGGCGCAGCTTCTCGTGCGCGAGCCCGATCCCGCCGGCCTCCAGCAGCATGGTGTAGTCGGTCTCCCGCGGCACCTCCACCGGTGTGAGGCCGCGCTTGCGCAGCAGCGCGTTGAAGATGCGGCCGTGCTTGTCCTCGTCCGCGCCGTGCCGCGCGATCCGGGGGGCGAGGAACCGCTGGCTGTCCGGCACCAGCGCCGCGATACGGCCGTTCTCCCAGCCGCCCTGGGTCTCCCCGCTGGCCGCGATGGAGCAGAACAGCCGGAAGGACTCGTCGTTGTCGAAGATCTCCTGGAACAGGCTTTTCGCCGAGAGCATCTGCCACCTCCGTGCGCGACGGCCGCGCAGGAAAAGTCAAATGCCGCATGACAGGCAGAGCAACAGCTGACCGGGCCCAGTCGGCCGAACGAAGGACCCGCCGGCCGCCCGGCCCGCCAGGAGCGCGTAACCGGTCGGGGCACCAGCCGTTGTGCTGGGTGACGCGGCCGCGGCGGGGAAGACCCCCCGAGCCCCCGCCACGGCCGCAGGGTCCTTGGGCGCCCCTGGCCCGTACCGCGCGGCCGGCCGCTTCCGGGACAGTGCCCCGGAAGCGGTCGGCCGGGTGCCCGCTCAGGCCAGGTCGGCCCGCTCCAGCGCCTCCATGCCGGCGCGCAGCGCGGCGATCCGCTCCTCGAGGGCGAAGCCGGCCGGGACCAGGGTCAGCGTGGTCACTCCGGCCTCCGCGTAGCGGCGCATGCCCTCGGCGATCCGGTCCACCGAACCCAGCAGGGTGGTGGAGTCGATCAGCCGCTCCGGGACGGCCGCCGCGGCGCCCGCCTTGTCGCCGGACAGGTACTTGTCCTGGATCTCGGCGGCCTCCTGCTCATAGCCCATCCGCCGGGCCAGCTGGTTGTAGAAGTTCTGCTTGCGGCTGCCCATGCCGCCCACGTAGAGCGCGGTGTACGGCCGGAAGATGTCCGCCAGCGCGCTGACGTCCCGGTCGGCGCCGAGGGCCAGCGGCACCGTGGGGCACACGTCGAAGCCCTCCATGGTCTTCCCGGCCTTCTCCCGGCCCGCCCGCAGATGGCGCAGGGCGGTGTCCTCCAGGTGCTCGGCCGCGGGGAAGATCAGCAGCGCCCCCTCGGCGATCTCGCCGGTCTGCTCCAGGTTCTTGGGGCCGATGGCGGCGATGTAGAGCGGAATGTGCTCGCGCTCGGGGTGCACGGTCAGCTTGAGGGCCTTGCCCGGTCCGTCGGGCAGCGGCAGCGTCCAGTGCTCCCCCTGGTGGCTCAGGCGTTCGCGGGACATCGCCTTGCGGACGATCTCCACGTACTCCCGGGTGCGGGCCAGCGGCTTGTCGAACTTGACGCCGTACCAGCCCTCGGAGACCTGCGGGCCGGAGACGCCCAGGCCCAGCCGGAACCGGCCGCCGGACAGCGAGTCCAAGGTGGCGGCGGTCATCGCGGTCATCGCGGGCGTACGGGCCGGGATCTGGAAGATCGCGGAACCGATGTCGATGCGCTCGGTCTGGGCGGCGACCCAGGAGAGCACCGTGGCGGCGTCGGAGCCGTACGCCTCGGCGGCCCAGCAGACCGAGTAGCCGAGCCGGTCGGCCTCCTGGGCCACCGCGAGGTTGTCCGCGTCCATCCCGGCACCCCAGTAGCCGAGGTTGATCCCGAGCCGCATACACTCTCCCCTACCGATCAGTAACGTCTTTTGCCCGGACTCTAGCGCGCCACCCGGCGCCGCGTCAGGGCCCCGCGGCGGTCCGGGAGCGGGCCCTTGGCCCTCCCGTTCCGCGTACGGGTTCCGCGTACGGGTTCGGCGCCGCCCAGTAACCTCGGGCCCCATGGAGCTCAGGCACCTCGGCCATACGGGCCTTCGCGTATCCCGGATCGGGCTCGGCACCCTCACCTGGGGCCGCGACACCGACGAACACGATGCCGCCGAGCAACTCAGGGCATTCTGGGACGCGGGCGGCACCCTGGTCGACACCGCCGACGTCTACGCGGACGGCGGCGCCGAGTACCTCCTGGGCCAGCTGCTGGAGGACCTGGTGCCCCGCCGCGACCTGGTCATCGCCACCAAGGCGGGCAGCGTCCCCGACCCCGACCGCCGCTTCGACGGCTCGCGCGGCCATCTGCTCGACGCGCTGGACGCCTCGCTGGAGCGGTTGGGCACCGACTACGTCGACCTGTGGCAGGTGCACGCCTTCGACCCCGGCACCCCGCTCGAGGAGACCCTGCAGGCCCTGGACATCGCGGTGAGCAGCGGACGGGCCCGGTATGTGGGGGTGTCCAACTTCTGCGGCTGGCAGCTGGCCAAGGCCGCCACCTGGCAGCTGGCCTCGCCCGGCGCGCAGACCCGGCTGGCCAGCACCCAGATGGAGTACTCGCTGCTGCAGCGCGGCGTCGAGCGCGAGGTGCTGCCCGCCGCGCTCGACCTCGGCGTGGGCCTGCTGCCCTCCTCGCCGCTCGGCCGCGGGGTGCTCACCGGCAAGTACCGGCACACCACCCCCGCCGACTCGCGGGGCGCCTCCGAGCATCTGGCGCCGTTCGTCGCCCCTTATCTCGACGCGGAGGCGAGCCGGATCGTGGAGGCGGTGACCACCGCCGCGGACGGACTGGCGACCACCGCGCTCCAGGTGGCCCTCGCCTGGGTACGGGACCGGCCGGGCGTCGCCGCCCCGATCGTCGGCGCCCGCAACGCGCAGCAGCTCAGAGCGGCCCTGTCAGTGGAGGCGCTTACGCTTCCCCACGAGATCTGCCAGGCGCTCGACGACGTGTCGGCGCCCGTGCACCGCTATCCCGACCAGGACTGGAGCACGCTGTGAGTACCGACCGCCTCGCCGGCGAGGCCGCCACCCCGCCCGAGGAGGAGCCCACCACCGGGGCCACCGGCCCGGACGCCGGCACCGGTTCGGGGACCCCCGCGGACCCGCCGGGCGCCGCCCCGGCACCGGAGGATCCCCCCGCACGGGAGGGTGCCCAAGGCCCGGCGAGCGCCTCGGGTTCGGATGACACGCGGGGCGTGGCGGAGGGCACGGACGCCGACGACACCGAGGGCTCGGCGGAGGACACCGCGGGCGCGGAGGACGCCGCCGCACTGGACGACACCGCAGCGGCGCAGGACGCCGCCCCCCGCAAGCGGTCGGCCGCTGCCGAGGCCCTGGCCGCGGCGGTACGGGCGGTGGAGAGCGGCGAGCGGTCCGCGGCGTCCTTCTTCACCGAGCAGCCGTCTTCCCGGCCGGCCCGGCCGAGTGCTCCGGGGGGCGGCTCCACGCCGTCCGGCACCGGCCGTACCCCCGGCGCGGGCGGCGCCCCCGGGGCGCACATCGGCTCAACCGCGCCGTCCGAGGCCCCCGTGCACCCAGCGCGGCGAGAGGCCGGCGCCGGACATCCGCAGGGACCGCCGCCCGGTGCGGCGCGCCCCGGGCGGGCCGCCGCACTCGCCGACACCGCCGGACTGCGGCAGGTACTGGCCGCCGGGGGCGCCCCCGAGCAGCTGGCCGAACCGGTCGCCGAGGCGCTGGGTGAGCAGGCCGCCGAGGCGCTGCGGGCCGATCCCTGGCGGCTGCTGGCGGTGGCCGCCGTACGGCCGGAGCAGGCGGACGCCTTCGCCCGCGCGCTGCTCGGGCCGGAGTGCGGCCCCGGCGACGAGCGGCGGGGGCAGGCCCTGCTCGGCCGGGTGCTGGAGCGCGCCGCGCTGGAGGGCCACACCGCGCTGCCCGCGTCCGCGGTACGGGAGGCGCTGGCCGCCCACGCGGTGCCGGATCCGGACGCGGCGGTGCGTACCGCCGTCACCGAGGGTGGCGTACTCGTCTTCCAGGACGCCCTGGACGCCCTGCCCGGCCACCGGGTGGCCGAGGACGCGGAGGACGAGCCCGCGGTGCGGGTGCTGCTCGGCCTGGACCGGTACGCCCTGGCCGAGGAGAGCCTGGCCGATGGCCTGGCCCGGTTGGTCAGCACCTTCGGCCAGGGGGCCGGGCCCGGGCCCGAGGAGGATGCCGCGGTCGGCGCGAGCGCGGCGGACTGGGGCACCGCCGCGGACGCGGCGCCCTCTCCGTCCGCCGCGGAGTTGATCCGGGCCGCCGCCGGCCACGGGCTGGTGGCCCATACCGGCGGCGAGGCGGCCCGCGCCGAGCCGGTGGCGCTGGTGGCCGCGGCCCGGGCGTTGGGCCTGCGCGCCTACGCGGCGGCGCACACCGAGGACGGCCGGCGGCGGCTGGCCGCCGCACTCGCCGAGGGCCCGCCGGGCGGTGCGGAGCCGGCGGAGGCCGCCGCGGTCACCGTCGCCGGGCTGCTCTCCGGCCGGCAGGGGCCGGGCCGCGACGCGGAAGGCGCGCTCGCGCTGGATCTGCTCGCGGTGCTGGACGCGCCGCAGTTGGACGTGGAGACCGCGGCGATGCTGGTGGAGTCGCTGCCGGACGGCACCCGGCTGGTGCTCAGCGGCGACCCGGGAGTGCTCTGGTCGGCCGGCCCGGGCCGGGTCTTCGCCGACCTGCTGGCCGCGCGCTGCTGCCCGCAGGTCGTCTCCCGGACGCCGGACCCGGGTCCGATCGGCGAGCTGGTGTCCGGGATCGGGATCGGTGAGCTGAACCAGGTCGAGGCGCCCGGCCGGGAGGTGGTGATCGTCCCGGTGCGGGACGCCGGGGAGGCGGTGCACCGCACGGTCCAGCTGGTGGCGGACTCGGTGCCACGGGCGATCGGCGTGCCCGCCGAGTCCACCCAGGTCATCACCCCGGGACATGGCGGCGCCGCGGGCACCCGGGCACTCAACGCGGCGCTCAAGGAGCGGCTGAACCCCGGCCCGGGGCGGTTCGGCGGCTTCGACCCGGGTGACCGGGTCGTCCATGTGCCGGCGCCGGGCCGGACCGTGCCCGGCACGGTGGTCTCGGCGGACGCCGAGGGCCTGCTGCTGGACTGCGCGGGCAGCCCGCTGCTGGTGCCCCGCGAGTCGGTGGCCTCGACGGTGCGGCACGCCTGGGCGCTCACCGCCCACCAGGCGGCTGGGCTGCGCTGGCCGGCCGTCGTGGTGGTGCTGCCCGGTGACGCCACCGCGGGCCTCACCCGGGCCTGGGTCTACACCGCGTTCAGCCGCGGCGAGCGCCATCTGTCGGTGGTACACGGCGCCGGCGAGGCGCTGCCGCGTGCGGTGGCGGAGCGCGGTGCCGCGGAGCGGACCACCCGGCTGCGGTCTCTGCTGGAGGCGCAGAACCCGCCCGCCGGGTGATCACGGTGTGCCGGCCCCGGGAGCTCAGCTCTCGGGGCGCAGCACCTCCAGGTCGTCGTCGATGTCGTCGATGTCATCCGCGCCGCCGGCTTCGTCCAGATCCTGGTCGAAGACCTCGCTCACGTCGAAGCGGCACACCACTCGCTGCGGGTCCGCCTGGTCGAACGGCGCGGCCAGCCACTCCCCCGGTTCGGCGAGTTCGTCCAGCGCGGTCACCCACAGGGTGGAGTCGCCCTCCTCCAGGCCGAACTCCTTGTGCCGGGAGGCGATCTCGTCCGGTTCGTACTCGCCGAACACCACCCCGAGCGCGGCGTGCACACTGCCGCCCGCCCCGCCGCCGGCATTCCCGGTGCCGATGTCCGGATCCAGGTCGGCGACCCGCTGAGCCTGGCTCAGCAGGCGCTGGGGCTCGGCGACCGCGTAGTCCCTGCGGATCAGCACGCTCAGCGCGCTGGGTTCCTCGGGCCCCGCGTAGGCCGGCATGCCGTCCTCGCCGGGGATCTCGAAGGGCGTGACCTCGTCGTAGGCGTCGTAGAGCAGCTCGTCGTAGGCCTCGGCTGCCGCCGCCAGCTCGTTGAACGCGGCGTAGACGGCCGGATCGTCCTCGCCCGACCGGCGTTCGACAGCGTCGAGGTGGCGGTCCAGCGCGGCCTTGACCGCTTCAGCGGCGGCGCGTACCTCGGCAGCGGATGGCTGCGCAGCATCAGACATAGTGCAGACGCTATCCGTATCAGGGCAGTTCCCGCACAATAGATGCGATGCCGGAATATGAATTCTGCGATGTGTATGTGCCGAGGGGGGTCTCCCGCAAGGCCGCCACACGCCTGCTGACCGACCACGCCGAGTACGGACACTGGGAGTTGGACCGACTGCGACTCAACCCCGACGGCAGCCGCAGAGTGCGACTGCGCCGCCGGATCATCCGCCAGCTGCGCGCCACCTGGTAAGCAGGGAGCGGGCCCCGCTGCCGCGGGGCCCGCTCGGTTTCACCGTGGTGGTGTCTCAGTGCTGCCGGGCACGGGCCCGACGGTAGAGCACCGCACCGGCCAGCAGTGCGGCCGCGCCGGCCGGAGCCAGCACGTCCAGCGAGTCGGCACCGGTCTGGGCCAGCTGCTCGCGGGGGTCCACCTGCGGGTCCTGCACCGCACGGTGCGAGATCTGCTCGTGGTGCTCCGGCGCGCGGGTGTGCGGCTTGGGCTTCTCCTCGGGCCGGTGCGGCTTCGCCGGGCGCGGCTTGGGTGCCTCGGCACCGATCTCGCAGTCGCTGTCCGCGGCCGTGTTGCCGATCCCGACGATGTCGATGCTGTTGCCGCAGACCTCCACCGGGACGTGGATCGGGAGCTGCACGGTGTTCCCGGAGAGCACGCCGGGCGAGCCCTTGCTGCTGCCCTCGGCCAGGGCGCCGGTGTGGTGGGACTCCTCCCGCCGGACCTCTTCGCGCCGGGTCTCCTTGCCGTGTGTGTCGTGGGTGCGCACACTGCTGGAGTGGCTGCCCGAGTCGACGTGGCACGCCCCGCCCAGGGCCGGGTTGAGCAGCCCGACCACATTGATGGTGTTGTTGCAGACCTCCACCGGGATGTCGACCGGGACCTGCACGGTGTTCCCGGACGCGACCCCGGGTGAGTCCGATGCGGTGCCGTGGGCACCGGAGCCGACCGCGTTCGCGTAGCCGGCCGTAGCGGCGAGCACACTGCCGGCCGCCGCGACCGTCATCAGACTGTTTCTCGCAACCTTGCGCATGGGTTCCGTTCCCCTGCCTTGCCTCGTTGTGAAATACGCCCGGGCAATGTGCCCGCGCGTCGAACCCACTGGTCCCGGAGTGCCTGGCGCACACTCCGGGACCAGCCGGGACCACACCCCTAGAGGTGGTGAATCAACATCAGTTGTTGATGCAGACGTTGCCGAAGGCAGGGTCAAGCAGCCCGATCATGTCGATCGTGTCGCCGCGGACGTCCACCGACGCGTGGGCCGGAACCGGGACCACGTTGCCGGAGACGACGCCCGGGCGACACCACCGCAACCCCCTTGGCGCCTGAATCGGCGCAGGCCGAAACCGCGCCGGCGAGCACCAGACCACCGGAGGCAGCCGCAGCGGCGGCGACCTTCTTGATCATTGATCCTCCTTCTCGGCAATGCGGTCCCATGCCGCGGACCGCACTCCCTGTAACGAGGAGGGGATGGGCAGGCTACGAAGCCGTGGATCCATTCACCCGTTCCAGCGAAGGGCGCCGGAACGGCGACGCCTCAGCAGTTGTCCAGGAAGCGGTCCAACACCCGGACCCCGAAGGTGAGTCCGTCGACCGGGACCCGCTCGTCCACGCCGTGGAACATGCCCGCGAAGTCCAGCTCCGGAGGGAGCTTGAGCGGCGCGAACCCGAAGCAGCGGATCCCGAGGTCGTCGAAGGACTTGGCGTCCGTACCGCCCGAGAGGCAGTACGGCACGGCGCGCGCGATCGGGTCCTCGGCCTTGAGCGCCGTCTGCATCGCGTCCACCAGCGCGCCGTCGAAGCTGGTCTCCAGCGCCTTGTCGGCGTGCACGTCCTCGCGCCGCACCCGCGGCCCCAGGATCCGGTCCAGGTCGGCCAGGAACTCCTCCTCGTAACCGGGCAGGAACCGTCCGTCCACGTGCGCGGTCGCCTGCCCGGGGATGACATTGACCTTGTACCCGGCGCCCAGCATGGTCGGCTGGGCGGTGTTCTGCAGGGTGGCGCCGATCAGCTTGGCGATGCCGCCCAGCTTCTCCAGCGTCTCGTCCATGTTCTCCGGGTCGAGCGGGATGCCCAGCGCGTCGGACAGTTCGTCCAGGAAGGACCGCACGGTCTTGGTCACCCGCACCGGGAACTTGTGCCGGCCGAGCCGGGCCACGGCCTCGGTCAGCTCGGTGATCGCGTTGTCCTTGTTGGTCATCGACCCGTGGCCGGCGGTGCCGTCCACGGTGAGCCGCATCCAGTGCATGCCCTTCTCGGCCGTCTCCACCAGGTACAGCCGGAGCTTCTCGTTCACGGTGAAGGAGAAGCCGCCCACCTCGCCGATCGCCTCGGTCACGCCCTCGAAGAGGTCCCGGTGCTCGTTGACCAGGTGCCGCGCGCCGTACACCCCTCCGGCCTCCTCGTCGGCGAGGAAGGCCAGCACGATGTCGCGCGGCGGCTTGCGACCGCTGCGCATCCGGTCGCGCACCACCGCGAGGGTCATCGCGTCCATGTCCTTCATGTCGACCGCGCCCCGGCCCCACACGCAGCCGTCCGCGATCTCGCCCGAGAACGGGTGGTGGGTCCAGTCGTGCGCGTTGGCCGGCACGACGTCGGTGTGGCCGTGGATCAGCAGCGCGGGCCGCGACGGGTCCTCGCCCTCGATCCGCGCCACCGTCGAGGCCCGGCCCTTGTGCGACTCGAAGATCTGCGGCTCCAAGCCCACCTCGGCGAGCTTCTCGGCCACGTACTCGGCCGCGGCGCGCTCCCCCGGGCCGGAGTGGTCGCCGTAGTTGCTGGTGTCGATCCGGATCAGGTCACGGCACAGATCGACGACCTCGTCCTCGCCCGTGACGGCAGCCCCTCCGGTCGCGGCCGATGTCGACTCGCTCACTTCGCCTCCTCGTCGTTCACTGCCGCGAGTGCCCCTCCGGGCCGTCACGGCGGGTCCACCGCCATCCTCCCCCGC
>NZ_SRID01000146.1 GCF_004684805.1 Streptomyces palmae
GGTCGGGCCGTGGGTGGTGTCGGCGAGGATGTCGGCGGCGCGGTCCGGGAGACCGGCCGGACCGCGGGGCGCAGCGCAGCGCAGGCGGGGGAGGCGGTCGGTGAGGCGGTCGGGCGGACGGCGGAGGGCGAACCGGTGCGGCGGGTCGCCGAGCCCCCCGAATACGCAGGGGCTCCGGAGGACGCAGAGGACGCAGAGGACGCAGAGGAGGGTGCCCCGGGAGCGGAGCGGCGCGCGGCCCGCGGCACCGCGCCGGCCGAGCGCGGCACGATCCGGCGGACGGCCGGTTCGGCGCGGAGGGCCGCCGGCAGCGGCGGCGCCGAGCGCCGCCGGGCCGCCCGGACCCGCCGTTCCCGCGAGGCCGGGGACGGGGACGACGGCGATGACGGCGACCGCGGCGACCGCGACGGCAAGGGGGGCGGCGGCGAGGGGGGCCGCGGTGGCGAGCGGCGGGCCCGGCCCGCCCGTCGCCGCGCCTCGGCGCAGCGGGACGAGCCGCCGTGAAGGGCCGGCCGCCGGGGGGCCCGTGACGGTTCCATCGGGCCGGTGAGTCGTCCCCCCGGCACGGGCGGTTCCGGAGCGTCCTCGGAGCCGGACATCTCCTTCGAGGCAACGGTCCGCGGTGAACGTCTCCGCTTCGAGGAGGAGCCCCGAACGGCCGTCGGCTTTCCCGGGGCCGGCGAACGGGAGTCGTCGTCCCGCAGCGAGCGGACCAACCTCCCCTACACGGTCGCCCCAGGCCAGGAGTACCGCGACATCCTGGTCCACTACCGGCTGGCGACCCGTCTGATCCGCGCCGCGGAGGGCGATCCGGGCGACGAGGGCGACGACGAGGCTTCCGACCATCGGTGAGCGGGCGGACCGTGTGGCGATCCGGAGGGCCTCCGAGTTCTCGCGGGTGACCCCGAACGGGACCGGCCACTCGCTCGGCACGGTCTCGGCCTCTGGGGCGGGCGCTGAACGCGCACCGCGGTGGTCTGCGGGCCCTGTATCGACGAGCACGGGGCCGAAGGCCGTGTGAACGGCGGCCGTTGCGGCTGCCGTTCACACGGCCCAGGCGCCGGGGCACGGGAGCCGCGGTGCGGGGAGTCGGCTGGGCCGCGGTGGCGCGCAGGGCTCCCGGATGCCGACCGTGCGGACGCCCGGACGCCGATCGGCAACCCCGCGCCGTCGGCCGGAGGTTGATCCGTCCTCAGAAGATCTCCCTCCACCCACCCTCTTCTATACCCCCTAGGGGTAATGCTATGGTCTCCGCAGATACCCCACTGGGGTATGACCTTTGGGAGAGGGAATCATGTCGACGACTGTCAATCCACGCCGCTGGTGGGCCCTGTTGGTGCTCGCCGCGGCCCAGTTCATGGTGATCATGGACACCTCCATCATCGGAGTGGCGCTGCCCGAGATGCAGGAGGACCTGGGCTTCTCCCAGGGCGGTCTGCAGTGGGTCTTCAACGCGTATGTCATCGCCTTCGGCGGTCTGCTGCTGCTGGGTGGGCGGCTGTCCGACCTGCTCGGCGCGCGCCGGGTGTTCACCGGCGGCTGGGTGGTGCTGATCGCCGGCTCGGTGGTGGCGGCGGCGGCCCAGACCGCGTGGGTCGAGGTGGTCGGCCGCGCCGTGCAGGGCGTCGGCGGCGCCCTGATCGCCCCCGCCTCGATGACCCTGCTGATGATGCTCTTCAGTCACGACCCCCGGGAACTCGGCAAGGCGATGGCCCTGTACGGTGCCGCCGCCCCGGCCGGCGGTACGGCCGGCGTATTCCTGGGCGGTGTGTTCACCGAGTGGATGAGCTGGCCGTGGGTCTTCATCATCTATGTCCCCATCGGCGTGGCCACCCTGCTGGCCACCGGGCTGCTGCCGGCCGTGGAGCGCCGCCGGGGCTCGGTCGACGTGCTGGGCGCCACCGCGGTCACCGCCGGTCTCGCGCTCGCCGTGTTCGCCGTGGTCCGGGCTCCCGAGGTCGGCTGGAGTGCGGCGGAGACCATTCTCGAACTCGCCGGCGCGGCCGTCCTGCTGATCGCCTTCCTGCTGCTCCAGCGCTCGCTGGGCGCCCCGCTGATGCCGCTGGGGGTGTGGCGCACCCCGGGTCTGGCCGCCTCCAACGTGGCGATGACCCTGCTGGGCGCCGCCTGGATCCCCATGTGGTACTTCCTCAACCTCTACCTCCAGCAGGTCCTGGGCTACGGCTCGTTCGCCAGCGGCGCCGCGCTGCTGCCCATGACCGGCCTGCTGATGGTCTTCATGACCACCATCACCGCCAAGCTGCTGGGCCGCCTGGGGGCCAAGCCGCTGATCGTCGGCGGACTGGCGGCGCTGGCCGCGGGCCTGCTGTGGCTGTCGGCGGTCGAGCCCACCGGCACCTTCCTGGTCGACGTCCTGCCCGCCTCGCTGGTCGCGGCGCTGGGAATGTCGCTGGCCTACATCCCCGCGATGATGTCGGCCATCTCCGGGGTCCCGCAGGAGCAGGCCGGTCTGGCCTCGGGCATCGTCAACACCACCTACCAGGTGGGCTCGGCGCTCGGCCTGGCCGCCCTCACCGCCCTGGCCACCTCCCAGGGGGCCGGCGAGCTGGGCAACCTGCCCGCCCTCACCGACGGCTTCAGTGCGGCCTTCCTCGCCGCGGCGGCCATCGCGGCGGCCGGCGCCCTCCTCACCCTCCTGCTGATGCGCGGCTCCAAGTCCGGGGCGGCGTCGCAGGACGAGACCGCGAGTGCCGGGCACCCCGAGCCGGAGAGTGCCCGGGTCTCGTGACCGGCAAGCCGGAGACCCCGGTGGGGCGGACGCCATGGAAAGGCGCCCGCCCCACCGGGGTCTCCGCCGCGACCTCCTCTCCCGGAGGTGCCTGGAAAACCCGGTCCCCGCGCGGGCTCAGTCGCGGGGGATGGCCTGCTCCAACAGGTCCTGAAGGGCGCGTTGCTGCTCAGGGGCGAGGCCGGCCAGCGGCGACCCCTCGGTGAGGAGCGCGAGGAGCCGTTCGCGGAGTTCGCCGCCCTCGGCCGTGAGGACGAGGTGCTTGGCGCGGCGGTCGGTGGGGTGTGCGCGGCGCTCGACCAGGCCCTGCTTCTCGAGTTTGTCGATGACGAAGGTGGCGTTGGAGGGCTCGCAGCTCATGCGCCCGGCGAGCTCGCGCATGGTCATCGGTCCCGTCATCTCCCGCAGCGCGGTGGCCTGGGCGGCGGTGAGGCCCAGCGCGCCGGCCCTGGTGCGTATGTGCTCGGCGATCCGCTGGGCCAGCGCGTTCACCAGGCCGCACAGCTCTCGCTCGGCGATGGCCCGCGGCTCCGGGGGCGTTGTCATGTCTCCCATCCTACCTATCCATCAAGCCAGAATGTTTCTAACTTGAATGTTTCTAGCTTGATGCTTATGGTAGCGCTGCCGCCTCCCAGGGACGCGGCACGTCCCGACGCCGCACAGCGGCCCGACCTCACGCCGCAAAGGAGAGGAAGCATGGCGAACTCCGCCGCACCCCAGGACGAGCGGCTGCGCCGACCGGCCGGAATCCACTCGCTACGGCTGGGCGACACCAAGGTGTCCTACGTACCGGACGGGGCGGTACAGGGGAAGCCGCTCGCCTGGCTGCCGGACACCACCGAGGAGACCTGGGCGGCTCGCCCGGAGTACCTGGACGCCTCCGGTCACCTGGTGGCGAGCATCGGTGGCCTTCTCGTGGAGCACGGCGACCGCGCGCTGCTGATCGACGCGGGGTTCGGCCCGCAGTCGTCGCCGGCCGACCCCGACACCCCCAACGGCGCCATCCACGGCGGCGCCCTGCCGGACAGCCTCGCCAAGCTCGGCCGCAGGCCGGAGGAGATCGAGGCAGTGGCCTTCAGCCACCTCCACCCGGATCACCTCGGCTGGGCCTGGCACCCCGCCCCCGGTCGTGACCGGCCCGTGTTCGCGCACGCCGACTACCTGGTGGCCGAGCGGGAATGGGCCCAGCGCGAGCTGCTGGGGGCCGGGGGCACGACCGAGGAGATGCTCGCCGCGCTGGCGCCGCGCGTCCGTACGGTGACCGACGGGCAGGAGATCTTCCCCGGCGTGCGGGTCCGCACCGCCGCCGGCCACACCGCCGGACACGTGGAGTACGTCATCACCGGGGGCGGGACCCGGCTCATCGCCTTCGGCGACTCCCTGCACTCCCCGGTCCAGGTGGACCACCCCGAGTGGTCCTGCGTCTACGACCACGACCCCGCCCGCTCCGCCGAGCACCGCCGCCGTCTGATCGCCGAGCTGGAGCAGCCCGACACGATCGGCTTCGGCAACCACTTCGCCGACGCGGTGTTCGGGCGGGTCCGGCGGGACGGCGACGGCCCCGCCTGGCGCCCCCTGGAGACCTGACGCGCCGGGGTCGGCCGGCGCACGACGCCGCCGATCACGCCGGCTTCCCACCGCATGGCGCCGCGGGTCCGACCCGGACCCGCACTCCGCACCCCCGCCCGCCCCGGACTCCGGGAGGTTCAGCGACCGCGGGCCCGCGGCAGCGAGGTCGTCAGCCAGTTCACCATGCGGTTGATGTCCGAGGCGGAGACGATGCCGACCAGCGCGCTCCCCTCCAGCACCAGGACGCGGTGGTCCGGCCCCGGCGCCATCCGCGGCAGCAGATCGGCCAGCGGATCGTCCGGCGCGGTGGTGGTGACCTGGTCCAGCGGCAGCATGATGTCGCCCAGCGCGGTGAGGTCGCGCCGGTTCGCCGGTACCCGCCGAGCCCGGTCCAGGGTCACCAGCCCCACCGGCCGCACCCCGTGGATGACCGGATATGCGGAGTGCCGGTACTGCTGCGGCGCACCCGACAGGAAGACCCCGACCGCCAGGTCGTCCGGCACGGTCACCGGATCCATGGTCATCGCGTTGCGCACCGGGATGCCGGCGAGGGTGCCGCGCAGTTGCGCCTGGCGCCCCTCGACGGTCGCCGCGGCCACCAGGAACCAGCCGAGCAGCACCAGCCACAGCCCGTCGGTGACATCACCGCGCAGCACCAGGAACAGGCCCAGCAGGGTGAGGAACCAACCGAAGACGCGGCCCGCGGTGGTGGCCATGGTGGTCGCCCGCAGCCGGTCCTTGGTACGCCACCACAGGAACGCCCGCAGCAGGCGGCCCCCGTCCAGCGGCGCGGCCGGAATGGTGTTGAAGACCGCCAGCAGGACGTTGATGACCCCCAGCCACAGCACCGACTCCACCAGCAGGCCCGGTGCGGACGCCAGATGGAGCAGCCAGGCCGCCAGGGTGAACACACCGCCCAGCACCAGACTGGTCGCCGGACCCACCGCGGCGATCCGCAGTTCCGCGCCCGGGGTCCGCGCCTCGCCCTTGAGCCGGGCCGCCCCACCCAGCAGCCACAGCACGATGTCGTCCACCTCCACGCCGTTGCGGCGGGCCACCACCGAGTGCGCCAGTTCGTGCGCCAGCAGCGAGGCGAAGAAGACCACGGCCGTCACCAGGCCCGCCGTCCAGTACAGCGGCGCGGGGTAGCCGGGATGACTCCGCGGCAGCCTGCCCTGCCCGAGGCCCACCGCGATCAGGACGAACACCACCAGCAGGCTCCAGTGGACGCCGACCCGGACTCCCAGGATCCGCCCCAGCATGAACGTCGGCCGCACCCGCCTCACCTCCGTCCCGCCTCTCGGGCGTACGGCGCCGGCTACGGTGACGTGCACCCCGCGGCGAGGGGCGGCACCCGCCGCTCCGCCCGCCACCTCCAGTAAAACCCCCCGCGCCGCCTCGAACCAGCCGCGCCCCGGGCGTACGGGCAGGATGCGGTCGAGCGCATGGTGGTTGACCGCCGCACGGGGCGATCAGGCACACTGCTCTGGCGTACGCGATCAGTGAACGCACCGAAGGGGTCCGCGAGCCGGGACGCGGATGCCCGCGCGAGACGGTGCGGTGCCGCCACCCGGTCCCTCCGCCGTGCCCGGTTCGGGGCGAGGCGGGCACCGACCGGGCGCGGCGGACGGAACCCGTGCGACCCCGCAGCACAGTTGCGCCCCCGACAGCTGTCCCCACCGCCCCGTACGGTGGGGCGGGGAGCCCACCGGCGGGGGCTGCCGCACCTGGGCACCACCACCGGAGCGCCACCGCGGAGCCGGCCCCCGCCGCGCCGGCCCGGCGCCAGGGGCGGATGCGGCGCGGCGCCCGGGAGCGGGTGGCGGTGCTACGGGCGGAGCAGGCCGTACGGAGGGACACTGATGGTGTCGGCTAGCGGGAGCGGAAGGCGGATCCGGCGCGTGGGAGGCAGGAAGGTCGTCAGACAGCGGCACCGGTCGGGGGCAGCGGCCCGCGCCCGACTGAACCGGGCCCGCGGGCCGCGGGGCACCGGGAGCATGTCGGCCGCACAGCGGCAGCTGGTCTGGTTGAACGAGGCCAGCAGCAGCATCGGTACCTCCCTGGACCTCCAGCAGACCGCCCAGGAGTTCGCGGACTTCCTGGTGCCGCGGCTCGCCGACGCCTGCGCGGTCGACCTGCTGGAATCGGTCCTGCGCGGCGAGGAAGGCGCCCGCTGGACCGGCCCGGGGGTGCCCGAACTCCGCGCCATGGCGGTGTGCGCCATCGAGGAGATGAGCCGGCTGGAACCCCACCCGGTGGGGGAGCGGGCCGACTACGCGGGCACCAGCCTGGCGCTGCAGACCGTACTGACGGTGCGGCCCATCCTGCTGTCGCGGATCCGCCCGCGGGAGCTGGACCGCTTCTTCACCAACACCCCCAACGCCGCCCTGCAGATGCGCAGGGCCGGGGTGCACAGCTATATGGCGGTCCCCCTGCTGGCCCGCGGCGTACTGCTGGGCGTCGCCGACTTCGTACGCGGCCCGGGCCGGCCGGGATTCAACCGCACCGATCTGGCGCTGGCCACCCAACTCGCCTCCAAGGCCGCCGTCTTCGTCGACAACGCCCGGCTCTACGGCCGGGAACGCGAACACGTGGTGGCCCTCCAGCGCGCGCTGCTGCCGCGTTCGGTCCCCAGCACCGCGAAGCTCTCCGTCTCCACCTGCTACGCCCCCGCCGCGGAGGCCAGCGGCGTGGGCGGTGACTGGTTCGACGTGATACCGCTGCCCGGCGGCCGGACCGCCCTGGTCGTCGGCGATGTCATGGCGCACGGGCTGCCCGCCGCCGCCACCATGGGCCGGCTGCGCGCGGTCGCCCGCACCCTGATGCAGCTGGACATCTCGCCCGAGCGGGTGCTGGCCCGACTGGACCTGGCCGCCCGCGACCTGGACGAGGACCAGGTGGCCACATGCCTGTGCGCGATCCACGACCCGGTCGACGGCACCTACACCATCGCCCGGGCCGGTCATCTGCCGCCGCTGCTGGTGGACCCGGACGGCTCGGCGGAGTACGTGGACGTGCCCGCCGGGGCGCCGGTGGGCGCCGGGGTCATACCGTACGACGTGGTGCGGGTGCCGGCGCGGCCCGGAAGCAGACTGGTGCTGTTCACCGACGGCCTGATCAAGACCCGCACCGACGACCTCGACAGCGGACTGCGCAGGCTGCTCGGCATCACCGCCGACATGGCGACGGGCACCCTGGACGCGGCGGCCCTGACCGCGGCGAGCGCCCCGGACCGGCGCCGGTACGACGAGGCGGCCGTGGTGGTCGCCGAGCACCTGCCCGCCGAGCCGGACGCGCAGCTCGTCCAGTGGACCCTGCCGCAGGACGCCACCGCCGCCGGCCGGGCCCGCAAACTGGTCCGCGGGCAACTCGCCGCATGGGAACTCGGCGACCTGATCGAGGTCACCGAACTGATGGTCAGCGAACTGGTCGGCAACGCCCTGCGGTACGGCGGCGGCCCCGGCCACCTGCGGATGGTGCGCAGCAACCGGCTGGCCGTGGAGGTCTCCGACCGGGGCCCCGACCTGCCGCAGATCCAGCACAGCACACCCAGCGACGAGGGCGGGCGGGGGCTCCAGCTGATCAACATGCTCTGCCGGCGCTGGGGATCCTGCCGGACCTGGGACGGAAAGGTGGTCTGGGCCGAACAGGACCTCCCCGGCCAGGTCTAGGCCGGCGGCGGGAGCCGAGCACGCCGAGCCTCGCGCCCCGGCGCACGGCCGCGGACCGCCCGCGCGCCCCTCTCGGCGGCGGCCCGTTGCCGCACCTCACCCGACCGGATCCCTCCGCCTTGCCCCGCCGCGGAGCGGTGGCAGAGTGGACGGCGGGGGATACGGCTTGGAGGCCCTGACATGACGTCCGGTGCGATGTGGCGTTCCGCGGCACGGCAACTGCCGCTCAGGCTCGCGGTCGGTTCGTTCTTCCTCCACTCGGGGATGGAGAAGAGCGAAGCGGACCAGGAGACGGCCGAGCGGCTCAGGGAGTTCGCCGTCGGCACCTACCCCTTCCTCGGCAGGTTCGACGCCCGGACCTTCGCCCGGTTCCTGTCCGCCGGCGAACTCGCGATCGCCGCGGCCCTGCTGGTGCCGGTCGTCCCCGCCGCCGTCGCGGGGCGGGCGCTGACCGCCTTCTCCCTGGGCACGATCGGGCTCTATCTGCGCACGCCCGGCATGCGCCAGGAAGGCAGCCTGCGCCCCACCGAGCAGGGTGTTCCGCTGGCCAAGGACGTCTGGATGCTGGGCATCGGGCTCTCCCTGATCGCCGAGGGCCTCGGGCGGGGACGGCGGTCCCGGCCGTGCGGACGGCCCCACGGAAAGCCCCAGGCCCGACCGCACGGCAAGGCGGGCCACTGCCCCCGCTGCTGACCGGAGCGCTCGACCGCGCGGTGCCCCGCGGCGGGGCACCGCGCTCACCCTTCGCGGGCCGCCGCGGACGGGCTTGACGGGTGGCGGGCCGCCGGGGCGGCACCGGGTACCGCCTGCCCGGCGTCTGGCGAACGACATCCGACCTGCGGCATTACCTTCGCATTACCTCTGCGGTAATCGACCCCCAGGCGCGCGGGCGGCAGGGTTGAGGCAACGGGTTCGGAACCGCGGAAACACCGGTTCCGTACCTCGTCCCTGACCCACGCACCCCGCCGCCGGAGGTTGATCCGCCATGACCGCGACCCCCCTGACCAGCACCCAGACCACCGTCTCCGCGACCACCTGGCTGCGGCGCTTCCTGGCCTTGGACGCCGTCGTCACCGGCGGCAACGGCCTGGCCTACCTCGCCCTCTCCGGCCCGCTGGGTGACCTGCTCGGGGTCGACCGGGCCCTGCTGGTGGCGCTCGGCGCCTTCCTGACCGTGTTCGCCGCGGGGGTCGGCTACCTCGCCTCTCGGCAGCAGCCGCCCACCTTCGGCGTGCAGGTCGTGGTCGAGTCCAACCTGCTGTGGGCGGTGCTCAGCATCGCCGCGCTGTTCCTGTGGCTCTCGCCCACCACCGCGGGCAGCGTCTGGATCCCGCTCCAGGCGGTCACGGTGGCCGGCTTCGCGATGCTGCAGCACGGCGCGCTGCGCGCGGTGCGCGCGTCCTGACCGGCGCCGGCGCGCCGAACGGCCCCTGGTGGGGTGCTCCCGTCGCGGCCCGGTGCCGGCCGCGACGGGAGCAGCCTGGGGGACACCGGGAATCCCGGTGTCCCCCACTTGTATGTGGACGTCGTCCACTTATCTGGTCCAGGCTCCCGCCGAGATCGTTCGGGGGGCGACTCGTCGCGCCCCTCGGACAGTCGCATCCCGTACCAGGGCGCGCGCTCCATGAGCGGTCCGCGCCGCCACCGGCCACCTGGAGAGGACAGCGCGGACATGGCTGACACCGTGAAGGGCCCCGCGAGCTACTTCCCTTCGATCGAGAAGAAGTACGGCCGCCCCATAGCGGAGTGGAAGACGCTCATCCGTTCCTCGCCGCTGACCAAGCACATGGAGCTGGTCACCTGGCTCAAGGCCGAGCACGGTCTCGGCCACGGCCACGCCAACGCCCTGGTCAAGCACACCCTCGCCGAGGGCGCGGGAGTGTAAGGCCCGGGCCGTGCGCGAGCGGGCGCCGCCCGGGTACCACCTGCCGTGGCGCGCCGCCACCCGAGGGCGCACGGGTCAGGGGAAGCGGATGGAACCGTCCACCGCCGCGATCATGACCCAGCGCAGCGACCTGTCGTCGAAGGGGGCGCAGGTGGTGATGCGCACCCCTATCGGGTCGGGCGCGACCAGCGGGAAGAACATCGGCAGCACCTCGCCGTCGAGGGAGTGCCGCTGGTGGAGGTGGGCCTCCCAGAGGCGTTCGACCCCGGGCAGGCGGCGCACCGCCTGGACCACCTCGTCCAGGCGGCGGTTCTCCGGCCAGCGGTGCCAGGCGAGGCGGAGCCGGTCGAGCAGCGGGCCGGCCCAGCAGCGCTCCCAGTCGCGCAGCTGGTAGCGGGCCTCCATCGAGAAGGCCCAGATCATGACATTGGCGTCGGCGCGCATCAGCCAGGGGCAGTGGCGGGCGGCGACGGCATTGGCGCCCACCACGTCCCAGGCCTGGTCGGCGAGGTAGCTCACACAGCGCTGCTGGTGCATCAGGTCCAGCAGCGCGGGGGCCGGGGACGCGGTGGTGCGGTGTTTGGGAGGCCGGTGCCCGGTGCCCCGGTACAGCGCCGCGGCCTGCCAGTCGGCCAGGCCCAGGATCCGTACGATGCCGGCGATCATCTCCGCCCCGTACCTGCGGTCCTCCCCCTTCTCCAGGGCGCGGTACCAGCGCTCGGAGACGCCCAGGGCAAGCGCCATGTCCAGTTGGGTCAGATAGGACCGGTGGCCGCGGAGGGGCACCGGGTCGGGTATCAGCCTCGGGTCCCGCGCCATGCGCCAGGCGCGCAGCATCCGGCCGAGGTCCTCGCGCCGAACATCCATCAACGGTAAAGACCTCGCAAAGATGGAAACGCCGACCGATGAACTCAAGGTGCGCTTTACGGATTGTCATCCCTATCTGCGCAGGTGGCAGCATTGCACACCGGGACCCTGACCGGAACCTTTGGGTACCGGAACGCGAGCGTGCCGATCTTCGGAGAAGATGGCCGGTCATGGTGAGTCCACCGATCCTCCGGCGACGGCGCCCGGCTCTCCGGGCGCGGGCACCGGCCGGATCGCCGGGCCCGGTCGTGCCCGCCGCCGGACTCCGCGCCCGGACTTCCGTACATCAGCACCGCACCTGACGGAGACTCCTCGATGAGCTACTTCCTGCCGGAGACCGATCCCGTCCTGACCGCCGCCCGTGGCCTGGCCCTCGCCCATCCCGGTCTGATCGAGGTGCACAGCAGCCCGCTCTACCTGCGGGCCCGCGCCCCGCACCCGGAGCGCACGGTCGGCCTCGTCTCCGGAGGCGGCTCCGGCCATGAGCCGCTGCACACCGGGCTGCTGGGCCGCGGCGGCCTGGACGCGGTCTGCCCCGGTGAGATCTTCGCCTCCCCGCACAACCGGCAGATCTACGAGGCGAGCGTGGCCGCCGCCGGCAGCGGCGGCGTGCTGCACATCGTCAAGAACTACACCGGCGACGTGATCAACTTCCAGATCGCCGCCGAACGGCTGCGGCACGACGGAATCCCGGTCGCCCGGGTCCTGGTCGACGACGATCTGGCCACCGACGCCGCGGACAGCGCGACCGGCCGCCGGGGCACCGCCGCCACGGTGGTGGTGGAGAAGCTGCTCGGGGCCGCCGCCGACCGGGGCGCCTCGCTGGAGGAGCTCGCCGCCCTCGGCGCCGAGATCGTGGCCCGCTCCCGCAGCGTCGCCGTCGCCGCCCGCGCCCAGACCTCGCCGACGACCGGCAATCCGGCGTTCACCCTGGACCCCGGCATCCTCGACTACGGGGTGGGCATCCACGGCGAACGCGGCACCCGCACCATCGCCCACCCGCCCATCGACGAGCTGGTGCGGCGGATGACCGACGACCTGTTCGACGCCCTGCCCGCCGGGTCCGGCGAGGTGCTCGCCGTCGTCAACGGCCTGGGCGCCACCACCAGCCTGGAACTCCACGCCATCGGCGCGCTGCTGAACGAGCGGCTCGCCGCCCACGGCGTCCGGCCGGTGGCCATCGTGCCCGGCACCTACACCGCCGCACTCGACATGGCGGGCTTCTCCCTCACCCTGACCCGGCTGGAGGAGGGCTGGGCCGAGCTGTGGGCCGCCCCCACCGACACCCCGCTGGTCCTGCCGCACCGCACCCTCACCGCGGACCACGCCGCCCCGGCCCCGTCCCAGGCGGTCGGCCCCCGGACGGTCGAGCCGCACGCCCAGGGCAGCCGGGCGGTCCTGGACCGGTACGCGCTCATCGTCACCCAGGTGCGCGACAACCTCACCCGGCTCGACCAGCTGGTCGGCGACGGCGACTTCGGCGACAACCTCGCCGGTGGCGTACGCCGGGCCGTGAAGCTCGCCGACGAGACCGGGGCGGACGGCATGGCCGCCCTCGCCGAGGCCTTCCTCAACGAGGTCGGCGGCACCAGCGGCCCGCTGTTCGGACTGCTCTTCCAGCATCTGGCCGCCGTCTCGCCGGCGGACGACCAGGCTCCCGCCCGCGCCGCACTGGCCCAGGCCGCCGAGGCCGCCCTCGCCGCGGTGCACCGGGTCGGCGGTGCCGCCCTGGGCGACTGCACGCTGGTGGACGCCCTGGCACCCACCGCCGAGGCGCTGGCCGCCGACGACGACGCCGAGAGCGCCGAGGCCCCCCTCACCAGCGCCGCCCAGGCCGCCGTGCGGGGAGCCCTGGCCACCGCCGCACTGCGGCCCCGGCGAGGCCGCGCCAGCTATGTGGGCGACCACGCCATCGGCGTCCCCGACCCGGGCGCCCTCGCCGTGGCCCTGCTCTTCGTCGCGATGGCCGACGTCCACGAGCCCACCTGGGCCACCCGGCTGCCGGCGCCCGGATACATCACCCTGCACTGACCGCACCGCCCGGCCCCGGGCGCACATACTGGTACGGGCCCTTCCGCCGCACACCGGCGGAAGGGCCCGTACCGGCACTCGCACCGCAGACGTAAGGATCCGGCAGCCCATGCCCGAACTCGGTCTCGGCCTCGCCGCCGTCGGCAGGCCCGCCTACATCACCGGCGGACGCACCGCGGACCTCCCGGACCGCTCTCCCGAGGGCATGCGGCGGCGCTGCCACGACCTGCTGGACCTGGCCTGCCGGCTGGGGGTGCGCCATATCGACGTGGCGCGCTCCTACGGCCGGGCCGAGGAGTTCCTCGCGGACTGGCTCCGAGCGCGCGCCTCGCTGCCGCCCGACCTGTACATCGCCAGCAAGTGGGGATACACCTACACCGGCGACTGGGCGCTGAACGCCTCGGTCCACGAGGTCAAGGACCACAGCCTCGCCGCCTTCCTGCGGCAGCGCGACGAGACCCGGGCGCTGCTGGGCGACCACCTGGACCTGTACCGGATCCACTCGCTCACCCCGGACAGCCCCGCCCTCACCGACCCGGAGCTGCACCGGGCGTTGGCCGAACTCGCCGCGCGGGGCGTGCGTATCGGCTGCTCCACCAGCGGCCCCCGGCAGGCCGACACCATCCGCGCCGCACTGGCGATCACGGTCGACGGCGCACCGCTGTTCAGCTCCGTGCAGGCCACCTGGAACCCGCTGGAACCCTCCGTCGCGCCGGCGCTGGCCGAAGCCCACCGGGCCGGCTGGCTGATCGTGGTGAAGGAGGCCATGGCCAACGGCCGGCTGACCGCCGACGAGGCGCCCCGGGCGCTGCGCCGGATCGCCGCGGAACTGGGCACCGGAACGGACGCGGTGGCGCTGGCGGCCGCCTTCCACCAGCCATGGGCCCAGGTGGTCCTCTCCGGCGCCGCCACCGGAGACCAGTTGGCCTCCCACGCCGAGGCGCGCTCGCTGGCACTCACCGAGCAGCACCTGGCCGCCCTTGCCGACCTGGCCGAACCGGCGGAGGAGTACTGGCGCACCCGGGCCGCCAGGGCGTGGACCTGACGGCGGGCCGGCATCCGCTCTCCTGCCCGACACCCGGGCCGGCGGCCCGCGGGTTCCACGCCTGGAAATCGAAATCCATCGACCATTTATTCGAAAACAATACACGCATGGTTTCCTGATGCACTGTTCGGTGGCGTATTTCTTTCGAATGCATTTGCGGAATGGCTGACGTTTGCCTTCGGGGCGCCTCAAGTACGGGCTCTGGGTAGGTTTGAGGCGGGTATTCTCGGGGCAACTGCGAGCGGGTGTCGTTGATTTGTTCGACGGCATTGAGTCGGTGCGGCCGAATCCATAATCGCTCGATCGAGGGATTTGACCGGTGGGATCTTCATACGCTTAGATCAACTCGCTTGATTACTTTCTCCTCTCGTGTGTTCGGCCACTTCGGCTTCCCCTCCCTGTTCTTCCTTTTCCGATGAGTAGTCCAGTCGTCGATCATGCCTGTCGTGATGGAGTCTGCGGAATGAACGGTCAAGACGCTGCGGAACATGACGCCCACCGCATTCCCGAAGACGCCATCGCCGTCATCGGTGTCGCCTGCCGACTGCCCGGGGCAGCCGGCGCGGACGCGTTCTGGGAGCTGCTGAGCGGTGGCGTCGACGCCATCACCGACTTACCCGAGGCGCGCCGCACGGCCACCGGCCACCAGGACCGGCGGCGCGGCGGATACCTCGACGGCATCGACCGGTTCGACGCCGAGTTCTTCGGTATCGCGCCCCGCGAGGCGCTGTCGATGGACCCGCAGCAGCGGCTGATCCTCGAACTCGCCTGGGAGGCGCTGGAGGACGCGGGGATCCCGCCGCACCGCCTCAAGGGCAGCCCCACCGCGGTCTTCGCCGGCGCGATCTGGGACGACTACGCGACCCTGCTGCGCCAAGCGGACCCGGCCACCCGGCCCCGGTCGGCCGCCACCGGAGTCCACCGCAGCATGATCGCCAACCGCGTCTCCTATGTCCTGGGCCTGCGCGGGCCCAGCATGACCGTCGACGCGGCCCAGGCATCGTCCCTGGTCGCGGTGCACCTCGCCGGCGAGAGCCTGCGCCGCGGCGACGCCACCGTGGCCCTCGCCGGTGGCGTCAACCTCGACCTGCTGCCCGGCGACCTCGCGGCCGAGGTGAAGTTCGGCGGTCTGTCGCCGGACGGCCGCTGCTACACCTTCGACGCCCGGGCCAACGGATACGTACGCGGCGAGGGCGGCGGCCTCGTCGTACTGAAACCACTGGTCCGCGCCCTCGCTGACGGCGACACCATCCACTGCGTGGTGCGCGGCAGCGCGATGAACCACGACGGCGGAGGCGACGGGCTCACCGCACCCCACGCCGCGGCCCAGGAAGACGTCCTGCGGCAGGCGTACGCCCGCTCCGGAGTGAGCCCGCACCAGGTGCAGTACGTGGAACTGCACGGCACCGGCACCCGGGTGGGCGACCCGGTCGAGGCGGCGGCGCTCGGCGCGGTCCTGGGAGCGGGCCGCGGCCCCGCGGAGCCGCTGCACGTCGGGTCCGTGAAGACCAACATCGGCCACCTGGAGGGAGCGGCCGGAATCGCCGGGCTCCTCAAGGCGATCCTCAGCATCCGGCACCGCCGGCTGCCCGCCAGCCTCAACCACGCGACGCCGAACCCCCGTATCCCGCTGGACGAGCTCCGCCTGCGCGTCCAGACCGAACTGTCCCAGTGGCCGCGCCCCGACCTGCCGCTGACCGCCGGGGTGAGCTCGTTCGGCATGGGCGGCACCAACTGCCATGTGGTCATATCCGAGTGGCGGCCCGACCCCTCACCGGCCGCCACCACCGCCGCCATCTCGGCCACCCCC
>NZ_SRID01000147.1 GCF_004684805.1 Streptomyces palmae
GGGCGGCGCGGTGGGGGACGACGGGCTCGGCTGGGTCGTGCATGGCGGTGGCGTGCCCGTCGTGGCGGTCGGGCCGGTGGCGGGCGCTTTCCTCCTTCGCGGCGGTGCGGGGCGGATGGGGGCGCCTGCCTCCGGGCACCTCCCACAAGGGGCTCGACGCGGGGCCTGGCGGCCGCCCGGCCGACGGGAGTTGGGTCGCTGCCACGGGAGTGGGCCCTCCTGCTGATGCGTGGAGCGGACGCGTGAACGCGCTCCGCCGGTCCCCCGTCGGTATCAACGACGCTCAGGGCGGTGGATCACGGCCGTAGGGCAGATCGCTTGGCGGGACGGGAACCGCGCACCCGGCTGTGACCGTCTTACCCTCCACCGGCATAGTGGGGGATCACCTTGTGCGGGGCGGCGCCGTGGCAGGCCCACCGCACAGCGTCAGCAGTCGAGAGCCTCTCAGGGGGAATTCCACCGATGCGTTCCATAGCCCGAACCGCCGTGGCGGCGGCAGCCGCCGCAGTGCTGGCGATGACCGCCGCCGCCTGCGGTCCGGAGGACGACAACGCGGGCCCCAGTCCGTCCGCCTCCTCGGATCAGCAGAGCACGGCGGACATCTCTCTGCCGGACGACTTCGACCAGGCGTTGAAGGATCTGCACATCGATCTCGACAAGTGGAAGAAGGGCGCCTGGGACAACTGGGACAAGGACAAGTGGCTCCGGGAGGCCGGGCAGTTCATCAACCCGATCATCAAGGACCTGTGGAAGCCGGACCGGATGAAGGATGCTCAGGAGCCCGACAAGCCGGTCGAGGAGGAGGACCTCTCCGGCGACCAGGGCGTCACCGACCCTGATCCGGCTCCGGTGGACGCCCAGGAGGTCGACGCCCCGTACAGCGCGGCGGTCCCCGAGGCGGGCAAGGTCTTCTTCGACGGCCCCGAGGGGGCCATGGTCTGCTCGGCGACCGTGGTCCAGGACCCGGCGCACCCGGGCAAGTCGAATCTGGTGTGGACCGCCGGCCACTGCGTGCACGCCGGTGCGTCCGGCGGCTGGTACAAGAACCTCGCCTTCGTCCCCTCGTACAACGCCGCGGGCAAGTCGGCGGCCGAGCTGGAGCACGCCACCCGCGAGGAGCTGGCGCCCAAGGGCGTCTGGTGGGCGGACTGGGCGCAGACCTCCTCCCAGTGGATCGACATGGGTGCCAGTGTGGGCGGCAAGGGTGCCCCGTACGACTTCGCGGTGCTGCACGTGAAGCCCGAGGGGGGCAGCGGCCAGTCCCTGGAGGAGGCGGTCGGCGGGGCGCTGCCGGTCAACTTCGACGCTCCGCAGGTGAAGTCGATCAGCGGTATCACGGCCACCGGCTACCCGGCCGCGCCGCCGTTCGACGGCCAGAAGATGTACCAGTGCGCGGACCGGCCCGGCCGGCTCTCGCTGGACAGCGCGCAGCCCACGATGTACCGGATCGGCTGCCGGATGACGGCGGGCTCCTCCGGTGGCGGCTGGGTCGCCAAGGGCCCGGATGGCAAGCTCGCGCTGGTCTCCAACACCTCGATAGGCCCGAACACGGCCACCTGGCTGGCCGGACCGCACCTGGGGCCGGAGGCCAAGGGGGTCTACAACGCGGTGAGCAAGAAGTTCGCCGGGAGCGGCTCCTAGGGGGCGCCGCCCCGCGTCCGGTGAGTCGGCGGCTCAGCGGGCGTGTCCGTGGAACGCCGAAAGGCCCGCCCCGAGGGGCGGGCCTTTCGGCGTTCCGGTGCCCGCGCCGTCAGGCGGAGGCGGGGACGAACGGCTGGAGCTCGGCGGCCAGCTCCTGGTGCACCCGGGCCTTGAGCAGGGTGCCCTCCCCGGTGTGCTCCTCGGAGAGCACCTCGCCCTCGGCGTGAGCCCGGGCGATCAGCTTGCCGTGGGTGTACGGCACCAGGGCGGACACCTCGACCTCGGGCCGCGGCAGCTCCTGGTCGATCAGGGCCAGCAGCTCATCGATGCCCTGGCCGCTGCGGGCGGACACCGCGATGGAGCGCTTCTCGACCCGCAGCAGCCGCTGCAGGACGACCGGATCGGCCGCGTCCGCCTTGTTGATCACCACGATCTCGGGCACGTCCAGGGCGCCCACGTCACGGATGACCTCGCGCACCGCGGCCAGCTGCTCCTCCGGGACGGGGTGCGAGCCGTCCACCACGTGCAGGATCAGGTCGGCGTCGCCGACCTCCTCCATGGTGGAGCGGAACGCCTCGACCAGGTGGTGCGGCAGGTGCCGGACGAATCCGACGGTGTCCGCGAGGGTGTAGGTCCGCCCGCTGGGCGTCTCGGCCCGGCGGACGGTCGGGTCCAGGGTGGCGAACAGCGCGTTCTCCACCAGCACGCCCGCGCCGGTGAGCCGGTTGAGCAGGGAGGACTTCCCGGCGTTGGTGTAGCCGGCGATGGCGACCGAGGGAACCTTGTTGCGCCGCCGCTCCTGCCGCTTGATGTCGCGGCCGGTCTTCATCTCGGCGATCTCCCGGCGCATCTTGGCCATCTTCTCGCGGATGCGCCGCCGGTCGGTCTCGATCTTGGTCTCACCGGGACCGCGGGTGGCCATGCCGCCGCCCGAGGAACCGGAGCCACCGCCACCCATCTGCCGGGACAGCGACTGGCCCCAGCCGCGCAGCCTCGGCAGCATGTACTGCATCTGTGCCAGGGAGACCTGGGCCTTGCCCTCTCGGGACTTTGCGTGCTGGGCGAAGATGTCCAGGATCAGGGCGGTCCGGTCGACCACCTTGACCTTGACGACATCCTCCAGGTGGATCAGCTGCCCCGGGCTGAGCTCACCGTCGCACACCACGGTGTCGGCCGCCGTCTCCAGCACGACGTCCCGCAGCTCCTGGGCCTTGCCGGAGCCGATGTAGGTGGCCGGGTCGGGCTTGTCGCGGCGCTGGATGACACCGTCCAGCACCAGGGCGCCGGCGGTCTCGGCGAGCGCCGCCAGCTCGGCCAGGGAGTTCTCTGCGTCCTGGACCGTGCCGGACGTCCACACGCCGACGAGTACGACCCGCTCCAGGCGGAGCTGGCGGTACTCGACCTCGGTGACGTCCTCGAGCTCGGTGGAAAGGCCGGCGACCCTGCGCAGCGCGGCCCGCTCGGAGCGGTCGTACTGGTCGCCGTCACGCTCCTCGTCGATCTCCTGACTCCAGGCGACGTCCTCTTCCATCAGGGCGTCGGCCCGAAGGCTGTCGGCGAGTCGCTGCCGTTCCTGCGGAAGGGAAGAGGAGAAGGTCAATGCGATCCTTACGTCGTGGGAAGCTGTCGGTGTTCCGATATCGGTCCTGCTGGGACAACGTCCGGCGCGGTCCGAGGATTCCCGGGGCGCCGCCGCGTCGCCACCTGACGATGGTCCCATGCCCCAGGCCGCGCGTCACTCGGGTTTCGGGGTGCCCGCCGCCGTGTCCTCCGCGGTCGGCTTCCAGTCGGGGTGGCCGGGCATCGGGGGCGTCTTCGTCCCGTACAGCCAGGGTCGCAGGAAGCCGGACAGGTCGCGGCCGGCGGTGCGCGAGGCCAGCCGGATGAAGTCGGCGGTGCCGGCCGTCCCGTCCCGGTGGCGCCGCACCCACTCCCGCTCCAGGCGCTCGAACGCGGGGCGGCCGATCTCCTGCCGCAGCGCGTACAGCGCCAGCGCGGCGCCGTCGTAGACCACCGGTTGGAAGATCGCGACCTGGTGGCCCGGGTCGGCCGCCTTGAGCCGGGCGGGCGGCCCGGCCTGGGCGCGCCAGGCGTCCGAGTGCCCGTAGGCGGCCCGCATCCGCTTCTCCAGCGAGGGCCCGCCCACCCGCTCGGCGTAGAGCGCCTCGTACCAGCTGGCATGGCCCTCGTTGAGCCACAGGTCGGACCAGCTGCGCGGGCTGACGCTGTCGCCGAACCACTGGTGGGAGAGTTCGTGCAGCATGACCGACTCGACGTACCAGCGGGGCAGTTTGGCGGTGGTGAACAGGTCGTGCTCGAACAGCGACAGGGTCTGGGTCTCCAGCTCGAAACCGGTGCTGGCCTCGGCGACCAGCAGCCCGTAGTTCTCGAAGGGATAGCGGCCGAGCCGGTGCTGGAGCCAGGACAGCTGCTCGGGGGTGCGGCGCAGCCACGGGTCGAGCTCGGCCCGCCGGGCGGTGGGGACCACGTCGCGCAGGGGCACCCGGCCGGGTCCGGTGTGGCGGACGACGGTGGAGCGGCCGATGGACAGCTGGGCCAGCTCGGTGGCCACCGGGTGTCCGCTGCGGTAGACCCAGGTGGTCTGGGCGCCGTGCCGGTGCCGGCTCAGCCGGTGTCCGCCGGCCACCACGGTGAGGTCCTTCGGGGCGGTGACCCGGAAGGTGAGGCCCGCCTTGTCCGAGGGGTGGTCGTTGCAGGGGAAGACGCGGTGCGCCGCGTTGGCCTGGTTGGCCATGACCAGCCCGTCCTGGGTCCGCACCCAGCCGCCGCGGGCCGGGCCGCGCGGGTCGCTGGTGTGCCGGACGACGACCTTGAAGCGGTCTCCGGAGCGCAGCGGGGACCGAGGGGTGATCACCAGGTCCTGGTCGGCGGTGGCGAAGGAGGCGCGCCGCCCGTCCACCGTGATGGACCGCACGGTGCCGTGGGTGAAGTCCAGATTGAGCCGGTGCAGGCCGGCGGTGGCCCGCGCGCTGATCGTGGTCACCGCGTCCAAGGGCCGGTCGTTGCCGTGGTACCGGAGGCCGATGTCGTAGTTCAGGACGTCGTAGCCGGGGTTGCCAAGGTACGGGAAGAGCCGGTCACCGATGCCCAGTGGCTTGGGCGGTGTGGAGGGGGCGGCGGCGAGGGCGGCCAGCGCGGCGACGCCCAGGGCGAGGCTGCGGTGGACCGCCCGGCGGCGAGCGGAGGTGTGCGGCATGCGCTACCGGTACCAGCGTCCACTCGACGCCACGCGGTGCGGAGGCCGGATTCCACTCGATCGGGGCCGCCGGCGGTGTCGGCGCGACGGGCGGCGGGTGGTCAGCCGCCGGCGGGCGCCGTGTGCCGGCCGGACCGGGTGACGTCGTAGACCCCGGGCACCCGGCGCATGGCGCGGATCAGCTGCTGCAGCCGGCCGGCGTCCGGCAGTTGGAGGGTGTAGGTGTGCCGCACCCGCTGCTCGTACGGGGGTTCCACGGCCGCGGAGACCACGGCCGCCCCCTCGGCGGCGATGGCCTCGGTGAGGTCGGCGAGCAGGTGGGGGCGGCTGAACGCCTCGGCGCAGAGGGTCACCCGGTAGTCGGCGGCCACCGGGTCGGTGTCCCGGGTCCGCCAGCGCACGCCCACCTGCCGGCGGCCCGCCGCGGCCATCCGGGCCCCCGCCGGGCACTCGGCGCGGTGGACGGTGACCGCGCCGCCGCGCACCGCGAACCCGGTGACCTCGTCCGGCGGCACCGGGGTGCAGCAGCCGGCCAGCCGCACCGGGGCGCCGGGCAGATCGGTGATCGCGCCGGGCTCGCGGCGGTCCGCGCCGGCGGGTCCGGCGCTGACCGGTCGGTCCGGTGCGGGGCCGGCGGCGGCCGGTCCGTCCGCGGGGGCCGGGTGGGCGGCCAGCCACCGGGTGATGGCGATCCGCGCGGCCGGGGTACGGGCGTGGTCGAGCCACTGCGGGGACGGGCCGGAGGCGGCGGCCTCGCGCGCCATCAGCAGTTGCAGGGTGTCCCCGTCGCGCAGCACGGTGCCCAGGGAGGCGAGCCGGCCGTTGACCCGGGCGCCGATGCAGGCGTGGGCGGCCTCGCCGTGCTGGGCGTAGGCGGCGTCCACGCAGCTGGCGCCGGCGGGCAGGCCCAGGGTGCCGCCGTCGGCGCGGAAGACGGTGATCTCCCGGTCCTGGGCGAGGTCGTCGCGGAGCGAGCTCCAGAAGGCGTCCGGGTCGGGGGTGGCGCGCTGCCAGTCGAGCAGCCGGGAGAGCCAGCCGGGGCGGGTGGGGTCGGTGCGCTCGCCGTCCGGGGCGGCGCCGGGGTCGCCCGCGCCGGGCGCGTACGGATTGCCGAGCGCCACCACGCCGGCCTCGGCCACCCGGTGCATCTGGTGGGTGCGGATGAGGACTTCGGCCACCCTGCCGTCCGGGCCCGCCACGGCGGTGTGCAGCGACTGGTAGAGGTTGAACTTGGGGACCGCGATGAAGTCCTTGAACTCCGCGATCACCGGGGTGAAGCAGGTGTGCAGCTCGCCCAGGACCGCGTAGCAGTCGGCGTTCTCGGCGACCAGGACCAGGAGCCGTCCGAGGTCGAGCCCGGTCAGTTCGCCGCGTTTGACGCGCACCCGGTGGACGGAGACGAAGTGCCGCGGCCGGACGGCTACTTCGGCGGCGATGCCCGCCTCGTGCAGCACGGCGCGCACCTCCTCGGCGACCTTGGCCAGCGGGTCCGGGCGGCCGGCGTGGTCGTGGACCAGCTCCCGGGTCCGCAGGTACTCCTCGGGGTGGAGGATGGCGAAGGCCAGGTCCTCCAGCTCGGTCTTGAGGGCCTGGACCCCGAGCCGTTCGGCGAGCGGGATCAGCACGTCGCGGGTGACCTTGGCGATCCGGGCCTGCTTCTCCGGCCGCATCACGCCCAGGGTGCGCATGTTGTGCAGCCGGTCGGCGAGCTTGATGGACATCACCCGGACGTCGTTGCCGGTGGCGACGAGCATCTTGCGGAACGTCTCGGGCTCGGCGGCGGCACCGTAGTCGACCTTCTCCAGCTTGGTGACGCCGTCGACGAGGTAGCGGACCTCCTCGCCGAACTGCTCGCGCACCTGATCCAGGGTCACATCGGTGTCCTCGACGGTGTCGTGCAGCAGGGAGGCCGTCAAGGTCGTGGTCTCGGCGCCGAGTTCGGCCAGGATCAGGGTGACCGCCAGCGGGTGGGTGATGTACGGCTCGCCGCTCTTGCGCGTCTGGCCCCGGTGCGAGGACTCGGCCAGGACGTACGCCTGCCGCAGCACATCGAGCTCGGCGCCCGGGTGGTGGCCGCGGTGCACCTTGGCGATGTGTTCGATGGCGTCCGGCAGCCGGTCCCGGGAGGCCGGTCCGAGCAGGGCGCTCCTGCCGAACCGGCGGATGTTGTGCAGATCGATACGGGGGAGGCCGCGCCTGCGGCCGAGCGCGGCGTGTTCCGTGGCCTCTGCGCTCATGGGGCACCTCCGGCAGGGTAGACCGGCGTGGGCTCGCCCCGGGGGCCGGTGCTTGATGCTACCGAGCCCACCACGCACGGCCGACCGGCTCTCGCCGGGAGTGAAACGGATCACCCATTCGAGCGAGTTATTTCCGCGGAAACTCGGTTACGGGCGGAGGGCCGGCCGCAGCCTCAGTCGAGATCGCCCCGCCAGGCGGGGTCCAGGACGCCCTCGGCGACGATCACGGCGGGGCCGGTCATCTCCACGGTGCCGTCCGGCAGCTCGCTGATCACCAGGCTGCCGCCGAGCACGTCCACGGTGTACGTGGCGGGGACGCCGGTGACCGCCGGGTCCGCGCCGTCCCGGCGGGCGGCGGCGACCGCCACCGCGCAGGCGCCGGTGCCGCAGGACCGGGTCTCCCCCGAGCCCCGCTCGTGGACCCGCATGGCCACATGGCCCGGGCCCCGGTCCACGACGAACTCGATGTTGACGCCGCTCGGGTAGACCTCCGCGGGCTGGAAGAGGGGCTCGGAGCGCAGCTCGCCCGCCTGCGCCAGGTCCTCGACGAAGGCGACCGCGTGCGGGTTGCCCATGTTCACGTTGCGGGCGGGCCAGCTGTGCTCGCCGACGGTGACCGTGACCTGCTCCGAGGGGAGCCGCACGCGCCCCATGGCGACCGTCACGGAGCCGTCCTTGGCCAGGTGCGCCCGCTTGACCCCGGCCCGGGTGGCGATCGCCACATCGCCGTACGGAGCGAGCCCGGCGTGGTGCAGGTAGGCCGCGAACACCCGGGTGCCGTTGCCGCACATCTCGGCGATCGAGCCGTCGCTGTTGCGGTAGTCCATGAACCACTCGGCCTCGCCGGCCAGCTCCCGCACCTCGGGGTGGGCCGCGGTCCGCACCACGCGCAGCACCCCGTCGCCACCGATCCCGGCGCGGCGGTCGCACAGCCGGGCGACGTCGGCGGCGGTCAGGTCCAAGGTGCCGTCCGGGTCGGGAACGATCACGAAGTCGTTCTCGGTGCCGTGGCCCTTGAGGAAGCGGAGGGGTCGCGTACTGGTCACCCTTCGATCTTACGGGGCCGCCGGCGGTTCGCCCGTTCGCGCGGGCGGCGGGGCCCTCAGCGCAGCCGGGCGACCCGCCAGATCGCCAGCGCCGCCAGCATGGCCACGATCGCGACGTAGAGCAGCACGAACCGCCAGTCCGGTCGGCGTCCGGAGCCGCGCGGCGGCAGTCCGGGCCAGGTGTAGCCGACCCGCCGGGCCGCCATCAGCCCCCAGCCGGCCGCGCAGCAGCTGAGCAGCAGGCCGAGCATGGCCACCACCGCGCCGCCGTCGCCGAACTCGAAGGCCAGCGGGAAGGCGAACATCAGGGATCCGAGGATGGCCAGGGCCACGATCGGGGCGATCTGCCAGATCCGCATCCGGCGCGGCGGGCGCAGGTCGCGGAAGGACTCGCGCGGCTTGGCCGGGGCGTCGTCCTCCGGGTCGCCGTCCAGGCCGACCGGGTCGTCCAGCAGCCCCTCGCCGACGGGCTCGCCGGGCGCGTTCTCCGCGTCGGGCGACTGGGGGAGCAGCGTCTCCGGTTCACCCGGCTGCGGTGAAGTGTCGCGAGGGCCGGCCTCCATCGCCACCCGCCCTCCCAACTCCAGATACGGCACGATCGAGGTCGATGATGGCATGGGGACGGGGGCGCCATTGACAACCGGAGCGTCCCGATGCCATCACGTGATCAGGCTGTGACCGCTCGTTCGACCAACGCCAGCGCCCGGGCCTGGAGTTCCTCCCGGTCGGCGGCGGCGCCGCTGAGCCAGTGCACCCGGGGGTCGCGGCGGAACCAGGAGTCCTGGCGGCGTGCGAAGCGCTTGGTGGCGCGCACCGTCTCGGCGCGGGCCGCGTCCTCGGTGCACTCGCCCGCCAGCGCGGCGAGCACCTGCTGGTAGCCGAGCGCGCGGGCGGCGGTGCGGCCCGAGCGCAGGCCTTCCGCTTCCAGTCGGCGCACCTCCTCGACCAGTCCGGCCTCCCACATGCGGTCCACTCGCCGGGCGATCCGCTCGTCGAGTTCCGGCCGGGCGACGTCGACGCCGATCTGCAGGGTGTCGTAGACCGCCTCGTGGCCGGGGAGGTTGGCGGTGAAGGGGCGGCCGGTGATCTCGATGACCTCCAGGGCGCGCACCACCCGCCGACCGTTGCTCGGCAGGATGGCGCGGGCGGCCTCGGGGTCGGCGGCGGCCAGCCGGGCGTGCAGGGCGCCGGGGCCCCGCTCGGCCAGCTCGTCCTCCAGCCGGGCCCGTACCCCGGGGTCGGTGCCGGGGAACTCCAGCGCGTCGATGGCGCCGCGGACGTACAGCCCGGATCCGCCGACCAGCACGGGGGTGCGGCCCTCGGCGAGCAGCCGGTCGATCTCGGCTCGGGCCAGCCGCTGGTACTCGGCGACGCTGGCGGTCCAGGTGACGTCCCAGATGTCCAGCAGCCGGTGCGGTACGCCCCCTTGCTCGGCGGCGGTCAGTTTGGCGGTGCCGATGTCCATGCCGCGGTAGAGCTGCATGGAGTCGGCGTTGACGACCTCGCCGCCGAGGTGGCGGGCCAGGGTCACGCCCAGGTCGGACTTTCCGGCCGCGGTGGGCCCGACGACGGCGATGACTCGGGGAGGAGGAACTGCGCTGTTCACGGGAACAGTCTCGCAAACACCGCGGTGGCTCCTCGAACGAGCGACGTGACGGACCGGCGGCGGGGTCGTTGCCCGTTCGGAGGTTCCGTGGGCCGGTTGCAGGCACCGGATCGACGAGCGGCGCATTGGGGCGCCCCGCGCAGCACGGGATTTCGCCCACACGAGTAGGGTAGGGAGTAGCTAATGGGCGTATTTGCACGGTTTCGCCGTCGTAAGTCCGATGCGTCAACCGAGGAGGTCGCCGCCAGCACTCGGACGGAGGAATCGGCGGTCGCCGACTCTGACGACGCCGTGGAGGCGGCGGAGCCGGACGGGAAGGCGCCGGCCGGTGAGGGCGTGGAGATTCCCAAGCAGCCGAGCGCCGATGAGGCGGCCGACAGCGAGGCCGGCGAGAGCGCCCGCCAGTAGTTCGCTGATCAGGGAAGGTGGCTCATGGGCTTGCTGGACACTCTCAAGGCCAAGACCGGTCGGGTGAAGGACAAGGCCGGCGATTTCGTGCAGCAGCACGAGGACCAGATCGGACGAGGGCTCGACAAGGCCGCCAGGAAGGTCGACTCCACGACCAAGGGCAAGTACAGCGATCGGATCGACTCCGGCACCGGCAAGGCCAAGGACGCCATCGGCCGCCTCTCCCGCAAGGACACCGGCGGTACCGGCACGGGGCCCGCCCCTGGGGCCTGACCTCGGCCGACCTCGAGACGGTGGCCGCGGAGCACACGCTCCGCGGCCATCGCCGCGTGCGTCATCCCCCGGCGGGGGGATCGGTGAGCGGTACGCCCACCGCACGGCCGCCGGGCGTCGCCGGGCGGTCCTCAGGTCCAGACGGCGGTGAAGTAACCCACGCCGTACGGCGCCTCCTCGTGGAGCAGGCCGCCGGTCAGCGCCGCCCCTTCGGCCGCGCCCGCCAGTACCTGCCACGGCGCCCGGCCCGCCACCCGCAGTTCGCCCGCCAGGCCGGCGTCCAAACCGGCCAGCGCCGCGGTGTCGGCCGTGCCCAGGGCGCGTGCCACCGCCGCGTCGAAGGCGGTCGCGCGCTCGTCCAGATAGCCCGGGGCCTTCAGGGTGCGGCAGGCGCTGCCGTCGCCCATCACCAGCAGGGCGAGCCGGTCGGCACCGGTCGCCAGCTCCCGTCCCCGCCGGGCGCAGTCCGCCGCGGCCAGCGACTCGGGCACCCCGAGCCCCTCCACCGGCGCCGCGGCCCAGCGGGCGCCCTCCAGCAGCCAGGCGGCCACCGCCAGGGAAGGCGGCAGCTCCCGGCTCCGCTCCGGCTCGCCCTCGCCCAGCCGGACGGCCAGCTCCACCCCGAAGCCCCGGAAGGATCCCGCGGTTCCCTGCGGATACCGGTCCTCGGCGTCCTGGGCCACCGGGCCGAGGACGACCAGCCGGTCGGGCCGGGCCGCGGCGAGCACCGCGACCGCGTCACGGCAGGCGGCGCGCAGCGGGTCCAGCTCCGGTGCCGCCCCGGCGGCGACCTCGGGCACCAGCAGCGGCGGGCAGGGGCATACGGCGGCGGCTACGAGCATGATCGGCACCTTACAAGGCGAGGGGTGGCCGGCGGCCCGGGATCAGGGCAGGTCGCCGCGTCGGAGCCAGGAGGGGGTGACCGGCACGCCGTCCGCGTCGAGGGGAACCTCCGGCTCCGGCGGGGGCGCCTCGCTGTCGTACAGCAGCTCCGCCACCGTGTAACGGGTCTGGATGCCCTCCCTGACGATCATCAGGAAACCGTCCTCCTGGCGGAAGAACCGGACCCGCGGCGTGCGCCGCCCGGGGGCGGGGATGCGCTCCCGGGCGTGCCGCTCCAGCTCCCGCAGGGCCGACTCGCGGGTGCCCTCGGCGTAGCCCAGGACGGTCGCCGTCCAGCTCCTCCCCTCGCCCCAGCGCTCACTGGTCTCGGCGATCAGCCCCCACCGGGCCATGGGACGTCCCCCCCCTCGGTCGTCAGTCGCAGCCGCAGCCCGCCGCCGGTGCCGGGCTCGGGGCCGGGGCGCCGATGGTGGGCAGGCCCAGCATCACACCGGCCGGCTGCTGCGCCGGGGCCGCGTTCCGCTTCTCCCAGGCGTCGCCGGCGCGGGTGCGCCGTACCGCCAGGGGCGGGCCCTCGGCGAGCAGGTGGTGCGGGGCGGCGTAGGTGATCTCCACGGTCACCATGTCACCCGGGCGCACCGGTTCCGCGGGCCGCTCGAAGTGCACCAGCCGGTTGTCGGGGGCGCGGCCGGACAGCCGCCGGGTGGCGTCGTCCTTGCGGCCCTCGCCCTCGGCGACCATCAGCTCCAGGGTGCGGCCGACCTGCTTCTTGTTCTCCTCCCAGGAGATCTCCTCCTGGAGGGCGACCAGCCGCTCGTAGCGCGCCTGGACGACCTCCTTGGGGATCTGCCCGTCCATCTCGGCGGCCGGGGTGCCGGGCCGCTTGGAGTACTGGAAGGTGAACGCCTGGGCGAACCGGGCCTCGCGCACCACGTGCAGGGTCTGCTCGAAGTCCTCCTCGGTCTCGCCGGGGAAGCCCACGATGATGTCGGTGGAGATGGCGGCGTGCGGGATGGCGGCGCGCACCTTCTCGATGATGCCCAGGAAGCGGTCCTGGCGGTAGGAGCGGCGCATCGCCCGCAGCACGGTGTCCGAACCGGACTGCAGCGGCATGTGCAGCTGCGGCATCACGTTCTCGGTCTCGGCCATGGCCGCGATGACGTCGTCGGTGAAGTCGCGCGGGTGCGGCGAGGTGAAGCGGACGCGCTCCAGGCCCTCGATCCGGCCGCAGGCGCGCAGCAGCTTGGAGAACGCCTCCCGGTCGCCGATGTCCGAGCCGTACGCGTTGACGTTCTGACCGAGCAGGGTGATCTCGGTGACGCCCTCGGCGACCAGCGCCTCCACCTCGGCGAGGATGTCGCCGGGGCGCCGGTCCTTCTCCTTGCCGCGCAGCGCCGGCACGATGCAGAAGGTGCAGGTGTTGTTGCAGCCGACGGAGATCGAGACCCAGGCCGCGTACGCCGACTCACGGCGGGTGGGCAGCGTGGAGGGGAAGGCCTCCAGCGACTCGGCGATCTCGACCTGCGCCTCTTCCTGGATCCGGGCGCGCTCCAGCAGCACCGGCAGCTTGCCGATGTTGTGGGTGCCGAACACCACGTCCACCCAGGGGGCGCGCTTGACGATGGTGTCGCGGTCCTTCTGCGCCAGGCAGCCGCCGACCGCGATCTGCATCCCGGGCCGCTTGGCCTTCATCGGGGCCAGGCGGCCGAGGTTGCCGTAGAGCCGGTTGTCGGCGTTCTCCCGCACCGCGCAGGTGTTGAAGACGATGACGTCCGCCTCGCCCTCCGCCGTGCCTTCGGGCGCCCGCACATAGCCGGCGCCCTCCAGCAGGCCGGACAGCCGCTCGGAGTCGTGGACGTTCATCTGGCACCCGTAGGTGCGCACCTCGTAAGTCTTCGCACTCATCTCAGTCGACCAGGGTACGTGTTCGTCTCACCCCCTCGCCTCTCCCTTGTCGGAGCGAGTGCTGGCAGGATCTGGGCCATGTCCGACGTATCCCCGCGCTCCCGCCGCCGCGCGCTCCAGTCCGCGACCGCCGCCGTGGTCGTGGCGCTGCTGCTGTGGTGGCTGCTGCCACTGGGCGGCACCTCGCGGCCGTCCGGCCGGGTGGTGCTGTCCACCGGCGTGTCCACCGGCGTGTACGAGAAGTACGGCACGCTGCTCCGCGCCGATCTGCGCCGGGACCTGCCGGACGTCACGGTGCGGCTGCTGCCCAGCCAGGGCTCGGTGGACAACGTGCAGCGGCTGGTGCGCGGGGACGCCTCGTACGCGATCGCCACCGCCGACGCGGTCGCCACCTACACCGCCGAGGGCGGACCGGGGGCGGACCGGCTGCGCGCCTGCGCGCGGCTGTACGACGACTACATGCACCTGGTGGTGCCCCGCGACTCCGCGGTGCGCTCGGCCCGCGATCTGCGGGGGCTGCGGGTCGGGGTGGGCGAGGACCGCTCGGGGGTCCAGCTGATCACCCGGCGGCTGCTGACCGCGGCGGGCCTGGGCATGGGTGACATACGGGCCCGGCGGGTGGGCATCGACCGGATGACCCGGTTGACGCGGGAGGGCAAGTTGGACGCCTTCTTCTGGTCCGGCGGGCTGCCGACCGCGGCCCTGCAGGACCTGTCGGAGCGGATGCCGGTGCGGCTGGTGCCGCTGGCCGACCTGATCGAGCCGCTTCATCGGCAGGGCGAGCGGAGCCGCTACTACCGGGCGGCGGTGATGCCCGCGGACGCCTATCCGCGGATGGGGCTGGGCGGCGAGGCGGTGAAGACCATCGCGGTGGCGAACCTGCTGGTGACCACCGACCGCGCGGACACCCGGCTGACCGAGCAGCTGACCCGCACGGTGATCCGCAGTCGGGACCGGATCGGGGCGGAGGTGCACGCGGCGCAGCGGGTGGACCTGCGGACCGCGGTCTTCACCGACCCGCTGCAGCTGCACGCGGGGGCGGCCCGCTACTACCGCTCGGTCAAGCCCTAGGAGGCGCTGCGCCGGGGTCCCGGCCGGTCACTCGGAAGGGGCGGTCCGGGGCAGGGTGATGGTCACCCGCAGGCCGGTGGGCTCGTGCGGCGCGAAGGAAAGGGTGGCTCCGCCGGCCGCGAGCAGGGCGCGGGAGATGGACAGTCCCAGTCCGGACCCGGAGACGTTCTGGTGCCGGTTGGAGCGCCAGAAGCGGTCTCCGACCCGGGTCAGCTCCTCCTCGGTCAGCCCGGGTCCTCCGTCGGTGACGGTGACGGTGACCGTCTCCGCCTCCGGTACGACGGCGACCGCCACCGTGACCTCGGCGCCGGCCGGGGTGAACTTGAGCGCGTTGTCGACCACCGCGTCCAGGGCGCTGGACAGGGCGATCGGGTCGGCCCAGCCGGTGGCCGCCTTGGGGCCGGCGTACTCCAGGCCGACCCCCTTCCGCTCGGCGAGGGTGAGCCAGGCACCGACCCGGTCCGCGGCGAGTTCGGCGATGTCGGTACGGGACGTCTGGGCGGTGGCGTGTTCGGCCGTCGCCAGGTCCAGCAGGTCGTCCAGCACCTGGGCCAGCCGCTTGCCCTCGGTACGCACCGAGGCGATCTCCTGGTGGCCGTCCGGGAGGTCCAGGGCGAGGAGTTCGATGCGCAGCAGCAGCGCGGCCAGCGGGTTGCGCAGCTGGTGGGAGGCGTCGGCCACGAACGCCCGCTGCTGCTCCAGCACGTCCTCGACGTTGTCGGCCATCTCGTTGAACGAACGGGCCAGGCGGCGCAGTTCGGGCGGGCCCGAGTCGGCGGCCACCCGGGAGTTCATCCGGCCGGTGGCGATGCCGTGGGCCGCGGCGTCCAGGACGCCCACCGGGCGCAGGACCCAGCGGGTGAGCCGGATGGCGGCGGCCACCGCGACCAGCATGGCCGCCGCCTCGCCGGCCGCGATGAGGAACCAGCTGTGCAGGATGCGCTTGCGCATCGGGCCGGTGGGCGAGTCGGTGACCACGACATAGACCACATCGCCGTCGCGGACCACCGGGGAGGCGACGGTGAGCCGGTCCCGCTGCCCGGGCCAGACCTGGCTCGGGTCATGGCTGCGGCGTCCGGCCAGCGCTTCGGCGAAGGCCTGCGCGCCCTCCCCTTCGGTGGGCAACCGCCAGTCGCCGGGCGCCTGGGCCAGTGGTGAGCCGTCGCGCCGGAAGACGCCGACCCGGATGCCGTACACCTCGTAGTAGCGGTTCAGGTCGTCCTGGAGGGTGGTCAGCCGCTCGTCGGCCGGGGCGTCGGGGATGGTCGGGGGCTC
>NZ_SRID01000148.1 GCF_004684805.1 Streptomyces palmae
GGGGTGCGCGGCGGTGGGTGGAGTTGCCGACGTACGCGTTCCAGCGGCGGCGGTTCTGGTTGGAGTCGGACGCGTGGTCGGGTGATCCGGCGGGGTTGGGGCAGGTGTCGGCGGAGCATCCGCTGCTGGGTGCGGCGGTGGCGTTGGCGGACGGGCATGGCTGGGTGTTCACCGGGCGGTTGTCCCTGGACACGCATCCGTGGCTGGCCGACCATGTGGTGCTGGACAGTGTGCTGCTGCCCGGGACCGCCTTCCTGGAACTCGCCCTCCACGCCGGCCGGCACATCGACTGCCCGCGGGTCGACGAGCTGACCCTGCTCACCCCGCTGACCCTGCCGTCCGACGGCGGCACCCAGGTGCAGGTCACCGTCGGGGCCGAGGCGGAGGGCGACGGCAGGCCCATCGCCATCCACGCCCGCCGGGCCGACGCGGAGCCGCACGCCCCCTGGACCCTGCACGCCTCCGGCACCCTGGCCCCGGCCGTGAGCGAGCCATCGTCCGCGGCCGCGGCTCTCTCCACCTGGCCGCCGGCCGACGCCGAACCCGTCGACATCGAGGACTTCTACGCGGAGGCGGAGCGCACCGGAGTCGTCTACGGCCCCACCTTCCAGGGGCTGAACGCGGTCTGGCGGCGCGGTGCGGAACTCCTCGCCGAGGTGGCGCTGTCCGAGGACACCCCGCGAACCGCCCAGGGGCGGTTCGGCGTGCACCCCGCGCTGCTGGACGCCGCCCTCCACCCGCTGGGGTACGCGCTGCCCGACCCGGCGGACGCGGCGGCGGGCCCGCTGCGGCTGCCCTTCTCCTGGCACGGCGTGGAACTCCACACCCCCGGCGCCCGGGAGGTCCGGGTCCGCCTGCTGCCCACCGGGGCGGACACCTTCTCCCTGGAGCTGGCCGACGACTCCGGTCAGCCGGTGGCGACAGTCACCTCTCTGCTGGTACGGGCCCTGACGCCGGGACAGCTGCCGACCGCCGAGGACACGGACCGCGGACGGCTGCTGGCCGTGGAATGGACACCACCGGCCGAGTCGGAGCAGGCCATCGACGCCCCCGTACCGCCCGGTGGATGGGCGGTGGTGTGCCCGGACGGCGCGGAGCCGCTTGCCGCCGCGCTCGGCGCGGAGCGATACGCCGACCTGGCCGATCTGGCCGCCGCCCTCGACGCCGGAGCCACCACCCCCGAGGCGGTCCTGCTCCCGCTCACCGGCCCCCCGCCGCAGGACGGTGCGGCCCTGGCGCCGGAGACCGTTCACCGTGCCGTACAGGAGACGCTGCGCCTCGTCCGCGACTGGCTCCAGGACGCGCGGTTCGCCGGCTCCCGCCTGGTCGTGGCGGTGCGCGGCGCGGTCGCCCCGGACGGGGGCGCGCCCGACCCGGCCGCCGCCGCCCGGTGGGGCCTGCTCCGTACCGCCCGGTCGGAGCACCCGGACCGCTTCGCCCTGCTCGGCACCGACACCGACATCCGCGACGCGGGGACACCGGTCGACCGGATCGCGGTGGCCGCCACCCTGCCGGAGAGCGCCCTGTGCGAGGGCGCGCTGCTGGTCCCCCGACTGGGACCGGTGACCACCCCTCACCACCCGTCCGGCTCCGACCCCGGCTTCGGGTTCGCGGCCGGCGGTACGGTGCTGATCACCGGCGGCACCGGAGCGCTGGGCACCCTGCTGGCCCGACACCTGGCCGAGAGGCACGGCGTGCGGCGTCTGCTGCTGGTCTCCCGGCAGGGGGCGGACGCGCCCGGCGCCGAGGCGCTGCGCCAGGACCTGGCCGGCACCGCCGAGGTCGCCTTCGCCGCCTGCGACGCGGCCGACCGCGAGGCTCTGGCGCGGGTGCTGGCCGACGTCCCGGACGAGCATCCGCTGACCGCGGTGCTGCACCTGGCCGGAGTGGTGGACGACGGCCTGGTCGGGACCCTGACACCGGAGCGGGTCGCACACGTGCTGCGGCCCAAGGCCGACGCCGCGCTCCACCTGCACGAACTGACCCGGGACAGCGAGCTGTCCGCGTTCGTCCTGTTCTCCTCCGCGGCCGGGCTCATCGGAAACCGGGGCCAGGCCGGCTACGCGGCGGCGAACGTGGTCCTCGACGCCCTGGCCGCCCACCGCAGGGCGCACGGCCTGCCCGCCCTGGCACTGCAATGGGGCCTGTGGGCCGAGGAAGGAGCCCTGACCGCGGGCCTCACCGAGGCCGACCGGCGGCGGATGTCCCGCGCCGGGGTACTGCCGCTCGGCGCGGAACAGGGCCTGGCCCTGCTGGACGCCGCCGCCGGGCGCACCGAGGCCGTACTGACACCGCTGCGGTACGACCCGTCGGTGCTGCGCGGACTCGGCGAGGAACTCGCCCCCGTGCTGCGCGGCCTGCTGCCCCGCACCGCCCGCCCCGGGCGGTCCGCCCGGACCTCCGGCACCGGCCGGGCGCTCGCCCGGCGGCTGGCCGGGCTGTCCGAGGCCGAGCAGGCACGGCTGCTGGTGGACACCGTCCGGGCGCACACCGCCGGGGTGCTGGGGCACACCGGCCCCCAGGCCATCGAGCCGGAGCGGGCCTTCAGCGAACTCGGCCTGGACTCGCTGGCCGCGCTGGAGCTGCGCAACCGGCTGAACTCCGCCACCGGACTGCGGCTGCCCGCCACCGTCCTGTTCGACCACCCGTCGGCCGCCGCCCTGGGCAGGCACCTGCGCACGGCCATGCTGGACCTGCCCGCCCGGCCGGCCGCCGCAGCGCCAATCGCCGCGCGCCCGACCGACGAGCCGATCGCCGTCGTGGCCATGAGCTGTCGCTACCCCGGGGGCATCAGCGACCCCGAGGGCCTGTGGCGGCTGGTCAGCGGCGCCACCGACGCCATCACCGACTTCCCCGGCGACCGGGGATGGGACCTGGACAAGCTCTTCCACCCCGACCCCGACCACTCCGGCACCTCCTATGTGCGCGAAGGCGGGTTCCTGGACCAGGCCGACCACTTCGACGCCGAGTTCTTCGGCATCTCGCCGCGCGAGGCGCTGGCCATGGACCCGCAGCAGCGGCTGCTGCTGGAGACCGCCTGGGAGGCCTTCGAACGCGCCGGGATCGACCCGCAGACCGCACGCGGCAGCCGGACCGGTGTGTTCGCGGGCCTGATGTACTCGGACTACGCCACCCGTCTGACCACCACCCCCGAGGGCGTGGACGGCTACCTGGGCAACGGCAGCGCCGGCAGCATCGCCTCCGGCCGGGTGGCGTACACCCTGGGCCTGGAGGGACCCGCCGTCACGGTCGACACCGCCTGCTCCTCCTCGCTGGTCGCCCTCCACTGGGCCTGCCAGGCACTGCGCCAGGGCGAGTGCGACATGGCGCTGGCCGGCGGAGTGACCGTCATGTCCAGCCCGGCCACCTTCGTGGAGTTCTCCCGGCAGCGCGGGCTGGCCCCCGACGGCCGGTGCAAGCCGTTCGCCGCCGGGGCCGACGGCACCGCCTGGTCCGAGGGGGCCGGACTGCTGCTGGTCGAACGGCTCTCCGACGCCCGCCGCAACGGCCACCCGGTCCTGGGGATCATCCGCGGCAGCGCCGTCAACCAGGACGGCGCCAGCAACGGGCTGTCCGCGCCCAACGGCCTCGCCCAGGAACGGGTGATCCGCCAGGCGCTCGCCCACGCCGGACTCACCCCGTCCGACGTCGACGCGGTGGAGGCCCACGGCACCGGCACCGCGCTGGGCGACCCCATCGAGGCGCACGCACTGCTGGCCACCTACGGCCAGGACCGGCCGGCGGACCGCCCGCTGCGGCTGGGCTCGGTCAAGTCCCACCTCGGCCACACCCAGGCGGCGGCCGGAGTCGCCGGCGTCATCAAGATGCTCACCGCCATGCGCCACGGCGAACTGCCCAGGACCCTCCACGTGGACGCGCCCTCACCGCACGTGGACTGGTCCAGCGGCGCGGTGGCCCTGCTCACCGAACCCACCGCCTGGCCCGACACCGGACGCCCCCGGCGCGCCGGCGTGTCCTCCTTCGGCGTCAGCGGCACCAACGCCCACCTGATCCTGGAGCAGGGTGACCCATGTGACCCAGCCCCGGCACCGGCCGCCGAGACGGCCCCGGAAACCGCCCCCGCCCCACTGCCCTGGCCGTTGTCCGGCCGGACCGAGGCGGCCGTACGGGCCCAGGCCGAGCGACTGCGCGCCCGCCTCCAGGACCACCCGGGGCTGCGGCCGGCCGATGTCGGGCACTCCCTGGCCACCACGCGTACGGCCTTCGACCACCGTGCCGTGATCATCGCCCGGCACCGGGACGACTTCCTGACCGCGCTGGCCGCACTGGCCGCAGGGGAGACCGCGGGCCCCACCGGCCCCCGGGCCGCGGGTTCGGCCGCGGTGACCACCGGCACCGCGGCCGAACAGGGCCGCGTCGCCTTCGTCTTCGGCGGCCAGGGCTCCCAGTGGCCCGCCATGGCCGCCGACCTGCTGGACCGGTCCGCGGTCTTCGCGGCCGCCATCGGGGAGTGCCAGGACGCCCTGGCCCCCCACACCGACTGGTCCCTGCTCGACGTCCTGCGGCAGGAGCCCGGGGCACCGTCCCTGGAGCGGGTGGACGTCGTCCAACCCGCGCTGTTCGCCGTCATGGTCTCCCTCGCCGCGCTCTGGCGCTCCCTCGGCGTCCGGCCCGCCGCCGTGGTCGGCCACTCCCAGGGGGAGATCGCCGCCGCCCGGGTCGCCGGCGCGCTCACCCTCGAGGACGCCGCCCGGATCGTGGCCCTGCGCAGCCGGGCGCTGCGGGCCATCTCGGGCCGGGGCGGGATGATGTCCCTCACCCTGCCGGCCGAGCAGACCGGCCCGCTGCTGGAGCGCTGGGGCGGCCGGCTGGGGGTGGCCGCCGTCAACGGACCGCACTCCGTGGTGGTCTCCGGCGAACCGGCCGCCCTGGAGGAGCTGCGCGCCCACTGCCAGAGCCACGACATCCGGGCCCGTACCATCCCCGTCGACTACGCCTCCCACTCCCCGCAGGTCGAGGACGTCCGCGAGCGACTGCTGGCCGACCTCGAGGGCATCACCCCCCGCCCGGCCGAGACCGCCTTCTACTCGACCGTCACCGGGGAACCCCTGGACGGCACCGCGCTCGACGCCGCCTACTGGTACCGCAACCTGCGCTCCACCGTGGAGTTCGAGGCCGCCACCCGCTCCCTGCTGCGCGACGGGCACACGGTCTTCGTGGAGACCAGCCCGCACCCGGTGATGACACCCGGCATCGAGCAGACCGCGGAGTCGGCCGGCACCGGCATCCTGGCCGTCGGCTCGCTCCAGCGGGACTCCGGCACCCTCGACCGGCTGCTCACCGCCGCGGCCACCCTCCACGTACACGGCGTCCCCGTCGACTGGCGGGCCGTCTTCGCCGGGCGCGGCGGGCGGCGCGTCGCCCTGCCCACGTACGCCTTCCAGCGCCGCCGGTACTGGCTGGAGGCCGCCCCGGGGCAGCCTCCCGTGGCCCAGGCGGCCGGGCCCGCCCATCCGTTCCTGCGGTCGTCCACCCGCACGGCCGACGACGACGGGTTGCTGCTGAGCGGGGTGCTCTCGGTGCACGACCAGCCGTGGCTCGCCGACCACGTGGTGGCCGGGGAGATCCTGCTGCCGGCGACCGCCTTCGTCGACATGGCCCTGCACGCCGGTGGGTTGGCGGGCGCCCCCGTCCTGGACGAGCTGGTCCTGACCGCGCCGCTGGCCCTGCCCCCGGACGGTGCGGTCGCTGTCCAGATGAAGGTGGCGGGGGCGGACGAGGCGGGACGGCGGGCCGTGTTCCTCCACTCCCGGCCGTACACCGCCGCGGACGACGAGCCCTGGCTCCGGAACGCCCTCGGCACCCTCTCGGCGGACCGGGAGGCGGCCGCCGGGACCGGTGGCGCGCCCCGGCCGCACGCGTCCTGGCCGCCGGAGGCCGCGGTGCCCCTGCACGCCGATGGCCTGGGGGAGGGGCCGTACGGACGACTGGCCGCCGGAGGGCTGCGTTACGGTCCCGCCTTCCGGGGCATGCGCGCCGCCTGGAGGCACGGGGAGGAGGTGTACGCCGACGTCGCGCTGCCCGAGGCGGCCCGGGCGCCGCGCCCGGACGCGGACGGCCCGGCGTTCGTCCTGCATCCCGCACTGCTCGACGCGGCGCTGCACGCGCTGGCCCTGGACGGCCTGGTCGCGGACGGTTCCGGGGCAGCCGCTCCGGCGGCCGGCGGGCTGTCCCTGCCGTTCGCCTTCGGCGGAGTGCGCGTGCACACCCCCGGCGTCCAGCGCTTGCGGGTACGGGTGGCCCCCGGGCCTGACGGGCAGACGGGGGTGGAGCTGACCGACGAGGCGGGCTCACCTGTGGCGACGGTCCGTTCGCTGACGCTCCGGCCCCTACCGCCTACCGGCTCGGCGGCGGCGGACGCGGTCCCCGGCGCCCTCCACCGGATGGGCTGGGTGCCGCTGACCGAGCCGCCCGCGCCGGTGGCCATGCCCCGCTGGGGAGTTCTGGGCACGGCGGGCACCCCGCCGGTGGACGCCCTCGCGCCCCCGGGTTCCGATGTCCCGGTGTACCGCGGCCCGGCGGCGTGCGATGTCTCGTCGGACGTCGTCGTGGCCCCGTGCCCGCCGCCCGACCCGACCCGCGACGGCCAGGACCCGGCCGCCGGGTTGCTGCACGCGGCGGACCGGGCGCTGGGGCTCGTGCGGGAGTGGCTCGCCGAGCCGCGCCTGTCCCGCTCCCGTCTCGTCCTCGTGACGTCCGGTGCCGTCACCGCACCCGCCGGCGATGTCCCCGCGGACGGCCCCGCCGCCACCGCCGGCGGCGATGGCGCCCCCACGGACCGTCACACCACCTCGGCCCACCGCCATTCCTCCGCGGACGCTCCCGCCGCCTCGGCCGACGACAGATCCCCCGCGAACGGTCACTTCGCCTCTGCCGACAGCGATTGCGCCGCGAACGGTCCCGCCGCCTCGCCCCGCGACGGTGTCCCCACGAGCGGTCCGGCCGGTCAGCGGAGCGACCTCCGGCCCGGCGAGGCACCGCCCGTGCCGGCGCACGCACCGGTGTGGGGACTGGTCCGCTCGGCCCTGCGCGAGAACCCGGGCCGCTTCGCCCTGATCGACGTGGACGGACACCCCGACTCCTGGAGGGCCCTGCCCGCCCTGCTGGCCGCCTCGGTGCCGGAGGCGGCCCTGCGCCAGGGGACGGCGTACGTGCCGAAGCTGGTGCCAGTAGTGGCCCCGGCGGCACCGGAGCGGCGGAGCCGACGGCGGATCGACCCGGAGGGCACCGTCCTGGTCACCGGCGGCACCGGTTCGCTGGGCATGCTGGTGGCGCGGCACCTGGTCACCGCCCACGGGGTCCGCCATCTGCTGCTCGCCGGCCGGCGCGGGCCGGACGCCCCGGGGGCCCGGGAACTCGTCGCACAGCTGCGTGCGGCGGGCGCCCAGGTGGCCGTGCGCGCCTGCGACGTCGCGGACAGGTCCGCGCTCGCCGCCCTGCTCGACGCGGTACCGGCGGCCCACCCGCTGACCGGCGTCGTGCACACCGCGGGGGTGCTGGACGACGGCGTCGTCACGGCGCTCACCACCGACCGCCTGAGGCGGGTGCTGCGCCCCAAGGCGGACGCCGCCCTCGCGCTGCACGACCTGACGCTCGGCCACGACCTGGCGTTCTTCGCGCTGTTCTCCTCGGTGGCGGGTGCCTTCGGCTCCGCCGGCCAGGCCAACTACGCCGCTGCCAACTGCGTGCTGGACGCCCTGGCACGACACCGCCGCCGACTCGGACTGCCCGGCACGTCGATCGTCTGGGGCCCCTGGCTGCAGGACGACGGCATGATGGCGCACCTCGGCGAGGCGGACCGGCAGCGGATGGCCCGTTCCGGCTTCGGCCCGCTCGGACCGGCGGAGGGCCTGGCCCTCTTCGACGCCGCCGTGGCCGGTGACGAACCCGTGGTGGTGGCGGCCCGCCTCGGCCCGGCCGCGCTCCACGGCGGAGGCGAGGCGGCGCACCGACTCCGAACCCCCGCCGCCGACGCGGGCGGCAGGGGCGGGGACGGGATCGGACGGGCGTTGGCGGCTGCTTCCCCCGGCGAGCCGGACGGGCTGCTGCTCGCCAAGGTCCGGACCCTGGCGGCCCGCGTCCTGGGCCATGGGGAGGACGCGAGCGAGATCGACGAGGACACCCTGCTGGCTGATCTGGGGCTGGACTCCCTGGCCGCGGTCGAGCTGCGCAATGAACTCGCGGCGTGGACGGGGCTGGTACTGCCGTCCACGCTGCTCTTCGACTTCCCGACGCCGCGCGCGCTCGCCGCCGAGCTGCGGCGGCGCCATGCCGCCGAGGCGCCTCCCGCGGGGGCCAGGCCCGACGCCCCGGCGCGGCCCGCGGCCATCGGCGCCCCGAACTACCCCGGCTCCCCGGGCGGACCGGCCGACAAGGGAGTGGGAGACGGTCCGGAAGGCCGTGCGGCGGCGGGTGCTCCGCCGGAGGTCCGGGGGCGGACCGCCGACGCACCGCACGCCGAGGGAGCCCCGGACTCCCTGGGCGCCCTCTTCCGTACCGCCTGTGCCCGAGGACGCGGCTGGGACGGCATGGCGCTCCTCACCATCGCCGCGCGCCTGCGCCCGGTCTTCGACGAGACCGGGGCGCCCGGTGCCGCACACGAACCCATCGTGCTCGCGGCGGGCGGCACAGGGGCCCCGCTGGTCTGCCTCCCGGCGCTCAGCGCGGTGTCCGGACCGCGGGAGTACGCGCACCTCGGTGCCGGGCTGCGCGGGCTGCGACCGGTCTTCGCGGTGCGGCACCCGGGGTTCGAGTCCCGGGAGACTCTGCCCGCCACTCTGGACGCTCTCGTCACCGCCCAGGCCCTCGCCGTACGCGCGGCCGCGGCCGAAGGCCCCCTGGTGCTGCTGGGGCGGTCGGCCGGTGGCTGGGTGGCCCATGCCGTGGCCGAGCGTCTGGAGTCCGAGGGCGCAGCCCCGGCGGCCGTCGTCCTGGTGGACACCTATCCGCCCGACCACGGGGACGGGGAGCAGGCGCTCTCCGCGACGACCTCGGACATGCTGCGCCGGGCGGCGGAGTTCGCCTCCGCCGAGACCGACCGGCTCACCGCCATGGCCGGATACTTCGCGCTCTTCAGCGGCTGGAGACCCGCGCCGCTCGCCTGTCCCACCCTGTACGTACGAGCCCGGGACCCCCTGCCCGGGGCCGAGCCCGCCCCGCACTGGAGCCTGCCGCACACCGAGGTCACCGTGGACGGGGACCACTTCACCATGCTGGAGGAGCACGCCCGTACCACCGCCCTCGCCATCCACCGGTGGCTGAGCGACGGCCCGCGCTGAGGACGCCCTGGAGAGGGAGCGATGACACCTGTCCGACCAGTCGACCGGCCGCGCGCATGTCCTCCGCGGCGTGGGCAGGCGCAGAAGTCTGTTGCGTCCGGCGGCCCTCCTGGAGTGGGCTGTCCCCCATGAAGAAGAGCAGCTTCGCCGCGCTGACCGCGGCCCTTGCCGTGGCACCCCCTCCGGCGGCGGGTGTGCCGGGGCGGCGTGCGGTGGCCGCCGACCCCGGTGCCGGCGGTTCCGCGTCCCCCACCGAGTCCACGCTCCTGCGCGGAGTGGACCTGGAGACGGTGACGATCCCCGAGTTGCAGGCGCGTATGGACCGCGGGGCCCTGACCTCCTCGGAGCTGACCCTGGCGTACCTCCGGCGGATCGAGGCCGTCAACCCCAGGATCAACGCGGTGCTGTGCACCGACCCGACAGCCCTGCGCCAGGCCGCGGCCAGCGATGCCAGGCGCCGCCGCGGAAAGGCCCTCGGCCCGCTCGACGGCATCCCCGTGCTGCTGAAGGACAATGTGGACACCCGCGACATGCCGACGACGGCCGGGTCACTGGCGCTGGCCGGAAGTCCACCGGACAGGGACGCGGAACTGGTCGCACGGCTGCGTGCGGCGGGCGCGGTGATCCTCGGCAAGGCCAACCTGTCCGAATGGGCCAACTTCCGGGCGGCGAAGGCGACCTCGGGCTGGTCGGCGGTGGGCGGGCAGACCCGCAACCCCTACGTCCTGGACCGGAATCCGGGCGGATCGTCCTCCGGTTCGGCCGCCGCGCTCGCCGCGTCCTTGGCGCAGGTGGCGATCGGCACCGAGACGGACGGCTCCATCGTGTGTCCGGCCGGGACCAACGGGGTCGTCGGCCTCAAGCCCAGCCTCGGGCTGGTCAGCCAGGCCGGCATCGTCCCGATCTCCGCCGAGCAGGACACGGCCGGGCCCATGGCACGCAACGTCATCGACGCCGCGATCACCCTCGCGGTGCTCAGCGGTCACGACACCGCGGGCACCGAGGCCGCCTTCGGCCTCGTGGAGGCGGCCGCGCGCCCCGACGGACTGCGCGGCAAGCGGATCGGCCTGTGGCGGCTCCCCACCCTCGGCGCCGAGGTGGACGCCCTGATGACCCGGACCGCGGCACGGCTGCGGGCCGCGGGGGCGCAGTTGGTCGAGGTGGTGCCGCCGTACCAGGACCGGCTCGACGAACTCGAGTTCCCCGCCCTGCTGAGCGAGTTCCACCGGGACATCGACGCCTACCTGGCCACCCGCGGGGGGCCTCGGGACCTCGACGAACTGATCGAGTTCCACCGCGCGCACCCGGCCGAGCAGGCCTGCTTCGCCGGCCAGGAACTGTTCGAGCAGGCGCTGGCCGCACCGTCGACCGCGGACCCGCGCTACCGGGCCATGCGCGCCGAGCTGAAGGACCTGTCCCGGCGCTCCATCGACGAGACCATGGCCGCCCATGGCCTGGACGCCATCGCCTCCCCGACCAACCCGCCCGCCTGGATCACCGACTACGCGCGGGGCGACAACGACGTGATCACGTCGTCCACCCCGGCCGCCATCGCCGGGTACCCCTCGCTGTCCGTACCCGCCGGGTTCGTCGGCGAGTTGCCGATCGGCCTGCTCCTGATGGCCGGCGACCGCCAGGACGCCGAGCTGCTGGCGCTGGGCGCGGCGGTCGAACAGCGGCTGGACGCCTGGCGTGCGCCGCGCTACCTGCCCACGACGGCACCGGCCACTGCCCCGTCGCCGCCCGACGGCACCCCCACCGGCGCCGGCGTCCGGTAGGGAAGCGGGCGTCGAGTGGTGGTCGTCCGGTGGTCGGTCAGGGGCGGTCGGGGCCGCGGTAGGGCAGCGTATGGCTGTAGACGACGCTCGTCGTCGTACTGCCGAAGCCCGCCAGCTCGTCCACGAGCGACTCCAGATGCCCCATGGAGGTCGCGGCTATCTTCAGGGTGTAGCAGTCGTCGCCGGTGGTGCGCAGGCACTCCAGGATCTCCCGCCGCTCGGCCACCAGCCGACGCAGCGGCTGGTGGCGGTTGCCCGGGTACTTCAGCCGGACGACGGCGAGCACGGGGTAGCCGACCTTGGCCAGGTCCACCGCGGCGTGGTAGCCGGTGATGATGCCCAGCGACTCCAGATTGCGCACCCGTTCCGTGGTGGCCGAGGAGCTGAGCTTCACCCGCCGTCCCAGCTCGCTGAGGGAGATGCGAGCCTCTCGTTGCAGCTGCTCGATGATCGCCCAGTCGATCTCGTCAAGATTCGCGGCCATATCGCGATCCTACCGGCAGAACCACGGAAGAACGCCGGCACTACCGGCAGGATTCGGTTCAGAACGGCGCGGTCGCCGGGATAGCTTCAGATCATGCATATGGGCGTCAACGTACCGAACTTCGGGCCGGGCACCGATCCCGGCGTGCTACGAGACTGGGCGCGGATCACGGAGGGGCTCGGCTTCGACCTCCTCATGGTGTCGGATCACGTGGTCGTCACCCCGGATGTGGCCGAGCGGTACCCGGAGCCGTTCTACGAGCCGTTCACCACGCTGTCCTGGCTGGCCGGCACCACCACCACGGTGCGGCTGGGCACGACCGTGCTGATCCTCCCGTACCGGAGTCCGCTGCTGGTGGCGAGGATGACCGCGAACCTCAACCGGCTCAGCGGCGGCCGGCTCGTGCTGGGGGTGGGGGCCGGCTGGGCTCGGCAGGAATTCGACGCGCTCGGCGTGCCGTTCGACGCGCGGGGCCGACTGACCGACGAGTGCCTGGCCACGCTGAGGGATGCCTGGCGCACGGAGGCCGAGGACGGCGCCGCCCCGATCCCCCTCTGGGTCGGCGGCCACAGCGCGGCGGCGCTGCGACGCACCGCCGCGTTCGGGGACGCCTGGCACCCGCTGCGGCTGACCCTGGACCGGATGCGTGCCGTCCTGGCGAAGCACTCGCTGCCCGCGTTCGCACCCCGTATCGCGCTGAGGCTGACCACCACCCCGGTCGACGACCCCGAACGGCCCGCCGGGGTCGGCACCATCGAGCAGGTCCTCGACGACCTCCACCAGCTCCGCCTGCTCGGCGCCGACACTGTCGTACTCGACCCCTACCATGGCGATCCCGAGGAGACCCGCCGGCCTCACACGGCCTGGCGGGCGCTCACCGAGGTGGCCACCCACTGGAGGACCGCATCATGATCACCGCAGCCGACGAGGCGCTCCTGCGCCGTGCGATCGACCTCGCCTCCCGCTCCGTCGCGCAGGGCGACGCCCCCTACGGCTCCCTGCTGGCCGGCCCCGATGGCGCCGTCCTCGCCGAGGACCACAACACGGTGCGGCGCGACAACGACATCACCGCCCACCCGGAACTGAAGCTGGCCCGCTGGGCGGCCCGCGAACTCGACCCGCGCACCGCCGGGGGCACCACCATGTACACCAGCTGCCAGCCGTGCGGCATGTGCACCGGCGCCATCGTCCGCTCCGGCATCGGCCGCGTCGTCTACGCGCTCTCCACCGAGCAGCTCATCGAGCTCAACCCGCAGTCGGGTCAGTGGCCGACGGTGGCGCAGGACGGCCCGGCCCTGTTCGACGAGGCGCGCGGGCCCATCGACACCTACTACCGACCCAGCTGACGGTCCAGCGCACCACCTCGACCGCGGCGTACCGGAGGGGAGGCCGGTCCGTGCCGAGAGGTGAGCCGCCGGCACCGTGGCGGGTCAGGCGCCGGCGGCCTCGCCGTAGCGGTCCCGCCCGGAGGGCACCCGCGACGACCGGGACCCTCCCGCGGCCGGCGCGCACCGGGCACCCTCGGAACCGGCCCCGGGTCCATGGCGGGCCGACGCACTCCGGTCCGCCCACCGGGTGCGGCGGGCGGACCGGAGTCATCGGGGATCTCAGACGGTCCTGAGGTCACAGGTGGTCGTCACCGTGCACGGGAACAGCCCGAGGTCGGCTTCCTCCTCCTCAAGCATCTGCAGGGCGTCCACGCTGACATCCGGTTGGGTCTCCATGGTGTTCACCTCCCTCCTCTCATCCGGCGGGTGCGGGTGGGCGGCCGTGCCGCCGTGAGACGGCCCGCGGCGGCACGGGGTCGGGGTGACCGGTGGGAAGACGGCCGGTCAGTGGGCGGCCACCGGGGAGTGACCGGTCAGCAGGGCGGGCTGCCACAGCCGCGGTCCGCCGTGGCGCAGGCGGAGGTGGAAGGCGAGGACGCCGCTGAGACCGGTGGCGTAGTCGGCGACCACGGCCGTGCCGGTCTCGTCCGGGGCCAGGCGCCGTCCGTCCCGCAGGGCGTGCCGGTGGTGGATGCAGGCGACCAAGCCGCCGGCGGCTTCGCGGTAGCGGTCCTCGCCGGTGGCCTCGGCCAGGTCGAGGAGGAAGTCCCCGTCCCCCGCCAGGCCGTGGCACTGGGCGGGCGAGGCGTGCCGGCGCGCCCGGGACACCGCTTCGGCCGCCTGGGCCGCCAGGTCCAGGTACCGCTGCTCGCCGCTGGTCTGCCCGTACCGCAGGAGGAAGGTGCCGACCCCCGAGGATCCGCTGCACCAGTGGGTCTTGTACCGCCGGCCGGTGTCCGCGGTCGGCCAGTGGGCGGCGCCGTCCTCGACCTCGGCCACGGCCGCCAGCGTCCGGGCCGCCGCGTCGGCCTGTTCGGCGTACCCGCCGTCCCCGGTGGCCCGCGCCACCGCGAGCAGGAACGCGCCCACGCCGGCCACTCCATGGGCGAATCCGTAGTGGCGCACCCCGGCGAGAGCCGACGGGTAGTCGGCCGGGACGGGCCAGCGGATATGGCCGTCATGGCGCTCGGCCGCGGCGGTGACCGCGTCGGCCGCCTGTCGGGCGCGGTCCAGGAATTCCGCCTCGCCGGTGCCTCCCAGAACCGCAACTGGGTGAGTCCGGCCCCGGAGGCGCCGTGGCAGACGTCCGGGTTCGGGCAGGCGGTCGGTATCCGGGAGGCCAGTTCGCGCGCCGACCGGACCATGTCCGGCGCGTCCAGGGCCAGTCCGGAGTCCAGCAGCGCCCATGCGGTCCCGGACCGGCCGAAGTGGAGACCGGGCAGCAGGCGCGGTTCACGCTCCACTTGGCGGCCGATCCACTCCGCGGCCGCGGCCACCGCCTGCCGCAGCGCCGGATCCGGCTCCGCCTGGTACGCGCGGACGAGGACCCCCAGGATCCCGGCCGCGCCGTGCTGCACCGCGAACGGGTCGGTGGTGGCGCCGAACTTCCCGGAGGGCCAGAGCCGCTCCGGGTCCCGCGGGTCCATCGTCGCCAGCAGGTACTCCAGGGCGTCGGTGATGAGGGATTTCAGGTCCGGACCGGTGGGCTCGCCGGCCGCCTCCGGGGCGGGCCGTCGGCGGTGCGGCGCCGGGGGTTCGGCGAGGCGGGCCGACACCTCCTCCAGCGGGGGCCGCCGCCCCGGGTCCTCGTGCAGCAGTTCCAGGATGATCCCCGCGAACTGCCGGGCCGCCGGATTGTCCACCGCGAGCCACTCCAGCCACGCCCCCATCCGGTCGGCGGCCGGGCGCATCGGCGGGTCGTCGGCGGGCAGCACCGGATCCAGGCCGGTGGCCAGGTAGAAGAGGGTGGCGCCCAGGCCGTGGAGGTCGGCCTGCGGGCCCGGCGCCGGGCCGAACGCGGGCGCCTCGCGCTGCTCGGGCGCGGCGTACCCGGGGGTGCCGGCGCGGCCGACGTACTCCCCGGGCCGCGCCACCAGTTCCAGGTCGATCAGCCGGACCGAACCGTCCGGGGCGACCATCACGTTGCTGGGGTTGAAGTCCCGCAGCACCAGGCCCTGATCGTGCGCCGCCGACAGGAGCGCGGCCAGCCCGCGCGCCAGCCGTCGGGCCTCCCGCGGGGCGGGGCCCCAGGTGTCGCCGTGCAGGGTGAGGTGGTCGACCACCCATCGACGCAGCGAGAGTCCGGGGAGGGCTTCTTGGACCAGGAACAGGTCTCCTTGCTGCTCGAACAGTCCCAGCGGGCGGGCGCTCAGCCCGGTCGGCTCCAGCAGTTCCAGCATCCGGGCCTCGTGCCGCCGCAGGTCGCGTACATCGCTGCCGGTCAGTTCGGCTCCGGTGTGCGGGCGGGCCTGTTTGACGACGACCTCGGTGCCGGTGCGGCGGTCGGTGCCGCGGTACACCCCGCCGTGGAACGAGTGCCGGATGACCTCCTGGACCAGGTACCGCCCGTCCAGGAGGACGGGTCTGGGGCGGGGGCGCGGGG
>NZ_SRID01000149.1 GCF_004684805.1 Streptomyces palmae
GGGCGGATTCGGTGGTGGGGCCGGGTGTGGTGGGCAGGCTCATGGCGGGCAGCCTAGGCAGCGGGCGCGGCAGGGCCGATGTGGCCCGGCCCCATACTTCCACCGCTCCCGGCGGGTGGCGGCCCTACTCCCCGGCGGACGAACGGTGCTCAGCCGATCCGCGTGCGCAGGTGCTCCAGCGCCGCTTTCAGCGCGTCCCCGGCCGCGACGGCCAGGTCGGGCTCGACACCGACGCCTTCCCGGTTGGTGCCGACGAAACCGGCGGTGATCTGGGCCAACGCGGCTTCGAGTATCTCGTGATGGGGCGTCATGCGCGGGAGTATGGATACGGGTCGGAGCCGTCCCGGGAGACCGAGGACCGGGGACCGGGCGGCCGTCTGATGGCCGAGTTCCTCTGCCGAGCGAGGCGACCGCGGTGTCGGCTGACCGGATCGACCCGCTTCGGGACCCGATGCGGCCTGTCGCCGGCCCGTCCGCACGGCCGAGGCTTGGGGCATGACCCGAGCACTGATCGTCATCGATGTCCAGGAGTCCTTCCGCGCCCGTCCGCTGTGGGAAGCGATTTCCGACCCGAAGATCGCCGACAAGGTGAACCGACTGGTCCGGCTGGCCCGGCGGGCCGGGGACCTGGTGGTGTGGGTCCTGCACTCCGAGCCCGGGAGCGGCGGTGTCTTCGACCCGGCCCTCGGGCACGTTCGGCCGCTGGAGGAGCTGGAGCGGCGGGAAGACGGCGAGCTGCTGATCCACAAGTCCTCGCACAACGCCTTCACCACCACCAACCTGGAGCAACTCCTCAGCGGGCGCGGGGTCCGCGAACTCACCCTCTGCGGCATCCGCACCGAGCAGTGCGTGGAGACCACCGCTCGCATCGCGAGCGACCTCGGCTACCTGGTCACTTTCGTCATCGACGCGACCGCCACCAACCCGATCCCGCACCGCGACGCCCCCTCCGGCCAGAGCCTCGCCGAACTGCTCGCCGACCCTCGTACCCTGCCCGCCGACGAGGTCATCCGGCGCACCGAGTACGCCCTCGCCGGCCGCTTCGCCACCATCGCGACGGTCGACGAGGTGGAGGCCGCGGCGGATCTTCCGGCATGATGACCGAATAGTGAGCCACGTCGTCTTCTTTCTGGTGCCCGGAGTCCACCTGCTGGACTTGGCCGGCCCCGCACAGGTCTTCTCCACCGCGGCCGACTTCGGGCACTCCTACACCCTCACCTATGTCGCCGAGCGGTCGCAGGTCCCCACCGCTCAGGGACTGCCTCTGGTGACCGGGCTCGACTGGCCCGAACTCGGGCCCGAGGACCTGATCCTGATCCCCGGATGGCGGGCCGGCACCCTGGCCGACTCGCCTGCCATCGCCGAAGCCTCGCTGAAGGTCCTGCGGGACCACCACACCAAGGGCGGGACGGTGGCCAGCGTATGTGCGGGCGCGGAGGCGCTCGGGCGGGCGGGCCTGCTCAAGGGCCGCCGCTGCACCACCCACCACGACGTGCAGGACGAGCTGGCTCTGCGCCACCCCGGAGCGGTCGTCGTCCGCGACGTTTTGTTCACCGCCGACGACCGGGTGATCACCTCGGCCGGCATCGCCAGCGGCATCGACCTGGCCCTGTACCTCGTCGCCGGCCGGCATGGGCCCGCCGTCGCCGCCCGGGTAGCCCGGGACATGGTCATCTACGCCCGCCGCAACGGCCACGAGCCGCAGTCCAGCGCGATGTTCCGGCATCGGTCCCACCTCGATGACACCGTGCACCGCGTCCAGGACGTCATCGACACCCGCTTCGACCAACGGCTGCCGCTGCCCAGCCTGGCCTCGGCTGTCGGAGTCAGCGAACGTACCCTCACCCGGCTCTTCAACCGTGCCACCGGCCTCACCCCGCTGCGCTACCAGCAGACCCTGCGCCTGGAACGCGCCGAGCACCTCATCAGCCATGGCGCCACGGTCGAGGCTGCCGCCCGCTCGGTCGGCTTCGAGGACGCGCGCATGCTGCGCCGCCTGCGCGCCCGCGCGGCCTGACGACGGCCGGTGGAGCCGTCCCGTGGCGGCCCGGCCCAGCGGCGCGCTTTCCTCGACCGATTCGCCGGCCAGCGCGTTCCCCCTGCGTCGCCGTGGAGGCCTGCCTGGCCCTCGCGCTTGGTCGCGATGGTGCCGTTCGTGGCAGCCTGGGACCGGGTCGGCCCGTACGCCGCCGCCCCGTGCATGCCGTCCGCCGTCAGCCGGATCTACGCGCCGGTTGCGTCACAGACAGCTGGGTGACTCCGCCCTGAGCAGCTCCCAGGCGCACTGAGCCGGCCGACCAGGTCACCGTACGAGATCATTTGAGGGTGCCGTCGTTCGCCGACCCGAACACGCACCCCCAGCGCAGTGCCCGGAGGCGCTTCCCCCGGCCGAACTACCTCAGGTGTGGAGCCGCAGGAGTTTGGCGAGCAGGGCGGAGAGTTGTTCGCGTTCGGCTGGGGTGAGGTCCGCGAAGGTGTCGTCGAGGAATTCGGGTACCGCGCCCTCGGCGCGGGCGAGGAGCCGGCGGCCTGAGTCAGTGATGGTGACGGCGTAGGCGCGGCGATCGCCCGCGTCGCGTTCGCGCCGTACGTGCCCCGCCTGCTCCAGGCTGTCGCAGATGCCGACCATGACGCTGCGGTCGATGCGCAGTTGGTCACTCAGGGCCCGCTGCGAGCTAGGGCCGACCTTGGCGAGCATCTTGAGCACCAGATGCTGCCCGACGCCGATCCCGGACTCGTTCGCCCTGGCTTCTGCGGCGCGGGCGACGACGGTCGAGGCGCGGCACAGCGCGATGTCCAGGCGCTCCGCGGCGAGCGTCGGAAAGTAGCCGGCCTCGCGGTCTGCGGTCTTGGGCGGCATGCCCACCTCCTTTGCGTGTGCGGTGGCCACGCGTCAACCCTACCAAGAATTCATCTGCCCTCAGATTGTTTGCGCACCACTCACCAGATTTGTATGCTCGCCAATCATCTGGCGACAGATAATCTGCGGATAGATGGCACGACGCCCACTGACCCCTACCACCGAAACAGAGGAAGCGGCTGTGACACTGGACCTGACCCCAGACCAGCTTCTGTCGACCACCCGCGCCGTACGCAAACGCCTTGACCTGGACCGCCCGGTCCCGCGCCGCCTGATCGAGGAGTGCGTGGACTTGGCCACACAGGCGCCGACCGGCCGCAACAGGCAGCGCTGGCACTTCCTCGTCGTCACCGAACCCGCCCAGCGGCGGGCCGTGGCCGACATCTTCCTGCGCGCCCTACCACTGGCCACCGGACACCCCCTGACCGAACGCGACGCGTGGCGCATGAACTACCACCCCGGCTCCACCGAGCGTGTTTTCGACGGCCTGCGCCATCTGGCCGCCAACATCCACCGAGTGCCCGCCTTCGTCATCCCTGGGGTGGAAGGACGCACCGACCACGCTCCGGTGACCGTGCAAGCGGGGGCGTGGGGCTCGATCCTGCCGGCGGTGTGGAGCTTCATGCTGGCCGCCCGGGCACGCGGCCTGGGCACCACCTGGACGACGGCACAAGGGCCACTGGAGCGGGAGCTGGCCGAGGTGCTCGGCGTTCCGCACGACGACATCATGCTGGCCGCGTTCATCCCGCTGGCTTACACCATCGGCACCGACTTCAAGCCTGCCCGCCGCGTCCCCCTCGAGCACGTCCTGCACTGGGACCGATGGGAACAGCGCTCCGCCGGGCCCACGCGGTAGCGCGCCCCTGCTCTCGCCGCCCGCCGCACGTCACGCGGTTCCTCCCCATCGGGCCCCGTCCTCCGCTGAGCGGCGGGGCCCGGGCACGACTGGCCCCCGGTCGAGGGCGAGGCGCTTGTCACGGTCGTGGCGACCGATCGCTGCCTGTGATCCAGCGAGGGATCGATTCTCTGACCGTGTGGGCTCGGCCGGGGATCTGGAGGGTCCACCGGGAGCGCCGTGCTTGGACCGATTCGCCGACGCCGGTGTCTTGACACCCTGCCCGGGCAGCCCTCAAGATCACCCCGTGAACCTGTCAGGCAGCCGGGTAGGAGAGCCGATCCCGCGGCGCGTCAGCGCGACGGAAGCGGTGTTCGGCTACCTGCGCGGCGCCATCGAGCGCGGTGAGTACTCCGTGGGCGAGAAACTTCCCTCCGAAGCGGAGTTGTGCCGCATCCTGGAGGTCAGCCGGCCCGTGCTGCGGGAGGCGCTCCGGGCGCTCCAGGCCATGGGGCTGACTGTCTCCAAGACCGGCAAGGGAACCTTCGTCGTGGCGAACACGGTCGAGGACCCGACCTTCGGTGACTACGCCGCCAGAGATCTGCTCGAGGTGCGTCGGCACGTCGAGATCCCGGTCGCCGGGTACGCCGCGCTGCGCCGCACGCCGCAAGACCTGGACCACCTGGCCCACCTGCTCGACCAGATGGAACGGGAGACCGACACCACGGCGTGGGTCGCGCTGGACAGCATCTTCCACCTGGCGGTTGCCCAGGCTTCCCGCAACCAGGTGTTCTGCCGGGTCATCGAGGAGATCCGTGACGCACTGGCGCGTCAGTCGGCATTCCTCACGGAGCTTGGCGGCCGGCGCGAGCAATCCAACTGCGAGCACCGGGCGATCTTCGAGGCGCTGACCGACAGTTCCGAACAGGGCGCGGTCCAGGCCATGTCCGACCACCTCTGCCGGGTCGAGACGACTCTCACCGAGATCGTGCACCCCAAGCGCGCGGGCACCCCCACGGACGGCCGAGCCGACGGGTGAGCGAGCAACGCAGCGGCTGGCCCCGGTGGACGGCAGGCGCCGGAAAGCCGTGCCGCGGGCATGGCGGGACGAACACGGTGTCGGCGGAGGTACTTCGCCCGCTTCGCCGCACTGATGTCGCTTCCCTGGCCGACCGCCATCGGGGCGGAGTACGTGGTGTTCCGGAGGCTCTTCGCCACTGATCCGGACGTCGGCGCCACCGCTCCCACCACCGCCGCCCCACCCGGAGACGCGGCCCGAGCCCCGGAGGTGAGGTGGTGCCCCTCCGGGCCGGATCCTTACCGGCCCGGAGGGCTCGGCCGACGTCCTCAGGCCGGTACGCGGCGGGATCAGAGCCGTGGCGAGCCGCTGCCGGCCACCACCTCGGGGCGCAGTAGCGCCTCCAGCCGGTCGGCCGGCAGCAGGTTCTTCTCCAGCACCAGCTCGGCGACGCCTCGCCCGGTGGCGAGGGCCTCCTTGGCTATCTCCGTGGCGGCCATGTAGCCGATATGCGGGTTGAGGGCGGTCACCAGTCCGATCGAGTTCTCCACGGCCGCCCGCAGCTGATCGGTGTTGGCCGTGATGCCCGTGACGCACCGCTGGGCGAGCGTCAGGCATGCCTCACGCAGGTGCGTGATGCTTTCGGACAGGGCGTGCAGGATGATCGGCTCGAAGGCGTTGAGCTGGAGCTGACCGGCCTCGGCGGCCATGGTGATGGTGACGTCGTTGCCGATCACCTCGAACGCCACCTGGTTGACCACCTCAGGGATCACCGGGTTGACCTTGCCGGGCATGATGCTGGAACCCGCCTGCACCGGAGGCAGGTTGATCTCGTTGAGGCCGGCGCGCGGCCCGGAGGACAGCAGCCGCAGATCGTTACAGCTCTTGGAGAGTTTGACGGCGATCCGCTTGAGCACGCCCGACATCTGGACGAACGCGCCGCAGTCCTGCGTCGCCTCGACCAGGTTGGCGGCGGTCACCAGCGGCAGTCCGGTGACCCGCGTGAGGTGGCGGCGGACGGCCTCCGCGTATCCGGCCGGGGCGTTGAGCCCGGTGCCGATGGCTGTGGCGCCCAGGTTGATCTCGTGGATCAGCTCGGCCGCCTCGGACAGCCGACTGCGGTCCTCCTCCAGCATGACGGCGTACGCCGAGAACTCCTGGCCCAGTGTCATCGGCACCGCGTCCTGGAGTTGGGTGCGGCCCATCTTCAGCACGTCGCGGAACTCGACGGCCTTGCCGGCGAACGCGTCCTGGAGCACCGTCATCGCCGCGAGCAGCCCGCGCACCGCGAAGACCGTCGCGACACGGACCGCGGTCGGGTAGACGTCGTTGGTCGACTGGCTGAGGTTGACGTCCTCGTTGGGGTGCAGGTGCCCGTAGTCCCCCTTGGGACGGCCGAGGAGCTCCAGCGCCCGGTTGGCGACGACCTCGTTGACGTTCATGTTCGTCGACGTGCCGGCGCCGCCCTGAATGACGTCGACCACGAACTGGTCGTGCAGCCGTCCGGCACGGATCTCCCGGCAGGCCTCGACGATGGCGGCCGCTTTCACGGGATCCAGCAGGCCGAGTTCCTCGTTGGCGAGGGCGGTCGCCTCCTTGACGGCGGCGAGGGCGTCGATCAGGTGGGGGTAGGCGGAGATGGGTGTCCCCGTGATGGGGAAGTTCTCCGTGGCGCGCAGCGTGTGGATGCCCCAGTACGCCTCCGCGGGAACATCGCGGTCCCCGAGCAGATCGTGCTCCCTGCGGTGGGCTGCGGTGGTCATGGGTATGGGATTCCTCTTTCCGGAACGGGTGGGATGTCGTGTGCGGGTCAGGGGGCAGGCGCGGGGGTGCCCGAGGCCAGCGCGCCGGCCGGCCGGATCAAGCCGACCGGCTCGCCGCCGCCGAGGAGGGGCGAGCCCATGAACTCCGCGAGCGGTGCCGGATCGACGCCGGCGTGGACGAGGCCGGCCGCGGTGACCAGGGCACGCGCCCGGTCGCCCCCGTCGGCGATCTTCACCGCGACGGCCTGTCCGTCCGGCAGTGCGGCGATCTGGACCGCTTCGAAGCCGTCCTTGGTGAGGAGCCCCGGTACGGCGCGCATCAGCGAGGCGACGTCGCGTCCGGAGCCGGAGGCCATCTCGGCGTGCTCCCGCATCGCGTCCGCTACCCGGGCCTCCGGGGTCCCGGCGGGTGCTGTGGTGAGCCTGGCTGCGGCCCGCGCGAGCCCGTGGAGCGAGACGGCGAACAGGGGTGTACCGCAGCCGTCGACGCTGACCCGGGCCACAGCCTGACCGGTGAACTCCTCGACGGTCGCCGCGATGGCCCGCTGGAGAGGATGGTCCGGGTCGAGGTAGTCCCCAAGCGACCAGCCATTGACCTTCGCCGTGTACAGCATGGCCGCGTGCTTGCCGGAGCAGTTCTGGGCGATCCGGGTCGGCAGCCGCCCCGCGAGGACCCAGTCGTCCCGTACCACCGGGTCGAGGGGGAGGTCCGGTACGTTGCGCAGGTCCCCTTCTCCGAGACCTGCGAGCTCAAGGACGCGGCGGGCGCCGGTCAGGTGCCGCTCCTCGCCGGAGTGGCTGGCCGCGGCCAGCGCCAGCAGCTCGCCGTCGAGCGGCAGCCCGGCCCGCAGCATGGCCACGGCTTGGAGGGGCTTCAGCGCGGAGCGCGGATAGAAGGCGGCTTCGATGTCACCGATCCGAAGCCGCACATCTCCGGTCGGACCGAGCACCACGACGGATCCGTAGTGGACACCCTCGATGACACCCTCCCGGACGAGGTGGGCGACGGGGGCGTGGGCGGGCTCGCGGACTACCGGTGCCGGCGCGACGAGCCCGACGTGCGGGGTCACCTGGCTCATGCGTCCGTTCCCGAGGAAGCGCGGGCCGTACGGTTGCGTACCCCGAACCATCCGGCGACCAGCGCCGCCACGATCAGGGGTATGCAGAGCACCGTGGTGCGGCTGGCACCTCCGTCGGCGTACATCAGCACCACGACCGAGGCGAGGAAGGCGATCGTCACGATCTCCGTCCACGGCGAGCCCGGGAGGCGGTAGGACGGCCTCGTCAGCTCCCCGCTGCGCGTCTTGCGCCAGAACAGCACATGGCAGAGCATGATCATGCCCCAGGTCGTGAGAATGCCGATGGCCGCGAGGTTCAGCACGATCTCGAAGGCGTCGTCCGGGACGACGAAGTTGAGCCCGACTCCCAGGACGCAGACACCGCTGGTGAGCAGGATCCCCCCGTAGGGGACATGGTTGCGGTTCATCACGCCCGTGAACCTCGGCGCGGAGCCGGACATGGCCATGGAGCGCAGGATGCGGCCGGTGGAGTACAGGCCGGAGTTGAGGGAGGACATGGCGGCGGTGAGCACGACGAGGTTCATCACGTCGCCGGCGGCGGGCACGCCGATGTTGGACAGCACCGTCACGAAGGGGCTCTCGTCCGCGCCGTAGCGCGTCCAGGGCAGGAGCATGGACAGCAGAACGACGGAACCGACGTAGAAAATGCCGACCCGCCACATGATCGAGTTGATCGCCTTCGGCATGATCTTCTCGGGGTTCTCGGTCTCGCCGGCCGCGACACCGACCAACTCGACGGAGGCGTAGGCGAAGACGACACCCTGGATGATCAGGAGCATGGGCAGCACGCCGTTGGGGAAGATTCCGCCGTTGTCGCCGATGAGATCCGGGCCGGGGGTGTGACCGTCGATCTGGTGCTGGCTGACCAACAGGAAGATGCCGATGAGCATGAAGACCACAAGGGCGCCGACCTTGATGATGGCGAACCAGAACTCCAGCTCACCGAAGATCCGCACCGAGATGAGGTTGACCGCCAGGACGACGCTCAACGCGATGAGCGCGATCACCCACTGGGGGATGTCGGAGAACATGCCCCAGTAGTGGGTGTAGGTGGCCACGGCCGTGATGTCGGCGATTCCGGTGGTGGCCCAGTTCAGGAAGTACATCCAGCCCGCGGTGTAGGCGCCCTTCTCGCCGAGGAACTCACGGGCGTAGGACACGAAGGCGCCCGACGACGGCCGGTACAGCACCAGCTCGCCGAGCGCCCGTACCACCAGGAATGCGAAGACGCCGCAGACGGCGTAGGCGATGAACAGGGAGGGCCCGGCGTCGGCCAGCCGCCCGCCCGCGCCGAGGAAGAGGCCGGTGCCGATGGCGCCGCCGATGGCGATCATGTTGACGTGCCGGGATTTCAGGGACTTGCTGTACCCGGCGTCGCCGGCGTCGATGTGTCCGGCCGGCCGCGCTCCGGCCGCGGTGTCCTGGGATGGCTCTTGCAGGGATCGCTCGGTCACGCCTGGCGTCCGCCTTTCGTGGGGGCCTCCGCGGGCGCGGGGCGCAGAATGTGGGTCAGGCTCGTGTGGACGCCGTCGAGGTGGTGGGACATGGATGCGGCCGCGTCGCGATCGCAGCGGTCCACCCGTGCCTCGTGGATCGCTCGTCGTTCGCGGTGGCTCTTCTCGCGGCGGCCGCCCAGGTCGTTGAGGAAGGCGGACTGGCGGGCCGGCGCGTACCGGATCTCCTCGATCACCGGATGGAACACGGGATTCCGGGACGCCTCGGCGACGGCGAGGTGGCAGAGGGTGTCCATGGCCACCCAGGCCGCGGTGTCCTGCTCCCGCTCCATGCGCTTCAGTGGATGGGTCGGATGGTCGAGGTCCTCCCGGGTGCACCGCACCGCCGCATGGCCAGCGCCCGGGATGCGGCGGCGCACCTCCAGCGGATCGCTGGGGTCGCCGACTGCGTATTCATCGCGTTCGCTCGCGTGTCGAAGGTGGGCGGGCACCGCTTCCATGGCTCTGATGCGCCAGGGTGCCCGGCCACCTGTCTGCCTGTATGACAGGTTCACGAGGTGATATTCCGGTGAACATGGGAAACATGTCAAGGGTTGATTTTCCTCTCCGTTCACCAGCGCACTGCGAGAGGTCTCGCGCACACGGCTTGGCGGGGAGCCGTTCTGTGGAGCGGGCCGGGTCAGACCGCGGACCCGTCGTCGCGGTGAGGGGCGGGAGCCGGAGCGGGCGGGTGCCCGGATACGACGCCGCGCGGGCCCGCCCGCATGAGGGACTCAATGATCTTCACGAGAGAAGCCTAGGAACGGGTCACTTCGGCACGCCCCGAACCGTTGCCGTCGCACGAGACCCGGAACAGAGTCAAGGAACGATCGTTCTTGACTGTCCTGAACCGCTGAGTACGCCTGGCGCCGATGGCGCAGCCGCGCTCGGCCGGCAGCCGGTCGACGAGCACCAGCGTGTACGTGGCGTCTGCGCGGACCGCCCCGCCCCAGTCGGCGGGAGCTGCCGCTACGCCCATAAGGACCCATCTCTGGTACGAGTGCAGCGACAGCTCTGATTCCCACCTACCGGACACGCCGACGCCGGACGACACGAATTCCCCGACGCTCCCCGGTTTTGGTGCGGCCGGAAAGATGGATGGCAATGACACCCATTCAACGAAGGTGGCCAGAGGAAGCCACCATCCAAAAAATAGGTACATATTGTGGCGGAGATCATTGACAAGGGTGCCGCAGCGTCAAGCGATGAACGGTCCGATATCGCGAGTCTGGTGGGCGCGGCGCGAGGCAGCGCGAGAACATCTACATCGACTCCGCGGCCGGAATGGTCTCGGTTCGCCAGTACGCGGCGGGCTGGCCGGCGCTCAAGGCACCATCGGCTGGCACTCTCGAGCCCTACGGACGGATGATGCGCCTCCACGTCGTGCCGCACCCGGGCAGCACGACTATGGCCCAGGTCACAGCGCCCGACGTGGTGGATCTGTCCGCTCGCCGGCGCATGGACGTCCTTCTGGAAGACCTCTCCGACGGAAATCTCCGCCTGTGCCGACAGGTCGTCCGTGTGGAGAACACGTCGGGAAAGCACGCTGTCATGCATGCGCCACTCAAGCACTGCAAGGAAAGTGAGTGGCACGACATCCCTGCGGCGGCGATTCTCGATCCACTCTCGGCACCGCTTCCCGTCCTCAACGCCAAAGGTGAAATGACGCACACCGGCCTCGTTCGCACGTCATGGGACCGGGCAATTCAGCAGCTCGGGCTACCGGCCTGCAACCCGCACGACCTCCGCTAGAAGTGGGCAACCGTAACGCCGACCAATGGCTCGTCGCCTCACAAGGATCCCCGGGGCATCGCTCCGTCAACGTGACTGCGACCCTGTGCGGCCACCTCATTCAGGACGGCCGCGAGCGTTGCCGCCAGACCGTTCAGACGAGCTGCGCCGCACACCCCGCTTCGGCCCTGCGTCGGCCAGGCTGACGCCTTCTCCGCGAACCCCGCCGGCTCAGCCCGGCCGACGCGCTCTCACAACTCCCCGATGCCCTCGAACCACGTCGGGCCCTCCGCTGCGGCCTGCTTGATCCGACTGAGGGCGAAGTCCTCCAGGTCCGGCAGAGCATCCGGTTCGAACCAGCCCACCTCCAACGACTCGTCGTCGTTCACCCGGGCCTCGCCGCCCACCGCGCGGGCGAGGAAGCAGATGTCCATGAACTGGCAGACGTCGCCGTTGGGGTAGACGACCGGCTCCAATGCCTGCACGACCAGGACCCGTTCGGGGACGCAGCGCACCGCGGTCTCCTCGAAGACCTCGCGCACCACGGCGGCGGCCGGCTGCTCCCCCGGCTCCGGGATGCCGCCGATGATGGCCCAACGGCCGTTGTCCGCCCGGCGGCCGAGCAGCACCCGGCCGTCGTCGTCCAACACGATCGCGCTGACCCCGGGCAGGGGGAGCAGCCGGTTGCCGATATGGGTCCGCAGCGCACTGATGAAGTCGGGAGTAGCCATGCGCCTGAGGGTAGCGGCGGGTCGGGACGATCGTTCCGTGACAGCCGATTCTCACACCAGGTGTGGTATTCCCGCGCAAGTCCTCCCCAGCCGCACCGGCAGCGGTTACGGTGTCCGGCAGTTCCTGCACGCCCGGCGACGGCGTACGGTGCCCCCGCTCGCCGTGACGGGCGCCCGTCATGGATCGGGGGGCCGACGGGATGATGTCACCGGCCGTATCTCCCACCCCGCCCTCGCGCGCCCGCACCGCGAACGTGGCGGGTGCCGTGGTCCTCGGCTGCTGCGCCGGCTGGGCGCTGGTGAGCGCCACCGGGCGCACCTCCCGCCCGGAGGGCGTGCTGCTCGCGGTGCTGGCGGTGGCCGCCGGCTACGCCTGCGGGCGCATCGCCGGCAGCCTGCTGCCCGTCGCCGCGGCCGCCGCCGCGGCGCTCGGCGGCCTCGGGCTCGCCCTGCTCTCCCCGGGTGACGGCCTCTCCCCGGGTGGCGGCCCGCCGGAACGCATGGGGCCTGGCACCGCAGAACTGACCCTGGCCGCCGGGGCCGCCTGCTGCGCGGCCTGGGCGGTCCGGCCCGGCTGGCGGCGCTCGGTCCTGCACCTGCCGGCGGCCGGGGCCGCGGCGGCCGGCTGCCTGCTGGTCGGACCGGCCGCGGCTGTTCCGGTGGTGCTGGTCGTGCTGGGCTCACTGGCCGCGGGCCGCGTCCGCCGGCTGCCGGGCCTGGCCGCGCTGGCGCTGATCGCCGCGGCGGCGGCCGGCTGCTGCTGGGCGCTGGGCGCGGGCGCGCTGCCGCCCGGGCTCCTCGGCGCCTTCCAGGACCATCCGCCCACGCACCGGATCCGGCTGTGGCACCAGGCCGTGCGGCTGGCGGCGGCGCATCCGCTGCGCGGGGTGGGGCCCGGCCGGTTCGGGGAACTGACCGCCGGCGCGGCCGGGCCGGACGGCACGGCGCACTCCGCCCTGCTCCAGCAGGCCGCCGAACAGGGCCTGCCCGGAGTGGTACTGCTCGGCGCCGTCTTCGGCTGGCTGCTGTACGCGCTGTGGCGCTCGCCGCGCGCCACCCCGCTCGTGCTGGCCGCCGGGGCGGCTCTGACCGCCCTGGCGGTGGAGTCGATGGCCGGCGAGGCGCTGGGCTCTCCCCGGGTCACGGCCTGCGCCGGCCTCCTCGCGGGCCTGGCCACGGCGCGCCGCGCGGACGCCGGTGAGACGGGGGTCCGCGTGGCGGCCACGGGGGTGGGACTCCGCCCGGCGGGACCCCGGGCTCCGGAAGCGGACACCGCGTTCCGCGTGGTACGGCCCCGGAAGACACCGCACCCCGGCCTCCCCGAGCCCGGAAAGCCCGACGACCGCGACCCGGACACCGGCCCCGGACGGGCGGCCTGAACGGGGTCGGCCGCGGCCCGTGGGCCGCTCCGGAACGGTCGGGCCCGGCGCCGGACCGCGAGGTCCGCGAGGGCGAGCGGCGACCGCCCGCGCCGTATACCCCGGGCCCGGGACGAGGACGGAGTCGTACGGGGACACACCGCTCTCCGCCCTCTTCAGGGGGCGGCTCGGCGGCCCGTCCGTCAGGCCTGGGAGGTGCGGCGGGCGTGGAAGCGGAGGTGGTCCCGGACGGCCTCCACCGCGGCCTGCGCGTCGTCCACGGTGACCGTGAAGACCCGGCCGTCACCGAGCCGCAGCACCAGGCCCTCGCCGCGTCGGACGACGACCGCGGTGCCCTTCTCCGGGCGCCAGCGGTAACCCCAGCCGCCCCACTGGCAGGGGGTGACCTGGGCCACGAACTCCGCGCCCGCCACCTGGCGCAGCGGGATCCGGCGGCGCGGCACTCCGATGTGGCCGCAGCGCACCTCCAGGGCGTCGGCGTCCACTCGTACCGCCACATGGACGAAGGCCAGGGTGCCGAAGATGATCAGCAGGCCGGCGGCCACACAGCCGATCACGGACATCAGCAGCGGCACCAGGCCGGAGGCCCAGCTGGAGTCCACCGCGAGCTCGACGCCCAGCGCCACGCAGGCGGCGCCCAGCGCGGCCAGCGGCCACTGCACACGGTTGGTCGCCCGGCCGGTCCACACGGGTGGGGGAGGCTCACCCACCCCAGAAAGCAGGTCCTCGCGGTGGTCCCTCATGCGAGGAAGCGTACTCAGCCACCGGCACTCCAGCAGAGGGCTTATGGCCCGTTTCACAGTGGTTTCGTATCACTGCCATGCCGTCCGGGCGGCGCCCGCGCGCCGGAAATCAGCCCTGGAGCACCTCGGCCGGGGCGGCCAGCGAGCGGCCCTCGGCGTAGCTGAGCGCCTCCGCCGGCAGAGTGGCGGTCCGGCCGTTGAGCAGCACGGTGAGGGTGCCGGTCGGGGCGGCGTCCGGGGCCGGTTCGGCGCCGATGCGGCGCAGCGCCTGGGTGGCCACCGCGTCGGCCGAGCCGTACAGGGCCAGCGGGGGCTCCCCGGCGGGCTGGACGGCCGCCCGGATGCGGTCGGCGAGCAGCTCGTAGTGGGTGCAGCCGAGCACCAGGGCGCGCACATCGCTGGGGGTGCGGGCCGCGGCGTCGGCCACCGCGGCGTCCATGGCCTGGCTGTCGGCGTGCTCCACGGCGTCGGCCAGCCCCGGGCAGGCCACCTCGGTGACCCGCACCCCGTCGGCGAACTCGCTGATCAGTCCGCGCTGGTAGGGGCTGCCGGTGGTGGCCGGGGTGGCCCAGATGGCGACCGGTCCGCCACCGGCCGCCGCGGGCTTGATGGCGGGTACGGTGCCGATCACCGGCAGCGCGGGCTCCAGCTCGGCGCGGAGCGCGGGCAGGGCGTGCACCGAGGCGGTGTTGCAGGCCACGATGAGGGCGTCGGGGGCGAGGGCCGCGGCGGCCCGGGCGCAGCCGAGGGCGCGCTCGGTCAGGCCCTGCGGAGTGCGCGGGCCCCAGGGCATGCCCTCCGGGTCGGAGGAGAGGACGAGATCGGCGTCGGGCCGCAGCCGGTGCACCGCGGCCGCTGCCGCGAGCAGACCGATTCCGGAGTCCATGAGCGCGATCTTCACCGGGTTACGCCTCGCATCCTCGCGTCGTCCGCGCACCCCGACGGTGTGCGCAGGCCGCGGCACGCAGCGCACACGGCACCCGGCCACTTTAGTCGATGGGCTTCGCGCGTCCGGGGGCGGCAGAGGTCGCCGGTCGGGCAGACTCGGCCGATGACCGTACTGTTGTGGATCGCCGTGGCGGCCCTGGCCGTCTGGGTGTGGCTCCTGCTGGGACAGGGCTTCTTCTGGCGTACGGACGTCAGGCTGCCGGACCGCGCGGACCCGCCGTCCTGGCCGTCGGTGGCGGTGGTGGTGCCCGCCCGGGACGAGGCCGAGGTGCTGCCGCTGAGCCTGCCCTCGCTGCTGACCCAGGACTATCCGGGGCGGGCCGAGGTCTTCCTGATCGATGACGGCAGCGGCGACGGCACCGGGGAGCTGGCCCGCGAGCTCGCCGCGCGGGAGGCCGGGCGGGGCGGACTGCCGCTGACGGTGGACTCCCCGGGTGAGCCGGAGCCGGGCTGGACCGGCAAGCTGTGGGCGGTGCGGCACGGTATGGCGCTGGCCCGGGCCCGTACCGACGCGGAGTACCTGCTGCTCACCGACGCGGACATCGCGCATGAGCCGGACAGCCTGCGGGAGCTGGTGCGGGCCGCCACCAGCACCGGCGCGGACCTGGTCTCCCAGATGGCGCGGCTGCGGGTGGCGACCTTCTGGGAGCGGCTGGTCGTCCCGGCCTTCGTGTACTTCTTCGCCCAGCTGTACCCGTTCCGCTGGGTGAACCGGCCCCGGTGCCGTACCGCGGCGGCGGCGGGCGGCTGCGTCCTGCTGCGCCGGGAGGCGGCGGAGCGGGCCCGGGTCCCGGAGAGCATCCGGCAGGCGGTGATCGACGACGTGGCGCTGGCCCGGGCGGTCAAGCGGTCGGGGGCGGCCGGCGCGCCGGGGGATGGCCGGCTGCGCGGCGGGGGGC
>NZ_SRID01000014.1 GCF_004684805.1 Streptomyces palmae
GGGGGAACGGGAGCCGGGCATGGGCGTCCTCCGGGTGCGGGGGGCTGCGGACAGCGCCCCATCCTGCGGTCGCGGTCGCCCGTCGGGCCATGGGTGGGGCGCACACCCCCGCACCCCGTCCGGTGTGGCCCATCGTAGGAGCGCCAGGCTGAGCCCGCCTCCCGCACGGAGGCCGCCGGCCTCCTGGGGCGGTGGGTCAGCCCGGGCGGACCGCCAGCTCGTCCAGGGCGCTCAGCAGCGCGGGCAGCTCCGGCCCCCGGCCGACCGGAAGCACCTCCCCGGGGGCCTCGTCCAGCAGCACGAAGGCGATGTCGTCGGTGCGCGCGACCAGACTCCAGCCGGGCCCGTCGGCGCGCAGCGTACGCGCCTGGCCGGGGGCGAAGGCGGACCGGACCCGGCCCGCCGGGGGCGGTGTCCTGGTGTAGCCCCGCGCCTCCTCCAGCACCCGGCGCACCCCCTGGTGCGGCTGCCGCCCGGCGGGGACGAAGGTGTCCTCGTCGCTGATCTGCTCCCGCCAGGACGCCCACTGCAAGGCGATCTCGTCCGCCCCCAGCCGCCGCTGCGCCGGGCCCCACCGCTCGGCGTCCGCCGGGGTGAGCGGCGGCCGGGCTCCGTCGGCGCCCGGGGGCGGGTCGTGCGGCGCGGGGATGCCGGGCACGGCCACCGCGACCGCGAGCGGCCAGCCGGGCAGCGAGGCGGTCACCGACCGGTCGTCCAGGGTCAGTTCGTACTCCATGCCGCAGTCCCAGGTGGCGATGGCGCAGGCCACCAGCGACACGTCGGCGGTCACCACCGTCCAGCGCGCGCCGGCCCCGTCCTGGCCCAGGACCAGGCCGTACCCCGCGTCATGAGGGGCCAGCCCCAGGGCCGCGCAGGCCTGGGGGAAGTCGTCGCCGAGCACGCTGGGGAACCGCGCCGGCGTCAGCAGGACCGCCGTCAGCACGTACAGCGGTTCGTCACCGGGCTCGCCCTCCGGCCCCGTCGGAGCGTCTCCCACCGTCGCGGCCACGGCAGCCTCCTCGTTCGGCGTTCCGCCTTCACCGGCGCGGGCGCAACTTAACCCGCCGGTAGCCTTGGCGTCGAGAGGTGGCACCGCAACGAAATCCGTGCCCGGCGGGGGTCCGCGAGCCCTCCTCGCCCTGCCGGGCGGCCCGGTACGGCGGGCCGCCGCGCGGCCGTCAGTCCCCGGCCGCGGCGTGCAGTGACGCCAGGGTCCGCCGCAGCCAGGCGAGTTCGGCCCGGCTGGTGGCGCGGGCGATGGTGAGGATGCCGTTCCGGAAGGGATCCTCGACCTCCTCGGCGCGCAGCGGCCGGTCGCCCTCGTAGAAGAAGCTGGTGGGCCGGCTCAGGAAGTCCAGACGGCGCTGGAGGACGGCCGCCTGCGCCCGCGGGTCCTCCAGGTGCCGCAAGAACGCCAGCAGGGTGAACCAGCGGTTCTCGTCGCTGATCTCCCCCTCCGCGGGCTCGGCGAGCCGACGGCGCAGCTCCGCGCGGCCGGCCGGGGTCAGCGTCAGCACATGCCGAGGGGCGGCGCCGCTTCCCGGCTGCGTCTCGCGGGCCAGCAGCCCACCCTTCTCCAGGCGCTTGATGGCGGGGTAGAGGGTGCTCTCCGCCACCGGCTTGATGTGCCCGGTCAGCGCCGAGATGCGCTTGCGCAGCTCATAGCCGTGCAGCGGGAGGTCGTAGAGGAAGCCGAGGACGGCGAGTTCCAGCATGCCCACATTGTGCCTCAGTGGCGCTGTACCTCGCACTTGCAATACATCGGCACCGATGTATTGTCTGAGCGCGGCGCGACCGGCGCCGCCATCACCGCGAGGACGGCGGAGGCCGTTACGGCCCGCGGACAGCAGGAGGGGACATGCGACACACCGAGTTCACCGACAACGGGGATCTCGTCTGCTGGACCGAGGCGGCGGGGGAGGGACCGGCCCGGGTCTATGTGCACGGGCTGGGCAGCTCCAGCGCGCCCTACCACGCGCACATCGCCGCCGACCCCCGGCTGACCGGACGGCGGTCGCTCTTCGTCGACCTGCCCGGACACGGGCTCAGCGACCGCCCCCGGGACTTCGGCTACACCCTCGAGGAGCACGCCGGAGCCCTGGCCCGGGTGCTGGAGGCGGCCGGGGCCCGCGGCGCGGAGATCGTGGGGCACAGCATGGGCGGCGCGGTGGCCATCGTGCTCGCCCACCACCGCCCCGACCTGGTATCCCGCCTGCTGCTCACCGAGGCCAACCTCGACCCCGACCCGCCGGCCACCGCCGGCAGCAGCGGCATCGCCGGCTACACCGAGGAGGAGTTCGCGCACGGTGGGGGCTGGGCCGAGACCCTGGAGCGGGTGGGGCCGGTCTGGCGGGCCACCATGCGGCTCGCCGACCCCGCCGCCCTGCACCGCTCGGCCCGCAACCTGCGCGCGGGCACCCGGCCGACCATGCGGCAGATGCTCCTCGCCCTCCCGATGCCGCGCACCTTCGTCCAAGGAGAACTCAGCGGGCCGCCCGCCGGTCGGGCGGAGCTGGAGGAGGCGGGGGTGCGGGTGGTCACCGTGCCGGGCGCCGGGCACAACGTGATGTTCGACAACCCGGACCGCTACGCGGAAGCGATCGCCGCCCAGCCCTGACCGGCCCGGCCGCACCCAAGCCCGTGGCTGAAGGGATTGTCCCAAGGGCCGCCAGCGTCTCCGCAGGACGGCATTCCGAAGCGATCAGTCAGCCGTCACGCTCCACCCCGCTTCTGCCGCTGCCGTGTTTCTCTGGCACCGTATCGGGCACGGGTGCGAAACCTGGCCGTGGCAAAGGCCAACGCTCCCCGGCCCGGTCCTGCCCGGCCTGGGAACGCGCGCCTACCCGCTTACCGGCCCGTCCACCACTGGCATCAGACGCCGGCCGTGATGAAGCACACACCTGGAAGTTCCTCCGGACGCCCGATGGCTGCTACCGCATCACCAACTCCCTGCCCAGAGGTACTTGGGCACCGAAGGCGGCCTGGTCCAGCTCAACAAGAGGCTGTACCTCCCGGAGATCGACCAGCGGCCGGTCTGGCGGATAGAAAGGCAAGGCGACTGTCGCCTGATCACACCCCGCGCCGACCCGGAATTGGCCATGGCACCCGAACACGACGGCGAAGACGTGCATCTGCGCTTGTGGAATCGGTGGTGGACGATGGACCGCCTCTGGTTCATCCTCAACGCCTGACTCGCGTGTCTACCGGCACGTGCCGGTCCAGCCGGTCGCTTTCAGCCGGACCGGGCTCTCGGTCACCTTGGGTACGTCACATGCGGGACGTACCGCGGGCGCCTGGGGTCAGAGCGTGCGGAGCGCGGCTTCGGAGGACGATCCGGGTTCCACGGGGTACAGGCCGAGGGTCTGGCGCGGGGATCCGGCGGGTGTGAACGCCTCGAAGCCGAGGGTGAGGTCGCCGGCGATCGGGTGGTGGTAGAGCTTGGTGCCGTAGGTGGGCCGGTACACGTCCTGGTCGTCCCACAGGCGCCGGAAGTCGGGGTTGGCGGTGAGGTCGTCGACGATGCGGGCGAGGCGTTCGTCCTGCGGGTTGCGGCCGGCGTAGAGGCGCAGCATGCCGACGTTCTCGCGGGCGGTCTCGCTCCAGTCTGCGTAGAGCTCGCGGGCGGCGGGGTCGAGGAACATGAAGCGGGCCATGTTCCATTCGCCGGCCGGGGCGTCGTCGAAGGTCGGGTAGAAGGCGCGGGCGAGGCGGTTCATGGCCAGGACGTCGAGGCGGTGGTCGAGGACCAGCGCGGGGATGTTGGTGATGTTGTCCAGGGCGTGGAGCAGGCCGGGGCGTACCGCCTCGGGTGCGTTGTGGGGCTGCGGTCGGGCGGGCTTGGCGAGGGCGAAGAGGTGGTCGCGTTCGGCGGCATCCAGTTTCAGGGCGCGGGCCACGGCGTCCAGGACGGCGGGGGAGGCGTGCGGGTTGCGGCCGCGTTCGAGGCGTACGTAGTAGTCGACGCTGACGCCGGCGAGCTGGGCGACCTCTTCGCGGCGCAGTCCGGGGACGCGACGAACCCCGGGCGGGCGGGGCAGGCCCGCGGCCTCGGGGCTGACGCGGGCGCGACGGGAGCGCAGGAAGTCCCGCAGGTCACTGTCGGTCATAGCTGGCGAGACTAGCCGACTCACCTGCCCGGCGGGGCAGGCCGCACCCCTCCGTCCCGGGGGTCCAGAGGGGGGTATGCCGTACCCCCCGTACGCGGTGCCGAGGGTTCGGTTCCCGTCTGCCGCCACCGTCGCGGCGGTGGTGGTCTGGATATGTCGCGACCGACACCCACCTCTTCCGGAACCCCGAAGGGAACGAGCCATGAGCACGTCCAAGATCGTTCTGATTACCGGCGCCTCCAGCGGTATCGGCGAGGCCACCGCCCGCCGGTTGGCCGAGTCCGGGCACCACGTCGTTCTCGGCGCCCGCCGCGTGGACCGCCTCGCCCGGCTGACGGCCGAGCTGAAGGAGGCCGGGTACGAGGCGGAGTACGCGGAGCTGGACGTCACCGACCTTGACAGTGTGCGCGGTGTCGTCGACGACGTCCTCGCCCGGCTCGGCCGGCTCGACGTCCTGGTCAACAACGCGGGCATCATGCCGCTGTCCATGATCGAGGAGCTCCGGGTCGACGAGTGGAACCGGATGATCGACGTGAACCTGCGGGGCGTGCTGCACGGCATCGCGGCCGTCCTGCCGTCGATGCGCGAGCGTCACTCCGGGCAGATCATCAACGTCGCCTCCACCGCCGCCAACCGGGTCGACCCCACCGGCGTCGTGTACTCCGCGACGAAGTACGCCGTGCGCGCAGTGTCCGAAGGGCTGCGCCAGGAGACCTCCGACATCCGCGTCACCGTCGTCTGCCCCGGCCTCACCCGCACCGAGCTCACCTACTCCGGTGGCACGGACCAGCTCCAGGACGCGGTCCGCGGCGCGCTCAGCGTGGTCGGTCTCGACGCCTCGGCCATCGCGGAGGCCATCGGCTACGCGGTCGACCAGCCCGAGGGCGTCGACGTGAACGAGCTCATCGTCCGCTCCACCGCCTCGCTCCAGGGCTGACCCCACCCGCCACCGCAGCAGTACACGAGAGGGGAAGAAGGACCATGACGAAGCAGTTCGCGGGGAAGACGGCACTGATCACCGGCGGGGGCAGCGGGATCGGCCGGGCCAGCGCGCTGGCGCTCGCGGCCGAGGGCGCCTTGGTGACCGTCGCCGGCCGCACCGAGGAGTCCCTGAAAGAGACCGTGCGCCGCATCGAGGCCGCCGGCGGCACCGCTCGGTACGTCCTGGCCGACGTCTCACGGGAGGACGCCGTGGAGCGGGCCGTCGCGGCGGCGGTCGAAGGCACCGGCCGGCTCGACATCGCGCTCAACAACGCCGGCTACGACGGAGAGTTCCAGTACACCTGGGAGTACGACGCCGACATGCTCGACCGGATGCTCGCCACCAACACCCGCGGCGTGTTCCTGTCGATGAAGCACGAGCTGAAGCACATGGTCGCTCAGGGATCCGGCGTCATCGTGAACATGGCCTCCGGTGCCGGCCTGGTCGGGGTCACCGGCTTCTCGGGCTACACAGCCACCAAGGCGGCCGTGATCTCCATGACCAAGAGCACGGCACTGGAGGCCGCCCCGCACGGCATCCGCGTCAACGCGGTGGCGCCCGGGCTGGTCGAGACCCCGATGATCGCGGCCATGGACCCGGACACAGGGCCTATGAAGTCGATCGTCGCCTCGCATCCACTAGGTCGGATCGCCCGGGCCGCGGAGGTCGCCGACGCCGTGGTCTGGCTCAGCTCTGAGCGGTCGAGCTTCGTCACCGGCGCGGTCGTCCCGGTCGACGGCGGCTACACCGTCCCCTGACCGCACACCCTCCCATCGCCCGGCAGCGGACGGGACCCGGCCCCAGCCGGCTGGTGCTCCCGCCCGCCGCCGACCCAGCCACCGAACGAAGCGACCGCAGGAGAACGGCATGACCACCAAGCCCCAGGAACCCACCACGCCGGCAGCCGGGACCGTCACCATCGGCGGGGACCTCACCGTCCGCCGCATCGGCTACGGCGCGATGCGACTGACCGGGCCGAGGGTCTGGGGCGACTACCCCGACCGCGCCCGTGCCGTGGGCGTTCTGCGCGCCGCCGTCGAGCGGGGCGTGAACCTCATCGACACCGCCGACGTCTACGGCCCCCACGCCAACGAGGAACTGATCCATCAAGCCCTCCACCCCTACCCGGACGACCTGGTGATCGCTACCAAAGGCGGCTTCGTACGCGGCGGCCCCGCCTACGGCGACCTGGGCGCGGTCGGCAATCGCAACTACCTGCGACAGGCCGCCCACATGAGCGCACGACGGCTGGGCCTGGACCACCTCGACCTCTACTACCTCCACACGTCGGCCATGACCGACGTACCCTTCGAGGACATCGTCGGCACACTCGCCGACATGCGGCGCAGCGGCCTCATCCGGCATATCGGCCTGTCCAACATCAACGCCGACCAGCTCCGCACTGCCTTGACCATCACTGACATCGCGGCCGTCACCGTGCAGCACAACGTGATGGTCCGGGAGAACACGGCCGTACGGCGAGCAGCGGAAGAGGCCGGGGTCGTGTTCTCGCCCTGGCACCCAGGCGACATCCCCGAAGAAGGCGAAGGCGACGTCTTCCACGCGGTCATCGCCCCGATCGCCGCCGCCCACGAGGCCACGCCGCGGCAGATCGCCCTCGCGTGGCAGCTGCACCTGGGCCCCCGGACCCTGCTTATTCCCGGCACCACCAGCATCCGGCACCTGGCACAGAACCTCGACGCCGGACACATCCACCTCGACGCCGACGAGGTCGACGCCATCACAGCACTCGTCCCCGAAGAACACTGAGAAGGGGCAGCCCCTGCCCGAGCCCACCTCCCTTCTTACCGACTGGTTCAGCATGGCCATAGCCTGGTCGCACGGTGGAGTCCACCTGCACCATCCGGAGGGAAGGACGCCCGCCGGACGCCGGCGGTGCGGCGCGGACGGTCATCGCGTACATGATCCATCGCCACGGAGCGATCCATTTCGGCCGAATGGCGGCGGTTGCGGGAAACCGGCACCGCAGCCCTGACCAGCCGTCAGGCCGCAGATCTCGGTATCTCCGAAAGCCCCGCCGATTTCCCTACCTGACCTGCGATTTCGTCACGCACGCCACCGTGTGCCCAAGCCCCTTCGCCCCGGACCCGGCACCGCGGCGGTCGGCGATCCGGGTGGTCCGAAACCGCGACCGCTCGGCGCCGCCGCTCGGCTCCGCGCGCCCGCCCGCCAGGAGATTCGACGGCGACCGGCGGCCCGTCCTCGGTGCACCGCGCCCCGTCCCCACCGGTGCGGATCGCCTTGCCGGGCCAACTCCTTTACCTCTTCGCGGCGTTGCCCACCAGGTCATCCCCGGTCGGCGGGAACCGCGCCGGCATCCGCGGTGCGCCCTCCCCGCCGGGGGCGCGGCGGGCCACGGAATCCGGCCCACCCTGTAGCGATGTCTCCATCCTGTGCCAAGCCACCCCCGTTCACGTGCCGAAGGGTCGGTCGGCTTGCCCTGAAAGCCCGGGTGAGAAAGGCTGGCACGGCATTACGGGGAAGTCGGGACGGGGAGGACACGATGGCACAGGACCAGGGGCTCGACTGGCTGCTCGATGATCTGGTCGAGCGGATAGAGCACATACGGCACGCGCTCGTACTGTCCAGCGACGGCCTGGTGACCGCGGCGAGCTCCACGCTCGCCCGGCAGGACGCCGAGCACCTTGCCGCCGTCTCGTCCGGCCTGCACAGCCTGGCCAAGGGCTCAGGACACCACTTCCGGACCGGCGAGGTGCGTCAGACCATGGTGGAGTACGAGGAGGGCGTCCTCTTCGTGACGGCCGCGGGCGACGGGAGCTGTCTGTGCGTCCTCAGCGGCCCGGACAGCGATGTCGGGCAGATCGCCTACGAGATGGCGCTGATGGTCAACCGGGTCGGCGAGCACCTGGGCGTCGAGGCGCGCCAACGGGGCAGCGCCACCAGTCACCCGTGAGCCGCCCGGGCGGGAAGTGAACCACGGCAGGCCCGGCCCCGGAGGGGCGGCCGCCACGGGGAACGCGGTGGTGTCCGACGGCTCGACCGCCGGACACCACCGCGGAACCGCGGCCCCTGTCAGCAGGCGCCCAGGTCCTGCCAGACGCCCCACTCGCCGGTGGTGCCGGGCTCCTCGCCTGTCGTCCACCACTTGGCCTTCCAGGCGTGGCCCTGGTGGGAGACCTGCTGGCCCCCGGTGTAGACCGCGCCGGCGGACCAGGGGGCGGCCGTGCACTGGCCGCCGTTCCCGCCGGTGACGGTCAGGGTGTAGGAGGCGGTGTGCCTCCCGGAGGAACCCGTGCCGGTGACGGTGAGGGTGTAGGTGCCCGGGGTCGTCGCCGCGGTGGTGGCCACGGTCAGGGTCGAGGACCCGCCGGCGGTCACCGTGGCGGGGCTGAGGGTGGTGGTGGCGCCCTGGGGGGCGCCGCTGACCTCGAGGTCCACCGGCTGTGCCTGACCGGCCGTCACCGCGGTCTTGACGGTGGTGGTGGCCGTGCCTCCGGGGGCCACCGAACCGGTGGCGGGAGTGGCCGTCACCGAGAAGTCGTCGGCCGGATGGGTGCTCCCGCTGGTGAACGGGGCGAAGATACGGCTGAAGTCCCAGGTGTTCTGCTGGATCCCGGAGCAGTCGTCCGCCGCCGGGCCGCCGGGGCAGCCGCCGTTGTCCCGCTGGAGCGCCCACATCGACAGGGTGCCGATGCCCTTGTCGACCGCCCAGTCGTAGACCTGGCGGGCGTCGGCCAGGGTGAAGGTCTCGGCCGGGCCGAAGTCGTCCACCCCCGGCATCTCGGTGACCCCGATCATGCCCCAGAGCTGGTCTGAGGTCTTGTCCGGGTAGATGGCGGCCAGTTGGTCGTGCAGCCCCTGCGCCGCGGTCTCGGTGTCGTCGGCCATGTGGTGCGTGGCGTTGTCGTAGTAGTCGAACGTCATGATGTTCACCACGTCGACCCGTGCCCCGTTGCGTACCGCGTTCTTCAGCACGGCGAGCCCGCTGCCGGTCGGACCGTGGGTCGTGGTCGGCAGCGTGTAGGAGACCTCCAGCGGGCGCCCGTTCTGCGCCGCCCAGTCCTGGACCAGTTTGATGGCCTTGTTGCGGCGGTCGATGGCGGCCGAGTCGTCCAGCGAGTCGGCCTCGATGTCCATGTCGAGCCGGGAGACCCCGTACACCGTGATGACCTTCTCGTACGCCGCGGCGATCTTCTGCACATCGGTGCAGCTGTCGGCGATCTCGGTGCCGGTGGTGTCCGCGGTGTAGCCGCCGAAGGAGGGGATGGCGTCGCCGCCGTTCGCCTGGAGGGTGGCGATGTCGCTGCCGAAGGAGGCCGAGGAGATGGGCATGGCGGTGTCGCCGTTCCAGTACGGCGTGCAGGAGCCGGCGGCCTCGGTCTGGATGAACGCCATGGTCAGGTACGTGTTGCCGGACTGGGCGGCGAGGGCGGCGGGGCTCTCGCCGGTCCACGCCTCGAAGTACGGGGCGAAGACGTGGGCCGGCAGGGGGGTGGCCGCCCGGGCGGTGCCGCCGCCCGCCAGGGCCAGGCCGGCCGCGGCCAGGGTGGTGGCGGCCGCGGTGAGGACCGTGCGGAGGGAACGCATGCGTCTCATGTCAGTCCAACCGGTGAGGGGGAGTGGCCGCACGCTCCCGTGGGGCGGCGGCACCGGGGCTTTCTGGGATAGCCCTGCGGTCAGAAACATGTCAATGGTCTGAACCAAAATAGGACTGGACCAATTCGGGGGTGCGGGGTGCCCTCCGGCCGGGCCGGCCGCCGCGGTCAGCTGGCCGAACGCTCGCAGGCGCCGGCCGGCCACCCCCTTGCCGACACCGAACCGCACACGGCGTGTTCGAACAGCCGGCGCCGACCGCCGCGGGGCCCGCGCCGCCGTCGAAACCCGACCGGGGCGCGGCCCGGTGCCGGCGCGCCCTGCGACCCGGCGCGGCGACGCGGCGCCCAGGCCCTACGCCCGGCGAACGGACCGTCAGGTGGCGGCCCCGGTCCGCGCCCCCGCGGGTCAGGTCTGGGCGGCCAGCATGGCGCACAGCACCGCGACGCCGAGTGCCAGCCAGGCCAGATAGTCGCCGAGGTGGCCGGAGTGCAGGCGGCGCAGCGTCCGGACCGCGCGGGCGGCCGGGTGCCACCGCGGCGGCTGGGACCCGTACCGGACCGCGGTGGCGGCGAGTGCCGTGGCCAGGCCCGCGGACAGCAGGCCGAGGAGCACCCCCGCGGTGGTCCACCCGGCGGCCGGCTCGTGCGCACCTGACGAGGCGCTCCGCCCGGTGATCACGGCGGCCCGGTAGGAGGCCGGGTCGGTGAAGGCGGCCGCCCCCCGCGCCAGAGCACCGGCGACCGCGGGCAGGCAGCCCAGCGCGAGGGCCAGCGCCAGCAGGACCGCGGGAACGAGGACCATGGTGGGCGGCAGGGTGCGCCGCGGGGAGCGGATCTCGGGCTCCTCGCCCTCGCCCGAGGTCTCCTCCTCGCCCGGCCGGCCGCGCGGCACCGGGCCCAGGCCCCAGAAGATCCGCAGGCCCGCACGGAGCACCGCGGCGCCGGTGACGGCGGAGGCGGCGACGAACATGGCGGGCAGCCACGGCTGCCAGTGGCCGGCGGCGTCCTCGCTGAGGGCCTTGCCCAGCCCGGTGCCGAACGGCGGCAGTCCGGTCAGCGCCAGAGCGCCGGCCGCGAACAGCAGGCCCACGGGGCGAAGGGCACGAGCCCTGCCGTGCAGACCGTGCTCGTCGACAGAGCCGTAGCGATCCAGCAGCACCCCGCTCAGGGCGAACAGAGCCGCTTTCACACAGCCGTGCGCGGCGACGTAGAGCGCCGTTCCGGTGGCACCGTCGGGGGTGAGCAGGGCGACACCGATGAGGAACAGGCCGACATGGCTGACGGTGGAGAACGCCAGCAGGCGCTTGAGGTGCCGCTGCTGCCAGCACATCACCGCGCCCACCAGAGCCGTCAGCACCCCCAGCGTCACGAAGGTGGTGCGGAACGCGCCGTGCGGGATGCCGCCGGGCCCCGAGAAGACGGTCCAGTACACGCGACCGATGCCGTACGCACCGAGTTCGACCATGGCGCCGGACATCAGCATGCACACGGGCGTCGGGGCGACCGCGTGCGCGTCGGGCAGCCAGAAGTGGAACGGCACGGCGGCGGCCTTCACCAGCAGAGCGGTGGCGATCAGCACGAACCCGACCACGGTCAGCAGATCGGTGGGGTGTCCGGCCAGGCCGCGCCCGAGGCGGGCGAGGTTGAGTTCGCCGGTACGGGCGTACAGCAGGCCGATGCCGAGCAGGGAGCAGTAGGCGGCGAAGGAGGTGACGACGCCGAAGGCCAGCGCCCCTTGCAGGGGCCGGGGGTCTTCGATGCGGTAGCCGGTCAGGGCGTAGGCCGCCGCGCCCATGAGCTCGAAGAAGACGAAGGCGTTGAACAGGTCCCCGGTGAGCGCGAAGCCCGCCATCCCCGCCTCGAACAGCAGGATGAGGGCGGGGAAGACGCCGGCGTGCTGCCCCCGCGGTTCGTCGAAGTACCGCCAGGAGTACACCACCACCGCGAGCACCAGGACGGCGACCAGCAGCGCCAGGCCGGCGCCGATCGGGTCGGCCGCGAGCACGATGCCGACCCGGGCCGGCCAGCCACCCAGCTCCGCCGTGGCGAGGTGGCCGCCGCGCGTCCACAGCAAGGCCAGGCAGACCACCTCGGCGGTCGCGGCGGCGGTGGCCACGATGTCGCAGCCGACCCGGGACAGCAGCCGGCCGGTGACGGCGAGCAGGGCGGAGCCGAGCAGGGGAATGGCCACGGCCAGGGGCAGCAGCGCGGCCGGGCCCACGGTCAGCCCTTGAGGCCGGTGAGAGCCTGCGGGTCGACGGTGTGGTGGCGTTTGCGCAGCTGGATGGTGAGGGCGAGCAGCAGCGCGGTGACGGTGGCGCCGACGACCACATCGGTCAGGGCCAGGGCCTGGACGACGGGATCGACCACGGGGCGGGTGCCGGGGGTCAGGTCGGAGTAGACGGGGGCGGTGCCGCCCCGGCGGTAGCCGACGGCGAGGAGCAGCAGATAGGTCGAGGACTGGGCGACGGCCAGACAGCCGATGGCATGGATGAGGTTGTGGCTGGTGACCAGGCCGTAGAGGGCGACGAGCAGGACCCAGCCGGCGGCGAGGTAGGGCCAGATCCCCATCAGTCCCCTCCGGTCTCGTGCTGGTCGGGATCGGTGAGTTCGACGGCCTGGTCGAGGAAGTGGGCGAGCAGGGCGATGAGGCCGGAGGCGACCTCGATGCCGACCGCCGCGTTGAGGACCGGGACGGTGCCTCCGGAGGTGATCTGGTTGAAGGTGCCCAGCGGCAGTACGTTCTCCAGGAACGCGCCACCGGCGACCAGGCCGGCCAGCCCCACCAGGGTGAAGGAGGCGGCGGCGAGCGAGTCCGCGACGTCCAGGAAGGTCAGCGGGCGCAGTCGCTTCAGGGCGCGGTAGTCGGCGGCGACATAGGCCAGGTGCAGGGCGGTGGCCAGGACGACGCCGCCCTGGAAGCCGCCGCCGGGGCTGAGCTGGCCGTGCGCGACGATGTACACCCCCACGACCAGGGTGACCGGGAGCAGCAGTGTGCCGAACAGGCGGGTGGTGGGCATGACGCGCTCGGCCTCGGCCCGCCGGTGGCGCTCGTCCCGGGCCCGGCGCAGCAGCAGGGTGGCGCCGAGGACGGTGCCGAAGAGGATGGACTCCTCGCCGAGGGTGTCGAAGGCCCGGATGTCGAAGTTGACGGAGGCGACGGTGTTGGCGGTGCGGTGGGCGAGGGCCGCCGCCACCGCTCGGGCGGCGTACGGGTGGTCAGGTGTCCCGAAGGGCGGCAGCCGCGAGCAGGCGGCGGCGAAGAAGCCGGCGATCACCGCGGCCGCGGCCAGGAACATGATCAGCCGGGTGCGTGCCGTCATCCCTCCTCCTTGCCGCCGCCGCTCTCGCGGTGATCGGTACCGGAGGGCCTGCGGCTGACCTTGCGGACGCTGAGGAGGATCAGCAGCGGGGTCAGCGCGCTGCCCACCGCCAGCTGGGACAGGGCCACATCGGGGGCCTGGAGCACCGCGAACAGCACGGCCAGGCCCAGACCGAGCGCGGACAGGACGACGGCCTGGCGGGCCGGGTCACGGGTGAGCACGGCCGCGGTGGCGGACAGCACGACGAACGCCAGGGCAGCGCCGATCAGCCACTCGTTCACGGTCTCCCGCCTTCCGCCTCGGCCTGGTGGGAGGCGCGGCCGACGGCGATCGTCGTGACCGTGCTCCCGGCGGCGAAGAGCAGGCCGATGACCAGCGTCTTGACCGCCGCCCGGCTCCCCCCTTGGTCGACGGCCACGGCCACGGCGATCAGCGGCACCCCGAGGACGGAGGCGGGAGCCAGGGCGTGCAGGCGCATCAGCGTGCCGCGGAGCCGCAGGATGGCGAGCGCGGAGAGCAGCAGGCACCCGGTCCCGGCCCACAGCATGACGAGTACCACCAGGTGACGCGCCGTCATCCGACCCCCCGATCCCGCCGCCGGCCGTGCCCGGACCAGGCGCCGATCACGTCGGCGCACCGGGAGCGCCGCCGGTCGGCCGCCGTCCACGGTGCCCTCCGGCCAGGAAGCGGGTGAAGACGAGGGTGCCGGCGGGGGCCAGGACGGCCAGTATCAGCGCGAGGTCCTGGTAGGAGGGCCGGCCGTAGGCCTGGGGCAGCAGCAGGAAGACCGCGCCGACGACGGTCGACAGCAGCGAGGCTCCGGCGAGCCGTCGCACGGCGGTGCCGTGCCCCACCACCCACAGGCAGGCGGGTACCGGGACGGCCAGCAAGGCCAGGGCGGCCGCGGCCCAGGCATTCACCGCGACCCGCCCGCCTGGGAGACGACCTCTTCGAGGGGTCCCGCCTCCGGACGCAGGGCATGCACCACCGCCGTGTCCTCGCGCGGGACGTCGATCACGCAGGTGTCCGGGGACGCGGCGAGGAGCGCCGCGGCCCATCCCGCGTGGGCCTCCGGTTTCAGACGGACGCTCCGCACCGTCGCCCCGGTGGGGCGGGCGACGACGGCGACCACCAGGGCGGCCAGGCCGCGCAGGACCGCACGGGGCAGTGCCGGCACGGCCCGCGCGGCGCCGCGGACGCCCGTCACCTCCGCGCCGGCGGCCCGGCGCATCCGCCGGGCCGCGACCGCCCCGCCCGAGGCGGCGGCGCCGGCCACCGCCAGCTCGACGGGCGAGACCGCGCTGATCGACACCACCGCCAGCCCGAACAGCACGGCGCCCCACACCGTGATCTCCGCCGCAGCGCGCACCAGACCTCCCGTCACCCAGGCCATTGTTCGACCCCGCGGGGCCCGGCGACGCCTGATGCCGGGTGGCGTGCCCGGGTATCACCCGCTAGGCGCAGCACCACGGCCGAGCGGTCCCGCAGGCGCCGGGTCTTCGCGGGCCCCTCCGCCCGCCGGCGTCGGCGGGCGGTCCCCGATCCGGTTTCGCCGGCGCCGCGAGGGGTACCCCGTGGCGGATGGGGCTGCTGACACTTCCCCGGGTGTACCCGCCGCAGGAGGACACGGCCCTGCTGGAGCGGGCGCTGCGCGGGGAGGGGACGCTGACCGGCGCACACGTCCTGGACGTCGGTACCGGCTCGGGGGCGCTGGCCCTCGCCGCCGCACGGCGCGGGGCGGAGCGAGTCGTCGCCGTCGACATCGCCTGGGCCGCCGTGCTCACCGCCCGGCTGAACGCCGCACTGTCCCGGCGGCGTGTCCGGGTGCTCCGCGGGGACCTGCTGGCCCCGGTGGAGGGGCAGCGGTTCGACCTGATCGTGGCCAACCCGCCCTATGTGCCCTCGCTCGGCGAGAAGGTGCCGACACGCGGGCGCGGACGCGCCTGGGAAGGCGGACGGAGGGGCCGCGAGCTGGTGGACCGGCTCTGTGCGGGGGTCATGCCCCTGATGCGGCCAGGGGGTGTGCTGCTGGTGGTGCACTCCGAACTGTGCGGGACGGAGATGACGCTCGAGCGCCTGCGGCAGGCCGGGCTGGCCTCGGAAGTCGCCGAACGGCACCGGGTGCCGTTCGGGCCGGTCCTCCGCTCGCGCGGCGGCTGGCTGCGGGCGCAGGGGCTTGCCGGGCCGGACCAGGAGACGGACGAACTGGTGGTGATCCGTGGCCGACGCCCCGCGTGAGCGTGAGGCCCCGTACGACCGTGAGGTCCCGTACGTCCGCGAGGCTTCGTACGACCGCAAGGCCCCGCACGGCTGTGAGACCCCGCACGACTGCGAGACCCCGCACGACTGTGAGACCCCGCACGACTGCGAGACCCCGCACGACTGCGAGGCCCCGTACGACAACGAGGCTCCGCACGGCTGCGAGGTTCCGTGCGACCGTGAGGCCCCGCAGGACCGGGGGGAAGGCGACCGGAGGCGGCCCGCGCGGCGCGTGTGGCAGGAACCCGGCGGGCCCGTGCTGATCGAGGGACCGGTCGAGGTCGTCATGGAGGACGGCACCATCCTCCGCTCCGACCGGCCGATGGTGGCGCTGTGCACCTGCCGGCGCAGCCACATCCAGCCCTGGTGCGACACCAGCCACCGGGACCGGCGCCGACCCGCCTCAGGAGCCGGGGAGCGGCGCGCGCAGTGACGTGCGGCCCGAGCGCCAGGCGTCGAGCAGGCACCGGGCGAAGCGGTCCTCCAGGAACCGGGTGACGCGGACGCCGAAGGCCACGTCCGCGGCCAGCCGGGGCTCGCGGCGGAGCAGGTCGCCGATGACGTCATGGCGCACGAGTTGCTCGTGGACGGCGTCGGCCTCCACGTGCTCGGCGTAGAACCGCACCGCGGCCGGCCCGGCGCCCAGCCGTTCCATCGCCTGGACCAGCCGCCGGGAGGCGGGTGGCGAGGTGGCCTCCACCACGGCGAAGTGGCCCACGAGACCGCCGCGCAGCGCACGGTGCAGTCCCAGCAGGGACATGACGTTGACCGTGGCGAGGGTGGGCGCGGGGAGGTCGTCGAGGTAGTACCCGTGGGTGTCGTCGAGCCCGAGGTCCCGCATCAGGTCGGCGAACAGCCGCGCGTGCACCCGGTCGGCCCGCCCGGCGCCGAACTCGTCGTACTCCACGGCGACCAGGGACGCCTTGGCCCGCCCGGTCAGCCGCGGCACGGCCCAGACGTGCGGGTCGGCCTCCTTGAGCTGGTAGAGCGAGCGGTGGGCGGCGTACTCGCGCAGCTGCCACAGCTCACCCTCGTCGCGGAGGAACGACGACACGCCGGTACCGCCCGCGGGCTCGACCAGCACCTCCCGGAGGGCGGCGTCCACATCGTCACCGTCCGGGACGTCCGCACGCAGCCGCTCCAGGAAGAGCCGCTCCAGCGCGGCGCGGAAGCGCAGCAGGTCCGGGTCCCACTCCCACTCGTCAGCGACGCCGTGCAGGCCCTGATAGTGCAACTCGTAGCAGAGGCAGAGGGCGAGCTGGAGGTCATCCCCGTACGGATCGGCGCCGGCGACCGCCGATCCGGCGGGCGGAGCCCGGTCACCGGGCGGTCCGTCGAGCAGGTCCAAGAGGGCGGCGGACAGCTCGCCGCGCGGACGCGGGCGTCTCATCCCTCCTGCTTACCACCCCTCGCCAGGGCCCGCACGCCGACACCGCCCGCCCGGCCCGGGCCGTCCAGGCCGATCGCCCCGCCCAGCGGCCGGCGCCTGCCACAGGCCGCGGCCGGATGGGTGGCAAGGCGAACACCGCGGCGGATCCGCGACACCTTCCTCACCAGCGCGTTCCGTGCGGAGTTCCAAGCCGTCGGCTCGACGGCTCGGGTCACGACGGCCGCATGGCACGCGGTCCCATGGGCGCGGGCCGGTTCTCGCCGGCAGCCGAGACATCGGGACGTACCGCAGGCCGTCCTCACCACCCGAGCTGCCGCGGCATCCCCGGCCCAGCCTTCACAGAACCCGTCGGCCCAGCTCGTTACCGCCAACTCCCCGACTGTGACAGGGTGTTGCATCGGTGAAGCGCCATGTGGGCTGCGGCTGTCGGTGAGCCGGCATCGTCAGTCACCGGTGCGCGGGCGACCTGCACCCCACCCTCGGCACGGACTGGAGCAGGACTGATGACCGGCTATGTGATGGCTGCCACCGACGCCGGTGGTAAACGGCTCGGGGAACGCGTCGTCGCCACCGCGCCCACCCTGGGCGAAGCCGCCCAGCTCGGCGACAGCCATCGGATGAACTATGTGTCGGTCCGCCACGGCCACGACATCACCCTCTACGGGAGAGACACCACCGGCACCTGGTCGGTCCTCGTCGCCGATGCGCCCGCCGCTGTCGTCGTGGAGATACGCCGGCAGCACGATGCCCGGTGCCGGCCGGGGCCGGACTGGGACGACGAAGCCCAGGTGGGCTTCGAGTACGCCCCCGCCCCGGACAGCGGCTATCTGCTGACCGCCGTCGGGGTGGACGGCGAGCCGTTCGGAGAGCGCGTCAGCCCCACGGCGCCCACCCCCACCGAGGCCGCCGAGCTCGGCGGTCGCCACGGGTCGGACTACGTCATAGCCGGCCGGGACGACAGCGACGTGGTCACGCTCTACGGGCGGGACGCCGGCGGCTCCTGGTCGGTGATCGCGGCCGATGTCGACGTGGACACCGCCGAGGAGATGTGCCTCTGGTTCGACCTCACGCAGCACTACCGAGGCCGATCGCCGGCCGGCCACCACCCCCTCGACGACGTCCCGGCGCCCGAGGACGGGCGGATGGCGGCGCCACAGGCGATCTCACTGGTGGTGGCAGAGGTTCGCTCACGCGACCTGGACCACCCGACACAGGGTCTGACGGCGGATCGCTTCGCGGCGGGCTGGAGCGTATACGCCCCGGTGGACGTCGACGACAGCGACCCGATGGCATTCCTGGACATACCGGTGGGCCGATCGGTGTTCCTCGTCAGCGACGCCGGGCGGGTCAAGGAGATCTCGAGTGCGATCCCGCCGCAACAGGCGGAGGCGTTGTTCACCGCCGAGGAGGCCTACGTCCGCCGGCAGCTCGCCGAGGAACGCTTCATGGCCGATCTCAGGGGCGAGGTCATGCGGCTCGACTCCGCGTCCGGCCGCTCCGCGGGCATCGGCTCGTTCACCGTGGACGGTCCCTCCCAGGAGGTGATCGCGACCAGGGCGTCCCGGCTGGTCGGCCCGATCGCCCAGCAACTGGCGCTGCTCGGCCCGCCGGGATGGGACCACTTCACCGCCGTCTTCTCCTGCACGGTCTCCGGCGAGGTCACCCGGCTGCGGTTCCGGTCCGGGAAACGGAGCACCGAGGCCCGGGTACCCGAGCGGACAGCCGTGCTGGTCCGCCGGCAGCGGCACCTCGCCGCGCGCATGCCGGCCGGGCCGTGGTGGCGCCTGCTGCTCACCGTCAGCCACAGCCCGGGAACGGGCGCCCGGATGACCACCGACTACGACTACGGCGACCAGCCCTTCCCCGAGGAGGATCTGCTGGCCCCGGAGCACTACCGCAACGACCTGGCCGCCTACCCGCGCACCCACACACCGGCATGGCTGTCCGCGTACGCCGCGGGCGCCGGCCGGCCCGGCCGCGCGACCACCCCCACGGCACCGCAGGCCAGCACCGGGGCGGCGGGGCGGCCCTCCAGCCCCCGGCAGGACCGGACGGCGATACCGCCCGAGCGGCCGGCGCAGCCTGGACCGGTTCCCGTGCTCGATACGCGGATCGGGCGGAAGCGTCTCTACGCCGACCCCCATGAGATCACCTACGGAAAGAAATCGATCGCGCTCGACCAGGTGGAGTGGGTCGGTTACGCGGCGACCCACACCGCCACCAAGCGCTTCCTGTACCCGACGACCCACGACAGCACATGGGACTTCGTCGTGGGCAGATACCCGTACCACGGCGGGCCCTCGGTCCGGGTGGGCTTCTACCGGACGGGCCGCCGAGCCGAGCAGCCGGAGGAGTGGGCGTTCCTGGTGAACCTGGTCAGGCAGTACGTGGAGCCCCGGTTGCTGGCGGAGTCGGTCGCGCGGGTCCGCCGAGGTGAGACCGTGACCGTCGGCGGCGGCGTCAAGGTGGACCAGGCAGGCATCGCGTGCGCGAAGCCACGGCTCGCGCTGCCCTGGGGGTCCCTCCACAGCTCACAGCTCAACGGCGGCATGATCTGCGTCTATCAGAGGGGCAGCGAAAAACCGGTACTGACCGTGCCGCTGAGCCACCCCAACGCGGCATTGATTCCCGACCTCTTCGCGGCGCTCACCTCGTGACGGCCAAGCGCCGGCCACCGTTCGTCCAGCCAAGGCCTCGGCGGCACCTTGAGGACCATCCCACCAGCCTCGCCGGCCAGCGCGGTGGCCGACGACATGCGGCAGATCCGCCGGGCCAAGCGGACCTCATCGAGGGGGACACCCGGATGACCTGGCCATCGGGGTCGGCGAAGGCTGTCACCGGACAACCGTGATCCTCGGGAGCGGTTGCCGCCATCCACCCATTTCCGCAGCAAGAACTCGGCGTGCCAAGCACCGAGTCTGGGCCCACCCCGCGTCGGTGGACAGGGCGTCCGTTGTCCACCGATCGGTGATCTCGTCGTCGCTCATCCCGCTGAGGATCGCGTCGATCTTCCCCAGGGCGGCCATCACTCCGCCGGAGAGCCGGCCTTCGGCCACCAGGGCGTCGGCCATGCGAAAGGCATGATCGAAGTCCAAAGCGATCTCGTCCGCCATCACGCCATGGCTGTCCAGCCAGGCGGCCTGGGTTTGGGCATCAGCTGCCAACACGGCCAGCGATTCGATCAGCAGACGCTGACGGAACAAGGGACCAGGTGTCTCCACACCACGATCGTCGCATGGCCCCTCTCCCGCGCCCACCAGTGGTGCCGAGGTTCTCCGGGGTGGCGGTGAGTGCCGTGCGCGGTAGGCCGGAGATCGACCACCAGGGAATCGCCTGGAAGCTACCTCGGAGTTCGGCTTCGGGGTGGCTAAATGATCATTTCAAGATTCTCGGATAAAGGGATCGTCCTACGTCCTGTTGTGCCATCATGATGCACTCGGGTACGAGCACTTCCGGTCGGCGGTCGAGTGTGTCGTGGTGATCAAGTGCGCGGCCCGAGAGGCGAGACGGCATGTCGACATCGGTGATCGACAGATCGCATCGGGGGAGTCGCCGGATGGGAGGATCCCATATTGATCAAGCGTGCCCGGTGTGCGGAAATCCCGAGCAGGGCACCGAGTTCTGCGCGGTCTGCGCATGGCTGCTCCACGATGATCCGGTTCTGGGCGACCTGACCGAGGAGGACGTGCGCCGGGCGGCCTCGGCGCTGCGGGCGGCCGAACACGCCTGGGACGTACGGGCGGCGGCGCTCGCGGTGCGGGGCGCCGACGTCCGCGACGGCGGTGGCGGCGGACCGGTCGCGGACGTACTCCGCGGGGGGCCGCCCAGGCCGGGGGAGAAGGTGCCGTCGCCCCCGGAGGATTCTCCCGGGAATATGCCAGAAGCAGGCGCGGCAGGGTGTCGGGACATTCTCGACGAGCTGCTCGGCCGCCATGTCGAGGAATTGCTGTTCATCGAATTCACGCCTGAGGGCGTGCAGGTGATCAAGGTTTCGGTGGGCGAGGGGGGAATACCGCGCCACACCGACGGGGGAAGCACCGAATGGCGTTCCCTGGCGCCGGCGCTCGACGCCCGCGAGGATATCCGCCGCTTTCAACTCGCGGGCGGTATCGGCACGCTGCCGCCCGTCGGGCGCACGGAATTCGACGCCACCGTCCGGCGCTGGCTCAGGGCGTACATCCCGCCCTCCCGCGAACGCTCCCTGGTGCTGCTGACCCCCCGCGGCGGATGGGTCCTGCTGGAGCGCGCCGCGGCCATCGTGCGCGGCGCCTATCCCCTCCGGGCCGAGCTGCGCAGGGGCCACGCGGTCGCCGCGGACGGTCCGACCCCCGATGCGGTGGGGGAGGTACTGCGCACCGCGCCGCTGCTGGCCGACCACACGCTGCTGCTGGCCCGAGCCGACCGGCTGACCGGTGCCGTGCGCCCGCACAGCCATGTGCTCTTCCCCGCCGGTTCCCGGCTCGCCCCCGGGGAGACGGCGACCGCGGAGGTCGTCGTGCACGGCGGAGTCGGCCCCCCGGCGCCGCTGCTGCTGCCCGTGCTGGCCGGCGCGCCCGCCGCCGACGGCACCGGCGCCGTTCCGCTGGCCGTCCACCAGGTCACCGTGGGACCGCTGGAACAGGCCCGGTTGCGCTTCGTGCTGCGCGGGCCCGGCGAGGTCGACCTGGTCGCACCCGCCGCCGGCGCCCCGGGAACGCAGGGGCGGCGGTCCGCCGTCGACGTGCCCGGCCTGGTCCGCCGACTGCCCCGCCGCGTCATCCGCCCGCCCCGGCTGGAGCTCCTGTGCACCGTCGAACTCAGCGGCGCGCAGCAGGCGGAGACCGAGGAGCGGCTGGCCTTCGTCCGCGACCTGATCACCGCACTGGCCCGGCAGGACGGATCCGGTGCCGCCTTCCGCGCCGGCGCGGTCGGCCACTACGACCACGCGGTCCACGAGAACCTCTACACCTCCCGGCGCACCCTGCTGCAGGCGCCGGTGCCGGCCGGCCCCCCGCACACCACGCTCGCCGCACTGGCCGGCTGGCGGCCCGCACAGCGCACCCAGGACATGGCCTCCTCGCTGGAGGACGCGCTCAAGGCGCTGGTGCAGCTCGTCACCGGTGCCGCCGGTGCCACCGGCGCCGAGGACGTACGGCGCGTGGTGCTGATCGTCGCGCGCAGGCCGCCGGGACTCCCCGAGCAGCGCGGCATCGTCCCGGCCTGTCCGCTCGGGGTGGACTGGCAGCCGGCGCTCGACCGGCTGCGCGCCGCCGGCGTACAGGTGATGACCAGAGCGGACCCGGTCACCGGTCCGCTGCCCTACGACCACCCGGGCGCCGCGGCCCGGCGCTACGCCGACGCGGCGTGGGCGGCCCTCTCCGCCGACGGCGCCTTCCGACCCGGCACCGACTCGGCGGCGGACGTGGCCAGGGCACTCGCCCCGCCGTGGCGGCTGGAGGGCCCCGACTGCCGCCTGGCCTTCGCCGCCCCGCTCATATGACCCACCGTCCCGGTACGAGGAGACCCCATGTCCGCTGATTTCTACGACCCGAACAAGAAGTCGTCCGGCGGTCCGACGACGTCCTCCGCCGGTGGCCCCGCAGCGTCCGCCGAGCCCGCACCGCCGCCCATCCCGCCGCCCGCGGGCGCGCCCGCCTACCCGGTCCAGCCGCCGCTGCCGCCGGTGGCGGACGGCAACCTGGAACCGCTGCGCATCCCGACCGCGCCGCAGGGTGAGGGGGCGGCCCAGGACCGCGTCCGGATCGGGCTGTGGGGCGCGCCGCGCTCGGGCAAGACGACCTATCTGGCCGCGCTGCCGATCGCCGCGATGCAGGGCCGGCGGCACAGCCCGCACAACTGGCTGATCAGCGGCATGACACCGGAGGCCAACAACTTCCTCGGCGACAGCGTCTCCCAGCTCGCGGTCCGGCGGGTCTTCCCTCAGGCCACCGTGGGCATCCAGAACATGAGCTGGGCGTTCCAGGGCGAGGTGGCGCCGTCGGGGATGATGCGGCACCGGACCCAGCAGGTGAGCTTCGTACTGGAGATCCAGGACGCCTCGGGCGAGGTGTTCAAGCGGGACCACCCCCAGCACCAGGGGATCGTCGACCAGCTGGCCCGGGCCCAGGGCCTGATCTACCTCTTCGATCCCCTCGGCGACGCCCAGGAACTGACCGAGAGCCTGACCTTCTTCTACTCGACGCTGAACGAACTGAGCACGCGCATCCGGGACATGGGCGGGCACTACCGCGGCCGACTGCCGCACCATGTCTCCGTCTGCGTCGCCAAGTTCGACCACCCGGACGTCTTCCGGCCCTCCGTGGAGGCGGGCTGGGTCACCCAGGACACGGTGGGCTCGCAGCTGCCCAGGGTCCCCGCACAGCTCAGCGAGCGCTTCTTCCAGTGGATGTGCGACGACTTCCGCGGCTCCAACGCCCGCCTGGTGCGCGACGGGCTGGCCAACTTCTTCCATCCCGACCGCATCAGCTACTACGCCACGTCGGCCATCGGGTTCCGGCTCAATCCGCAGCACGTCTTCGACTACCGCAACTACGTCAACGAGGAGATCGTCGACGGCGTGCGCCGGATCTGCACCTCGCCCGAGCCCATCAACGTCCTGGAACCGCTGACCGACCTGGAGCACAACATCCGCACCGCACGCGCCGGGCGCAAGGGGTGGCGGCGGTGAACGAGGGCCTCGGATCGGTGCGGTTGACCGCCGACTGGGCGGTGCTGGGCAAGCATCCGGGGCAGGCCATGGGGTACGACGTCCTGGACGGCAGCCTGCCGGCGGACCGCGCCAAGCGCTACCTCTGGGGCGCCACCACCGGGGTCCCGGACAACCGGGACCCCGCGGAGGGGCTGCCGTGGCGGGTGTTCCTGGGCAGTGTGAGCACGGACCCGACCCCGGTGTGCGCGGCCGTGGAGACCACCTGGGACGGCAGCGCCGACGGCACCGGCGCCCCCAGCTACACCTGGCGGCTGCTCCTGCTGGAGTGGCCGCAGGCCAGCAACGCCCAACTGACCTGGTCCGCGATCGACCAGGTCCTGCCGCGCGACCGACTGCCCGACTCCGGGACCGGGGTGTCCCTCGCCGTGCCCCGCACCCCCGCCGCCGAACTCGCGGCCACCGTCGACCGGCTGGGCTTCGACTGGGCCGCCCGGGTCGCCGCCCTGCTGCTCGACCACCGGCAGGTGGCGATCGTCACCCCGCCCGGCGCGGCACTCCCGGAGGTCGCCGAGCGCGTCCGCGTCCTGGACGCGGTCTGCTCGCTGCTGCCGTACGGCTGCCGCGCCTGGCTCAGCGCCGCGACCTGGACCGGCCACTCCGAGCACGGCCTGCGGCTGGTCTTCGCGGCCACCGCGCGGACCGGGCAACTGGAGGTCCGGCTGGGCGCGGGCAGCCTGCCCGAACCCCAGGGCGCCGCGGCGCGCACCTATCTCGACGAGCTGCTGAGGCTGCGGGCCAAGCGCCACTCGACCACCGACCTGGTCGCACACCTGCTGGCCGCCGTCGCGGTCATCCCGGCACACGGTGCCGCCGAGGCGGTCCGGGTGCTGCGCGAGGCCGACCTGCTGGACTCGGTCATCGCGGAGATCGGTCACGGACGCGGTGAACTCCACGACGTGCAGCGGGTGCTGGAGCTGTATCCGGCGCACGCCCTGGGCGAGAACCGGCTGCGGGTGCTGGTGCCCTTCCTGGCCCAGCGCGCGAACCGCGGCAGCCTCCTGGCCCAGGCGGTGCTCCAGCAGCACTGGAGCCCGCTGACCCCGGGGCTGCTCGCCCGGGACGTCGTCCAGAGGGGCTCGACCCAGGAGTCCTTCGCACGGGCCAGGGGCTATCTGAGCCTGATGAACGCCCTGAACGCGGACCGTCCCGGTGCCTTCGAGGAGCTGTTCACCGACCTGGTGGGCGACCCGAGCCAGGATCCCGGCTGGACCGGGAACCTCATCTACATGGTGGAGAACGAGTTCGGCCACCGGTCGGAGGCGGCCGACGCCTTCCTCCTGCGCTCCCCGGCCGCCGGGCTCGCCTGGCTCCGCACGCTGGCGAAGAACCAGACCCCCGACCTGGCCCCGCTCCGCCGCCTGGCGGAGCGGGGGATCGGCGGGGACGCCGGCGGCACCGCCGGGTGGCCGCGCTTCGCCGCGGTCCTGGTGGGGATCGCCACCCCGGACCAGGCCACGGCCGAGGACGCCGCCGAGTTCACCGCGGCCATGGACGACGCCTGGCGGTTCGCCCTGGACATCGCCGCGACGGAGGGCCGGCCGGAGGTGCTGGGCCTGCTGGGCCCCGAGCTGCGGGAGGTGGCACGGGGCCGGGCCGGCCGCACGTATCTGCTGCACCTCCTGGACCGGCTGGTTCCGCCCGCGGCCGGCGGCACGGCGCCGGAGGTGGCCGCGGACGCCGATCTGCTGTACGCGCTGATCGCCGCCGCGCCGGGCGAGGTCCGGATGCCCTTGGCGCTGCCACGGCTGCGGCGGATCACCGGCGCGTGGGAGCAGGACGCCTACGCCTCCGCGCTGGTCGACCGGATCGGACCCGACGACCAGCTCCTTCGACTCGTGGTGGAGGCCCTGCTCGGCGAGGTGCCGAACGCGGACTCCTGGCGGGTGCTCAGCCGGCTCATGGAGCGTCGGCCCACCGCCGAGCACCTGGTGTGCGACGGCCTTGAGCGGCGGCTCACCCACAACCACCGGACCTGGCTCGACCTGGACTTCCCCGAGGAACTGATGGCGGCGCTGGAGCGCCGGCGCCACCTGGACTGGCTCCGGCCGCTTCGGGACTTCCGGAACGCCGTCCGGGCCCGCGAGCCGATCGAGGACCTGGCCCGGATCATCGTCCGGGCCACCACTTCGGCCTCCCGCGGGTTCCCCCCGCAGCTGCTTGCGGAGATCAGCGTCTGGCTGCGGGCCTACGGGGCGTCGGAGGGGTACGCCCTGAAGACCGCGCTGGACGCCGTGGTGCCCGGTCTGGGGCTCGAGTTGTACACGGCGGTCAGCCGGGGCGAGGAGGGCAGGGCGCTGCGGGACCAGCTGGCCCGGTTCAGCCGTCTCGAAGTCGACCGCCACCAGCGGATCCTGGCGGCCCTGGGGGCCGTACCGCAGGCCCTGCCCCAGGCGCAGCCGAGCCCGCGGCCCCTGCCGGCCGCACAGCCCCCGCTGCCGGCCCCTCAACCAGCGTCGCCGAACCCTCAGCCGCCGCCGGCTCCCCAACCACCGGCGGGGACCCTGCCGCCCGTCGCGCCGCCCCAGCACGCCGAGCGGAAGAAGGGCCTGCTGCGGAAACTCCTGCCGGATCGCCCCGACTGGTATCGGGGTACGAGGGAATGACCGCGCCCACCGCGATAGCGATCGACGCCGGCGCCCGCTTCACCCGCATCGCCCACCTCGGCGAGGACGGGACGCCGGTGCCGGCCGAGCTGCCCGGTTCGGTGCCCGGGGAGGGGCTGCCCACCCCGGTGGGCACCGGCGGTCACCGCGGCGCCGCCCTGCGGGACGCGTACGCCGCCTACCGCGAGCACCGCGGCACCCCCGAGCGCGTGGTGCTGGTCGTCCCCCAGCAGGACCGGGCCGACCACGCGCGCCGGGCAGTGGACGTGCTGACCGCCCTCCACGGCACCGACCCGATGCCCCGGCTGCGGGTGCTGGGAGCGCCGCACGCGGTCATGGCGCTGCTGCGGCACACGGCCACCGCGACCGCCCCCCGCTACACGGTGTGCGATCTGGGCGCCGGGGCGGTGGAGGTGTCGCTGTGCGCCTTCACCGCGGGCTCGGTGGCCGTGACCGGCTCGGCCCGGTACGGGCCCGCCGGCGGCTACGGCGCCGCATCCGACGCCGCCCTGCTGGACGGCGCCGGGCTGCCGGACGACGACGCGGGCCGCCGGGCACTCGACCAGGCCAGGGCACGGCAGGGGGCAGCGCAGCGGCTCGACGTCGCACTGCGGCGCACCGCACGCCACCCCGGGCGGTACGAGGACACCGTGGTCCTCCAGGTGGCCGGGCGGGACATCACCGCCGGCATGGTGCGCCGCGCGCTCGACCGGCTCGCCGCCGGTCTCGACCGGGCGCTGGCCGAGGCGCGGGGCGGCCGGCCCGCCCCGCCGGTGGTCGCGGTGGGCGGCGGGGCGCGGTTCGGCCCGCTGCTGCGGCATCTGGCGGACCGCCAGGGCGAGCCGGTCGCGCTGCCCGGCGGTGTGGACCCCGCGCACGCCGCCGTGTTCGGCGCCGCGCTGGTCGCCGCCGGCCGGGTCGACCCGGCCGACCGCTATCCGTACGCCGTGAGCGTGGGCACCCACCGGACCGCGGCGGGCCGACCCCGCGCGGAGGAACTGCTGATCAGCCCCGCCGGCGCGCTGGAACCGGGAGGCGCGACGGTGTTCGCCGAGTCCGGCGGGCGACGCGTCCTGGTGCGCACCGGGCCGGCCGGTGCGCGGCCGGTCCGGATACAGGTACGCGACGCCGAGAGCGGCGCGGTGACCTCGGCGGGCACCCTGACGATCCCTCCGGGCGCCGAAGGGGCGCGCTTCCACGTGGGCGTACGCATCGCCGCCGACGGGACGGCCCGTCTCGTCCTGCACCCGCTGGGCTCCGGGACGCCCAGCGAACACCCGCTCGGCGCCTTGCCGACCGACATCGAGGGAGCCCGTTCGTGATGCGATCCGCCGGGGGCCGTGTGCCGCGCCCCCACCCAGGGAACCGGGCCGCCCGGCGCGGCCGGCGTCTGGCCGCGCGGTGCCGGGGCGCCCTGCTGGCCGTGGCCCTGCTCTCCGTCTCCCTGCTCGCCGGTTCCGCGGCACACGCCGACGCGGGCCCCTCACGCGCCGAGATCTACCAGGCGCTCGGACTGAGCGACCAGCCCGCCGACTACGTCGTCCTGGTGGACACCTCGGGCTCGATGGCGGACGACGGCCGGTACAGCACCGTCCGCTCCACCCTGCGCTCCTTCCTGGACGGCCTGTCGCCCCGCGACCACATCGCGCTCATCACCTTCGACTCCCGCCCCGAGCCGCGCTACATCGGCCCGGCCGAGAACGCCGACCGGATCATCTCCCGGCTGCCCAAGGCACCCGATCCCCGGGGCGAGACCGACATCGGCGCGGCACTGGACAGCGCGCTGCGCGAGCTGGAGAGGGGCGACGCCGCCGAGATCGCCTCCGTGGTGCTGCTCACCGACGGCGAGCACCACCCGCCCAGGGGATCCGGGTACCCGAAGTCGAGCGGCGCCCCCTGGAACGCGCTGCGCCAGCGGGCCCACGCCATCGACCAGCGGGCCGAACTCGCCGGGTACGCCCTTCCCTTGGGCAGCGGGGCCAGCGGCGCCGAACTGCTCGGCGACGTCGTGGACGACACCACCGTGCTGCGGCCGGACAGCATCCAGGACCTCGACGCCTACCTGGAGCGGGCCGGCGACGGCACCCGGGCCCGCAAGGCGCGCCTCCTGCTCGCCGACGACATCGGCAAGGGGATCACCGCGTCCTGGACCGAGCGCGGCCGGCGCGATGTCACGGACGGATCCGCGACGGCCTCCGTCACCCTCCGCTCGACGTCCCGCCACACCCCGCTGACCGTCACCGGCCTGCGCGTCTCGGCCGACGGCACCCCGCTGCGGCTGAGCGGCCTGCCCACCCGGCTGACCCTGGCCCCGGGCACCTCGAAGACGTACTCGGTGCGGCTGCGCGGCACACTGCCGGCCGGCGGCGTGCCGTACCGCCACGCCGAGGAGACCGACGCGACCCTGCGGGTGTCCGGCCGGGTGACCTCGGCATGGCAGCGGGCGCTCGCCCCGGATGTGCGGCTGAAGGTACCCGAGCGGGTCCGGGTCACCGGGGCGGCCCTGCCGTTGCGGGCCACGGTCGGCTCGGCGGTCCTCCTGCCCGCCGCCGGCGCGGGCCTGGCAGCGGTCCTCGTGGCCGCCTGGCTGTGGTGGCGGCGCGTCCACCGTCCGCCGCTCCGCGGCGAACTGCTCGTCGTCCCGGCCTTCGGCGGGGAACTGCCCGAACGCATCGCCCTCTCCGGGCGCAGGGCGTCGCTGCGGCCGCGGTCGGGCGGGCGCGGCACGGTCCACGGCCGGCGCCGCAGGACGGACCGCGGGCCCCGGGTGGACCTGCTGATCCGCTACACCCCGGACGGCTCCGCCGACCGGCAGAGCGACGCCACCTGCGTGCCCGGCCGCCAGGCCGTCGTCAACGGGATGTCGTTCACCTATCTTCCCGAGCAGCGGGCCGAACAGGCAGCCCCCGGCAGCGGCCGGCCGCGATGAGCACCGCCCCCGCCGTGCTCAACGTCGCGGCCACGCATGTCGGCACCGAGGCCCTGGGGCCGGGCGTGCGGTCCGCCCTGTGGGTGCAGGGCTGCCCCTTCCACTGCGCGGGCTGCGTCGCCCCGGACTGGATCCCCGACCGCCCGGCCCGGCGCGCCACCCCCGGGGAACTGGCGGCGGAACTCCTCGCCGACCCCCGGGTGACCGGTCTGACCCTCTCCGGCGGAGAGCCGATGCGGCAGGCGGCCGGACTGGCCGAGGTGGTCGGGATCGCCCGGGAGATCCGGGACGTCTCGGTGATCTGCTTCACCGGGTACCGCCTGGAGCGGCTGCGCGCCCAGCCGCCGGATCCCGGCGTACCGGCGCTGCTCGCCGCCGTCGACGTACTGATCGACGGCCGCTATGTGGCCGCGCTCGACGACGGGCGCGGGCTGCGCGGCAGCTCCAACCAGCGGATCCACCACCTCACCCGGCGGTTGGCCGACAGCGGGCACGACCTCGACCGCGGACCCCGCAGCGCCGAGATCGCCATCCGCGGCCCGGAGGCCCTGCTCATCGGGGTGCCCCCGCCAGGGCTGCCGGCCGCCTTCGACACCGCGGTCGACGCCGTCCGCGGCCGTATGTCCCCAGGAAGGAAGCACCACCGTGAGCGGTAAGAAGCGCATCCAGGTCGACGAGTCGGAGTGGTACCGCCTCCAGCGGGAGGCGCAGCAGCTGAAGAACGTGCAGCGCAACCTCCCCCGGCTCATCGACGACGTACGGGCCCGGACGCGCGCGGACATCGACCGGACCTTCTCCACCGTCCAGGAGCGGCAGCGGCAGCACGAGGAGGCGGTCCGCCGGCTGAGCGACCGGACCCGGGAGATGGAGGCCGACACCACGCGCAGGCTTCGGGAGCAGGCCGCCGAGCTGCACCGCACCCTGCACGAGACCGCCGGCCGGATGCAGGAGGAGACCCGCCGCCGGCTCGCCGAGCAGCAGGCCGAGACCCGGCGCGCGATCGCCGAGGAACGCGCCGAGCGGCGCGCCGAGACCGCCCGGCTGTCCCGGGAGATCGACGCCCTCACCGAGGACCGGGCGCGGGCCGCCGAGACCGTGCGGACCTGGCTGGCGGACGCCGACACCATGGCCGGGCTGATCGGCCGGACGCTGCCGCACCAGCGGTACGCGCCGGGGGAACTGGACCGGCTCACCGCCCGGCTCGGCACCGCGCGGCACAACGCCGCCGACGGCCGGTTCGACGCCGCCCTCGCCATGGCGCAGGACACCTACCACTCACTGGGCGAGCTGCGCGTGGACATCGAGCAGCGCGAGCTGGAACGCTGCTCGGCGCAGCAGGAGGCGGTCGAGGCCCTGGTGCGCGTCGAGACCCTGATCACGGGCAACGAGCAGCGGCCGGTCATCGGGCCGGACGGCGAGGCCCTGGCCGGATATGTGCTCGACGTCGTGTACTGGTCGGAGGGCGAGCTGGAGGAACTGCGCCGGGAGACCGGGCACGCGCTCACCCGGGCACGTGACGACGCGACGGCCACCGAGGAGTTGCGCGGCCTGCGCGACGAGGAGGCGCCCCGGCTCGAACAGGCCCTGGGGGGCACCGTGGAGCGTGCCGGGATGCGCCACCTCGCCTCGCAGATACGTGTCAACCTGGCCGACGCGGTGGCCCAGAGCCTGAGCGAGTACGCCTACTACGACCTGGTCGACGGCGAGTACGAGGCCGCGGACCCCCGGGGCAGGTACTACGCCAAGCTCCGCAACGACGCCACCGGCAACGAGATCGTGGTGGACATCTCGCAGGCCGACCGGGACTCCGAGCAGTGTGTGGTGCGGGTGCTCTCCTACGACCACGACGCCACGGCCGAGGCCGTCCTCCAGGACCGCGCCGAGGCGATCCAGCAGGCGCTGGCGGCGGACGGCCTGAGTGCGTCGGCGCCGGTGAGGGAGCCGGGCCTACCGGACCCCGCGCTGACCGACATCGCACGGCACCGCGAGCCGGACCCGGCCGCGCAGGCCGCGGCGCGGCCCCCGGAGGGGCGGCGGCCGGGGGCGGCCGCCGAATGACGGAGCCGGCGGTGGAGACGCCACCCGCGCCCGGCCCCACCATGGAACGGTTCGATCCGGCCGTCCTGCACAGCGGCGAACCGTTCACCATCCTCTACGGCCCGGGCGTGGGAGACGTCTTCGTGGACAGCGCCTACCAGATCTGCTTCTTCGAACAGGCGCTGTGGCGGCTGCTGCGGGCCGACGGCTTCGAGCGCATCGTCTTCAGCTCCCTCCAGCACCCGGTCTACTTCCGGGACCACGCCTCCCGCGACCTCTCCCGCGGCGAGAGCCGCCGAACCGCCAGCGCCCCGAACCCGCCGGGCGCACGGACCATGCGGCACCCGCGGCTGCGCGGGCCGCTCGACGCACTGCTGGTACGGGACTTCGGCCGCCGACCGGCCCCGGAGCCACCGGGGAACCAGCCGGCCGGCGCCGCCGGCACCGGCTCCGCACCCGCGGCGCCGTCCACCGGAGTCTCCGACCCGTTCGGGGTGATGACCCTCGTCGGCTATCTGCGCGGGTCGAAGCGGCGGACCGCGGTGGTCTTCCCGCACGCCGAGGAGATCCTCCGCCACACCCGCGCCCCGCGGCAGCTGGCCGACGCCCTGGCCGGCTGGGCCGACCACGTCGACGACCGCAACCAGTGGATCCTGGTCTTCAGCAAGCCGACCCTGGACGAGGTGGCGGAGTTCGTACGGGGCTGCGGCAACTATCCGCGGCTGGACACCTTCGTCACCGAGCGGCGCGCCGCGCCGGGCCGCGGCGGCACCCTCCGGATCGACCACCCCCAGGCCGCCGAACTGGAGCGGCTGATCCACGCGGTGCGGGTACGAGAGCGCCTGCGGATCGCCGACTGGCGGGAACTGGACCCGATCGTCAAGGCGATGGCCGCCCATCCGGAGACCGCCCGCGCCTGGCGGACCCGGCTCAGGGAACTGGCCGCCGCGGGCGGGGAGCTGAGCCGCGACACGGTGCGCCAGTGGGTGGGCGCGGTGGCCGCCGACGGCCGCACCCCCTGGGAGCGGCTGGCCGCCATGCCCGGACTCGACGCGCTCAAGGAGCATGTCGAGCAGCTGCGGGCCGAGGTGGAGGCGAACGCGGAACTGCGGGCCGCGGGGCGGCTCACCCACGCCGAACCCCCGGCGCTGCACCTGGTGTTCACCGGCAATCCGGGCACGGGCAAGACCACCGTGGCCCGGCTGGTCGGCGAGATGTACCGGGACCTGGGCCTGCTCAGCCGCGGGCATGTGTTCGAGGCGAGGATCAGCGACCTGGTCGCCGGATACGTCGGGCAGACCGCCGGGCGGACCGAGGCGGCCGTGGACCGGGCCCTGGACGGGGTGCTGTTCATCGACGAGGCCTATGGACTCAGCGACCAGCGGGAGGGGTTCGGCGGCGAGGCGATCCAGACACTGCTCAAGCGCATGGAGGACGACCGGGGCCGCCTGGTCGTCATCGTGGCCGGCTACCCGGAGAAGATGGCGGAGTTCCTGGCCGCCAACCCCGGCCTGGCGAGCCGGTTCCCCGGGTACAACATCATCGACTTCCCCGACTACCCACCCGAGACCCTGCACGCCATCCTGCTGCGCCGCCTGCACGAGCTCGGCCTGAGGCCGGCCGCCGACACCGCCGACCGGCTGCGGGAGATCGCCACCGAGATGCACCGGACCCGCGGCGAGGACTTCGCCAACGCCCGGGACATGCGCACCCTCGCCGACGCCGTGCGCAGGGAGTGGGCGCGACGCGTCCGGGGCAACGTCACGGAGCCGGTCAGCGCCGCCGACATCCCCGAGCAGTACCGGGCCTACCTGCCCAAACCCCCGCCCACCCCCGCCGCCCTGCTGGCCGAACTCGACGACTACGTGGGTCTCACGCCGGTCCGGGAGGTGCTCACGGGCCTGGCCGACCGGCTGAGGATGCGCCAGGACCTGGGCAAGGACACCATCGCCCCGCCCCATCTGCTGTTCACCGGGCCGCCCGGGACCGGCAAGACCACCGTGGCCCGGCTGATCGGGAAGCTCTTCCGCGACCTCGGCCTGCTGCGCAGGGGACACATGGTGGAGGCGACCCGCACCGACCTGGTCGCCGGCTATGTGGGACAGACCGCGCCCCTGGTGCGCCAGGCCGTGCACGACGCGCTGGACGGGGTGCTGTTCATCGACGAGGCGTACAGCCTGGTCCGCGACACGGGAGGACAGGGGGGCTTCGGCGCCGAGGCCATCGACACGCTGAACCGCGAGATGGAGGAGTGGCGGGGCCGCCTGGTGGTGATCGCGGCCGGCTACCCGCGGGACATGGACGCACTGCTGGACTTCAACGCGGGGATGCGGTCGCGGTTCACCACCCGGGTGCCCTTCCCCGAGTACACGCTCGAGGACCTGGTGGAGATCCTGCGCCGGATGGCCGCCGCGGACGGCTACACCCTGGGCGCGGGAGTCGTCGAACGGGCCGCGAGCTGGCTGGAGCGGACCCGGCGGGCGAATCCGGCCGCCTTCGGCAACGCCCGTACGGTGCGCGGACTGCTGGGGACCATGGAGGGCCGGATGGCGGCCCGGTACGTACCGGGGGTCACCGAACCGGAGTTCCGGCCCGAGGACGTGCCCGGCCCGCCGGTCAGCCCCCCGTCCGAAGGAGGGTGACCCGCCCTTCGGTGTCCTGCGCCCCGCGCTCCTCCAACACCTGGCCCAGCGCCTCGTCCGCCGCCCGGAGCCGCTGGTCGATGGCGTCCGTCACGGCCTCCACCTCCTCCAGCGTGGCGTGCTGCCCCGCCTGCGCTTCGGCGGTGCCCCCCGCCGCCGCGGCGGCGCCGCGCAGCGCCCGGGCGAGTTCGCGGTCGGCCTGCGCGTGCCGGCGCAGGGACGCCAGCCGCGAGCCCCGCTCGGCCTGGATGCGCTCCAGGCGGTCATGGCAGGAGGCGAGCTCGGCGAGGCTCGCCTCGTGCTCCCGCTCCGCGGCGGCCAGCGCCCCCTGCGCCTTCGCCGCCCGCTCCAGGACCTGCCTGGTCTGCGGTGCCAGGACCGCGAGCTGGTCCTCGGTGAGCCGCACCAGCGCGTCACTGCCGGTGCGCAGCGCCCCGTCCACCCCGGTGTCCCGGCCGCGCAGCTCCGCCAGCCGGCCGCCGATGACCTCCTGCTGCTCGCGCAGCGCGTCCAGCGCGAGAACCAGCCGCTCCAGCCGGCGCAGCTCGTCGACCTGCCGACGCAGCTCCTCGTGCTCCGCCAGCCGGCGGCGCAGGGCCTCCTCCGCGGCCACCAGCTTCTCCAGGACCTCGCGCTCGGCCGCGACCCGGTCGCCCGCCTCCGTGAGCTGCCGCATCAGCTCCTCGGTGCCGCGCCCCACCCGGTCCCCGGGCCGGGCCGTCGCCAGCAGCCCGGGCAGCGCCTCGGCCAGCCCCCGGCCCTCCTCCAGCGCGTCGTCCAGCTCGTACAGGACCGCGAGCGCGTGACTGCCGCCGGCGCCGCCGTCCACCCGGCCCACCGCGGCCGCGGCCCACCGCAGGGCGCACCCCAGCACCCGCAGCGCGGCCTCCTGCTCGCCGATGCCGGTGGCGGCCAGCACATCCGCGATCTCCCGCCTGGTGTCGTCCACGACGCCCCCCGTCGGACTCCCGTCCCCTCGGACCCTCATCGAACCCGCCCGTGTCCGGACCGCACCGGCCGGCCGCGGTGCATCACCGGGAAACCCGCCCGCGGACGGCGCTCCCGGCACTATCCTCCTTCAGACCGGTGTCCGGCGGGTGGCAGTTCGGGGGACTGATGGCCGAGTTGGTGCGATTCGACGGTCCTGAAGGGACCTCACTGCTGGTCGAGGTGGCGGACGACGGACCGGAGCTGGAGCTCATCGCCCGGGATCCCAGCGGCGTGGCGCAGGCCGGCCGCCGACTGGAGGAGGCGCTGGCGGCGGTGCGCCCGGCCCTGCGCTCGGTGGCCGACTCGATACGGGCCCTGGCGCCCGACGAGTACGAGGTCGAGTTCGGGATGAAGCTCAACGCCGAAACCGGTGTGGTGATCGCCAAGACCGCCCTCGAGGGGCACTTCAACGTCACCCTCCGTTGGAGCCGGAGCGCTCAGGGCACCGGGGAGTGAGCCGGTGGCCGCGGCTCGGGAGCGCCCGCCCTGGCTGGTGAGCGTCCGGCGCTCCCGCGCCGAGGATCCGGTCGGCGCCGGGCTGCTGGTCACTCCGCGGCACGTGCTGACCTGCGCCCATGTGGTGCGCCCGGGGTCGGCCCCGGGGCTGCCCGAGGACCCGGTGTTCGTGCAGTTCCAGCACGCCTCGGCACACGAGCCGATCCCCGCCACCGTGGTGCCCGGCGGCTGGCACCCGGTCTCCGGCTCCGGGAACGGTGACATCGCGGTCCTGGAACTCGGCGCCCCGGCGCCCCCGGAGGCGGAGCCCGCACCGCTGCGCAGTACGGACCCCGGCACCTGGGACCACCGGTTCCGCGCCTACGGCTACCCCCAGGAGCGCTCGCGCCAGGGGGTTCCGGTGCGGGGCGAGATCATCGGCCACGCCGGCAGCGAATGGCTGCAGGTGGAGGCGAGCCCGCACAGCGGCTGGGCGCTGGAACGGGGTTTCTCCGGCTCCCCGGTGTGGGACATGACGAGCCAGGGTGTGATCGGCGTACTGGTCGCCCGCGACTCGGTGAAGAAGGTCGACCGGCGCACGGCCTACGCGATCAGGGTGGAGACCCTGGTGCGGTACTGGCCCGCGCTCGCCCCGTACGTCCGCGACGCGACCTCCGAGGAACTGCGGACCCGCCTGGAGAACCTGCTGTGGATCCCGCTGACCGAGGAGGGGGAGATCCCCCGGGTCGACCAGGTGGACCCGCACGACATCGGGGTCTCCCGGTCCACCTACAGCGACCACCCGGACCAGGCCCCCTATGTGCCCCGGCGCCGGCAGGACGACCAGCTCGACGCCGCCCTCGCCGGGGCCAGGTTCGTCCTGCTGGCCGGGCGCTCCAAGGCCGGCAAGTCCCGCACGCTGTACGAGGCGCTGCGGCGCACGCTGCCCGGCGCCCGGCTGATCGTGCCGCGCCCGGACAGCTCGGGCTCCCGGATCCTGGACGACCTGAGCCGGCTCAAGCTGCCGACCGGATCGGACCGGTCCGTGCTCTGGCTCGACGACCTGCACCGCTACCTCCAGCCCGGCGGCCTGGACCTGCAGATCCTCGACCGGCTGGCCCACCGGAACCCGGCCGTCACCGTGGTCGCCACGCTGCCTGCCAAGCAGCGGGCGGCGCTCACCGCCATGGAGAACGAGGTCGGCCGCATCGCCCGTACCGTCCTCGGCAAGGCGCGCACCGTCGAACTGCCGTCGTTCCTCGCCGCCGAGGACGCCGCCGTCGCCCGGGAGCTCTATCCCAGGGAGGACTTCACCTCCCGCGGCATCGGCGAGCTGATGGTCGCCGCTCCCGCCCTGGAGCAGCGTTTCGGCGACGCCCCCGAGAGCTGCCCGGCCGGCTGGGCGCTGGTGAAGGCCGCCGCCGACTGGCACCGGATGGGCATGACCGCGCCGGTGCCCGAGGCCGCGCTGCTGGAGCTCTTCGAGGCCTACCTCCGCGCCCACCCCCCGCACGTCGACGCCGACGAGTCGCTGTACGGGACGGGCCTGGCCTGGGCGCGGGAGCCGGTCGCCGGCGGCATCGCCCTGCTGGAGCGGGTCCCGGGCCCCGACGGCAGGCCCGCGTACGCCGGATCCCCGTACCTGTCCGAGTACCTGGACGGCAGGTCCGACGACCCGTCCGCCGCGGTGCCCGCCTTCGCCTGGGAGTACCTGGCCGGCCGGCAGCCGGCCGGGGAACTGCTCCGGATCGCGTACGTGGCGCTGGTGCGCGCCGAGCCCGATGTCGCCGTGCGGATGTTCCAGCGGGTCGCCCGGGTGGCGGACGACCGGGAGGGTTCGGCCTGGGCCTCGCTGATGCTCGGTGAGATACGCCTGTACCAGGGGGACTTCGAGCAGGCCGTGGCCCTGCTGGACACCGCGGCCTCCTCGGGCGCGGAGGACGTGGTCCCGCTCGCCCAGGTCGAGCTGGCCGGAGTGCTCATGATGACCGGTGAGCGGGCCCGCGCGCGAGCGCTGCTGGAGGTGGCCGTCGGCGCCCGGGACCCGCAGGTCTCGCAGATGGCCCAGGTCGGTCTCGCCCGGGTGCTGGCGTTCCAGGGCGAGGCCCAGCGGGCCGAACAGCTGCTGGAGGCCGTCCTCGCCGCCGGCGACGCGGAGGTGACCACCCTGGCCCAGACGGAGCTGGTCCGGGCGCTGACCGACGGCGGCTCGCGGGGAGTGCGCTCCGGGCGCGCGGCGGGCCGCGAGATCGGAAAGCCCGGTGGCCCGGCGCTGGGAGCCGCCCGCGCGGGTTCGGCCGAGATGGCCGAGCAGCCCTGGGCGCTGTCCCGGGCGGTGGGCGACTCGATCGCGGGCCAGATCACCGGGCTGGCCGAGGTGAACCTCAGCGGGCTCTACGCCAACCAGGGCAAGCTGGACCGGGCCGAGGAACTGCTGAAGTCGGCGGTGAGCAGCGGCGGGTACCACATCGTGCCGCAGGCCCAGTGGGGCCTGGGCGAGCTGTACATGCTGCGGGGCAGGCTCGCCGAGGCTCACGGGATGCTGGAGGCCGTACTGCGCTCCGGACATCCGCTGCTGGTCCCGCCCGCCACGGTCAGCCTCGCGATCGTGCTGCTGCGCCAGGGCGACGAGCGGGCCCTGCCCATGCTGCGCGAGGTGGACCGGCTGGGCCATCCCGATCAGGGGCCGCGCGCGGCCTGCGTCCTGGGCGAGTGGTACACCGGCCAGGGGGATGCCGAACCGGCCCGGCACTGGCTGGACCGGGCGATCGCCTCCGGCCACCCGGACTGGTCGCTCACCGCCCGGGTCGACCTCGCCTTCGTCGTGGCGGCGGACCGGGAGACGGACGGCGAGCAGGACGGGACGGCCCGGGCCGAGGAACTGCTGAGGGAGGTGATGCGGTCCGGGCACCCGGAGCAGGCCCCGCGCGCCGCCGACACCCTGGGTGAGCTGCTGGCCGCGGAGGGCCGGCCGGGCGAGGCGGAGGAGGCCTACCGGGCGGCGATCGCCTCCGGTCACCGCGACTGGACCCAGATCTCCCGGATCAACCTGGCCGCCGTACTGTCCGGCAGCGGGGAGAGCGGCACGGCCGAGGTGCGGGAGCTGCTCACCGAGGTGATGGGGTCCGGGCACCCCGAACAGGGTCCGCGCGCCGCCGACATCCTGGGTGATCTGCTGGCCGCGGACGGCCGGGTGGAGGAGGCGGAGGAGGCCTACCGGGTCGCGATCGACTCCGGCCACGGCGAGTGGTCCCTGATCGCCCGGATCGACCTGGCCGTGATGCTCGCCGACAACGGGGACCTCGCACGGGCCGAGAGCCTGCTGCGGGTGGTGGCCGAAGCGGACAACCCCACCGCGGCGGTCTGGGCCAACACACTGCTCGGCATGGTCCTGGTGTACGGCGGCCGCAGCGCCGAAGGCTTCCCGTACCTGCGTGAGGCGGGTGAACGCGGTCAACCGCCGGTGGCCCAACTGGCCCGCTTCCAGCTGGCGAAGTTCCTGCTCGACGGCGACGGCGACGGCGACGGCGGCGCCGACCACGCCGAGGCCCGCGAACTCCTGCGGTCCGTGGTCGAGGACGCCCCCTCGGACGTGACCGAGGTGGCCCGTGCCTACCTGTGCGTGCTGCTGCTGCGCGAGGGCAACCACGACGCGGCCGGGGAACTCATGCTCGGCGTGGAGGAGTCGGGCGACACCGAGGCGATCGCGGTCGCCTATCTCGGCGCGGGGGAGTATCTGCTGGAGGTCGGTGAGGTGGAGGCGGCCGGGGACCTCCTGGAAGGCGCCCTGCACGCGGACGACCCGCAGGTCGCGGCCCGGGCCGGGGCGCTGCTGGGTGTCGTACGCCGTTCCGCCAACGACTTCGAGGAGGCACGGCGGCTGCTGGGCGACGCCCTGGCCACCGGGGACCCGGAGGTCGAGCCGATGGCCCGGCGCTACCTCGGCAGCACCCTCTTCCGGATGGGCCTGCTCCGGGAGGCCGAGGAGGTCCTGCTCCCCCTGGGCCGCTCGGCGGACGCCGAGCACCGGCCGCAGGCGCTGCGCCTGCTGGGGCAGGTCCTGGTGGCGGACGGCAGGCCGGAGGAGGCATACCCCTGGTTCGAGGAGGCCATCGGGTGCGGCGACCCGGAGACCGAGTCCGCGGCCCGCTACGACTTCGCCGAGTTGCTGCTCAGCATGGGGCAGCGGGAACGGGCCCGGGAGGTCTGGGCCCCGGAGGTGGCCGAGGAGGAGGAGCCGGCGGACGGCCCCGCCGGGACCGGCCCCCTCCCGGCTCCGGCCGCCGGGCGTGCGCCGGCCGACCCGCCGGGGCCCGCCCCGCACCCCCTGCCGGCGGTGGTGCTCTCGCTGCTGGGCGACGTGGCCTCCGCCGAGGGCGACGAGGCCGAGGCCCGCTACTGGTACGGCCTGGCCGGGAACGGGCCGGAGCCCTCGGCATGAGCCCCGGACGGGACGCGGCTTCCGCGGCCCTGGTGTCGCCGGACGGTCGCGAAGGAGCCCTCGCTGGGGAACCCGGGGTCCGGCCGCTCCGGGAACCGCGCTCCGATCACCGGCACATCGGTTGAATGACCGATGTGCCGCGCCGCCGGCAGGGCGCATAGTCCTCATCGTTCGACCTTTCCGTGCCCGTACGCGCTCCGCGTGCGCTCGGCTCGGACGTACCGATGAAAGGACGCCGCCATGGCCACTCCCGCAGACCTGGTCTTCCTCAACGGGTCCGTACTCACCGTCGATCCGGCCTTCACCGTCGCCTCCGCGGCGGCCGTGACCGGCGGGGTGATCAGCGCCGTCGGCGACCACGAGGCTGTCGCGTCGCACATCGGTCCCGACACCCGGGTCGTCGACCTCGGCGGCAGGACCCTGCTTCCCGGCATCAACGACTCGCACCTGCACGGCTGCGCGTTCGGCATCGGCATGCCGCCGCTGTCGCTCGCCGTCGGCTCCCCGGCGGTGCGCTCCCTGGCCGACGTGGCCGAGGCCGTGCGGGAGGCGGCTGAGCGGACCCCGGCGGGGGAGTGGATCACCGGGCACGGCTGGGACCCCGGCTACCTGGAGGAGTGCGTCGCCGACCCCTCCCGGCTGCCCACCCGCCACGACCTGGACGCGGTCAGCCCGGACCACCCGGTGCTGCTGTACTCCTTCTCCGGCCACGCGACCTGGGTCAACTCCGCCGCCCTGGAGCTGACCGGGGTCGGCCGGGACGCGGTGGCCGAGTACGGCTCCCTCATCGTCACCGACGCCGACGGAGAGCCCACCGGCATCCTCCACGAGGCTGCCCAGGACCTGGTCCACCGGGCGCTGCCGGCGCTCGACCCGGCGGTGCGGGCCACAGCGATCAAGGCGACCCTGGGCGCCCTCGCCGCCCTCGGCATCACCAGCTACACCGAGCCGGGGCTCGGCCCCGGCGGCGACGCACTGATGCGCGGCGCGATGGCCCACAGCACCCTGGACGTCTACCGGCGGCTGCTCGCCGACGGGGAGCTGACCGCGCGGGTCAGCGTGCTGCTGCTGCCGAGCGGGATGGGGGGCACCGCCGAGGAGTTCATCGAGGCCCTGGACGGGCTCGGCACCGTCACGACCGCCGACCCGCGACTGCTCAACGTCGTCGGGGTCAAGGTCTTCGCCGATGGCGTCGTGCCGAACAAGACCGCCTGGATGCACGAGCCGTACGTCGGCGGCGGCTGCGGATCCCTGTGCGTCGGCAGCGGCAGCGACGATGAGCGGGTCGCCGAGGTCCGGCGGATGATCCGGCACGCGCATGCCGCCGGCTACCAGCTCGGCGTCCACGTCACCGGGGACCGCGGCATCGACGCCGTCACCGAGGCCTTCGCCGAAGCGGCCACCGAGCACCCCCGGACCGACCCCCGCCACTACGTCATCCACGGAGACTTCCTCAGCGCCCGCAGCATGAAGACGCTCGCCTCGCACGGCTTCGGCGTCAACATGAACCCCACGATCAAATGGGTCGTGGCGGACCTGGAGGAGGAGTTCGTCGGGGCCGAGCGGGCGGCGTACGCCTGGCCGTACCGCGACGCCATCGACGCCGGAGTGACCGTGGCCAGCGGCTCGGACGCCCCGGTGACCTTCCCCGACTGGCGCCAGGGGGTCGCCACCATGCTGCTGCGCGAGTCCAAGGCGAGCGGCCGGGTCAGCGGGCCGGACCAGCGCATCCAGCTGGCCGAGGCGCTCCGCACCTACACGGTCAACGCCGCCTGGCAGGACTTCGCCGAGGAGTGGAAGGGCTCGCTGGAGGTCGGCAAGGTCGCCGACCTGTGTGTGCTCGAGGGGGACCTGCTCACCGCCGCCCCGTCCGACATCCCGAACATGCCGGTGGTCCTCACCGCGGTCGGCGGGCGGATCGTGCACGACCTGCTGAAGGACTGACCAGCCTTCATGCGATGATCGTACTGAGATGGTGGCGAAGCGGAGCTCAGTACAGGTGCTCGGCGCGGCCTTGCGGGTACGCGAGGCCGCGCGGCACGCCGTCCGCGGCGAAGCGGACGCCGCGGCCGTACTCACGGCACTGTCCGAGGTCATCGACTACGACCATGCCTCGCTGTCGCGCTGGGACCCACTGCTCCGCCGCCACCTCACGCTGACGGGCAGCTACCCGCCCGAGGTCACCGCGTACATCGAGACCCGGCTGTACGACGACCCGATGTTCGCGCTGATCCGCCACTCGGCGGACGCCGCGCGCTGGCTCCGCGACGTGCCGGGCCCCCTGCGGCGGATATCGCCCGGCTTCCGCGAGGTGCTGGAGCCGAAGGGCATCACGGACGGGGTGGCGCAGTGCCTGTTCACCCCCGACGGCCGGTACGTCGGCGTGCTCAACGTCAGCACCACACGGGTGCGCGGCCGGCGCGACCCCGCCCGGGCCGCCCTGCCGCTGCTGGCCGACTGCCTGGCGGCGGTCGCCGACCGGCCGTGCCCGCCCCCGGCCGCCGCACCCGGTACCGCGGCGCCAGGAGGCGGAGAGGGGGTGGGCGTCGTGCTGTTCCCGGCGCGGCGGGCCGAGCCGGTGCCGCTGGAGGGACGCGTGCCACCGGAGCTGGCCGACGCCGACTCACCGCTGGCCGCCGTCGTCCGGCGGGCCGGTGCCGAGCGCCCGCTGCCCGCCACCTTGCTGGTGCCCCACGGGCCGCGACTGCTGGAACTCCGGCTGACCCGCCAGGGCGCCGAGACCGTCGTGGTGTGCCGTCCCGTCGCCCGCCCCGGCGGGCTCTCCCCGCGCGAACTCCAGGTACTGGCCGAGCTGACCCTCGGGCGGACCAACCAGGAGATCGCCACCCGGCTGTTCGTCACCCCGCGCACGGTCGCCACCCATGTGGAACACATCCTGGGCAAGCTCGGCCTCCACAACCGCGCCGCCGCCGCCGCACGCGCCGCCGCCTGGGGGCTGGAGCCGCTGTAGCCGGGCCCGGACACCCCGGGCAGCACGGTGGTGGGCCCACCGGCGGGCCGGACCCGCCCGAAGGCGGCAGCCGGGAGGGGATGGCGACCCCGGCGGGCCGGTCCCCGGCCGCCCGGCGCGAGCGGGGACTTCCGACCAGGTGCCCGCCGGGAGCCGGGGGACTACAGGGCACCCACCTCGGTGACGCGGATGACCGCACGGCCCTCCTCGTCCGAGGCCGCCAGGTCCACCTCCGCCGAAATGCCCCAGTCGTGGTCGCCGTTCGGGTCGGCGAAGGTCTGCCGCACCCGCCACAACCCGTGCTGCGGCTGCTCCTCGATGCTCAGCAGCTTGGGCCCGCGGGCGTCCGGACCGGTACCCAGGTCCTCGTACTCCTCCCAGTAGGCGTCCATCGCCTCGCCCCAGCGCTCCTCGTCCCAGCCCGACTCCCCGTCCAGCTCGCCGAGCTCGGCCACCTTGTCCAAGGCGGCCAGCTCCACCCGGCGGAACATCGCGTTGCGCACCAGCACCCGGAACGCCCGGGCGTTCGCGGTCACCGGCTTGACCTGGTCGGCCCGCTCCTGTGCCTCCTCCGGCGACTCCTCGCCGGGGTTGGCCAGCTGCTCCCACTCGTCCAGCAGGCTGGAGTCCACCTGCCGCACCATCTCACCCAGCCAGGCGATCAGGTCCTCGAAGTCCTCCGACTTCAGGTCGTCCGGGACGTTGTGGTCCAGTGCCTTGAACGCACTGGCCAGATAGCGCAGCACGATGCCCTCGGTGCGGGCCAGGTCGTAGAACGAGGTGAACTCGGTGAAGGTCATGGCCCGCTCGTACATGTCGCGGATGACCGACTTGGGGGAGAGCGGGTGGTCGCCCACCCACGGGTGGCTCTTGCGGTACAGCCCGTACGCGTGGAACAGCAGCTCCTCCAGCGGCTTGGGGTACGAGACCTCCTGGAGCCGCTCCATCCGCTCCTCGTACTCGACGCCGTCCGCCTTCATGGCGGCCACCGCCTCGCCGCGCGCCTTGTTCTGCTGCGCCGCCAGGATCTGCCGCGGGTCGTCCAGCGTCGACTCCACCACCGAGACCATGTCCAGCGCGTACGAGGGGGACTCCGGGTCCAGCAGCTCGAACGCGGCCAGCGCGAAGGTGGACAGCGGCTGGTTCAGCGCGAAGTCCTGCTGCAGATCCACGGTCAGCCGGACGATCCGGCCCTCCGCGTCCGGTGTCTCCAACTGCTCCACGATCCCGCCGTCCAGCAGCGAGCGGTAGATGGCGATGGCCCGGCGGATGTGCCGCAGCTGGTTCCGGCGCGGCTCGTGGTTGTCCTCCAGCAGCCGCCGCATCGCCTCGAAGGCGTTCCCCGGCCGGGCGATCACCGACAGCAGCATGGCGTGGGTGACCCGGAACCGCGAGGTCAGCGGCTCCGGTTCGGAGGCGATCAGCTTCTCGAAGGTGTTCTGGCCCCAGCTGACGAAGCCCTCGGGGGCCTTCTTGCGGACCACCTTGCGGCGCTTCTTGGGATCGTCTCCCGCCTTGGCCAGCGCCTTCTCGTTCTCGATGACATGCTCGGGCGCCTGGGCCACCACGAAGCCGGCGGTGTCGAACCC
>NZ_SRID01000150.1 GCF_004684805.1 Streptomyces palmae
CCCCAGCCCCGCCCGCGGCGATTCCGCGCGGACCGGCCCGCTGTGTGCCTGGTCGACCGCGCCGGCGCGACGCCCCGGGCGGGCCGGACCACCCGGGGGCGACGCTTTCCAGCGTCCCCCGGGCCGCCGTCGAGGACCGCCGCCGCGGACGCAACCCGTGCCGCTCCAGCACGGTCGGCCCTCTCTCGTGGACCGTGGCCCGAAGAGGCCCGCCGCAGGCCAAAAGTCCCAGAGAAGTGGCACCGGTGCCGCCGCACCCCTCCTTTGACCCGCTGAAGCGCAGGTCAAAGGCGGTGCGGCGGCATTCACTCATCACTCGTCCGCGAAGTCACCGGCGAGTGCGGACGCGATGCGCAGATGGGGCTGGGCCTCCTCGGTGCGTCCCTGGCGCTCCAGGGTGCGGCCCAGCATGAGCCGGGCGTAGTACTCGACCGGGTCGCGTTCTGTGATGATCCGCAACTCCGCCTCCGCGCGCCGCAGCTGAGCCGAGTGGTAGTAGGCGCGGGCCAGCAGCAGCCGGGGCCCTGTCTGCTCGGGCACCTCCTCGACCAGTCCGCCGAGCACCTGGGCCGCGGCGGCGTAGTCCTTGGCGCTGAAGAACAGCTGAGCACGTTCCCAGCGCTCAGCCGGTGTCCCGTGGGTGTAGTAGGCGCTGTCGGTGGTGTTCACTGGTGACCTCCTTGTCACCGGCAACCGCGGCCGACGGTTGAATATTCCACCAATATTTCATTGCTGGTCACGCTCGGCCCGACGCCGGCACGCTCGGTAACCAGAGAAAGCGGTCGGCGGCGGCCGCGTCTTGGTCGGGCATACCGCCCAAGGCGCGGTCAGCGGTCGGGACGGTAGGCCCGCCGATGGCGCCGACCAAGCGCTCGAACGCGCTGAGCCCTCCTCGATGCCACGGGCCTGTCCGGCATGATCACGCCGGATAGGCCCGTGCCATGTCGGCGCCGCCCGTTCCGTACCTCGCTCCCAGCCGAGGCCGGCCTGTCCCGCCAGTGGGAGTGGCGGGGCTCCCCCAAGAGGGCGTCAGAGCATCAGCAGCAGTCGCGTGTTCGGTACGAGCTTGCGGTTCACGCTGGTGCTCTGCACGAAGATGGTGAAGTCGTCGTTGTGGTCCGGCTTGACGCGCACTTCCATGTCCGGCAGACCGAGCAGGGCCCGGGCTTCCGGCCCCGTGTACACACGGTCCGTCTTCTTCTCCAGCACCGCGATCTGCTTCTGCGCCTGGACCTTCTCCGACTTGCTCAGCTGATAGTACGCACAACCGGTACGGAAAGTGTGCCCGCATTCTATGACCCATTCCCGGATGGCCGCATCGCGAGCCACCGGAATGAGCTGGTACTTCGACGGATCCACCGGGGTGAGACCGGCTGCCTTGATGGTGTCCTTGTTGACCGCCTCCGCGCCGGTGGAGAACACCGCCCGCGATCCCCGAATACCCCGGGCTCGGCCCACCATGAAGTTTTCGGTGGCCTGCTGGATGACCTGCCCGGCCTCTTCCAGGCCCTGCGTGCTCGTCGCGTCCCAGATGGCGATGTTGTCCTTCGGGAAACCGCACTGCATGGCCTCGCGCTTGCCCATCTGGTCCGGCACGAGGACGGCCAGGGTCCAGTTGTCCTCCTGCGTCGCCATCATCGTGGACACCGCCTTCACCAGCTCACGCGGAACCGTGGAGGGAGCGTCCGGGCACCGGTGACTTGCGTTCTCCTGTCCGTCGGTCAGAACGAACGTCAAGAAGCTGTGGTCGCCGTAAAGCTGGGCCGTCTGCGCCAGCTCCCGCTGCGACTTCAGCGTGGCCGCCAGCAGAGCAGTCATTCCACCGGGCCGGTACAACTGCTTCAGGGACGGCATTCGCAGCACGTCCTTGTCGTAGATGACGCACTCCACCTTGTCCGCGAAGACGTACACCGTGACTCGGGTTTCCTGGTCCAGTTCCTGCGACCGGCGGGCCAGATAGGAGATCTGCTGGTCGGCTACTTCGACGACCTTGCGGCTCAGGTGCGACATGGACGAACTCGCGTCCAGCACAAGAGCGACGTGATTGATGTAGTTCTGGTTTCCGGACATGAGACGCCCCCTCTTTGTCTTTCCGACTTGATGCTTCGATCCTGCCACCCACCACTGACAATCGACCTCGGCCCAGGTCGGACACGGAGCCCACCGCATCCGTCGCACAGCGAACACCCGCCGCGCCGTGCCTTCGGGATCGACCCGGCGCGGAGCCAGGGGCGGCGGTCGCCAGGGGGACCGCGCCGGGCGGGGAGTCCTGCCCCCGGGCCGGCTGCCCGGCGGTGACCGCGGGACGGGCCGGGGACGCGCGTACGGCAGTGGCCTCAGGGCGCCGGCGGCACCCTGAACCGCTGCCGGTACTCCGTCGGAGTCGTGTTCAGGCGGCGGCGGAACGCCCGCACCAGGGTGTCCACCGTGCCGAAACCGCAGACGGACGCGACGCGTTCCACGGTGGCGTCCGAGGACTCCAGTTCGTGGCGGGCCTTCTCCACACGGACGGACTCGACGTAGGCGTGCGGGGTCATGCCCAGCTCGGTCTTGAAGAGCCGGGTCAGATGCCGGTCGCTGACGTGCGCGTACGCGGCGAGGTCCACGACCGTCAGCGGTTCGCCGATGTGGCGCAGGATGTGGTGCCGCAGTTCCTCGATGCGGCGCGTCGCGGCGACCTGCTCCAACGGCACGCTGAACTGGCTCTGCCCGCTGGGGCGCTTGAGGTACATGACCAGTTGCCGGGCCACGCGCAGGGCGACGGCCTCGCCGAGGTCGTCGGCGATCAGGGCGAGGGACAGGTCGAGGCAGGCGCTGATCCCGGCCCCGGTCCACACGTCGTCCTCCCGGATGAAGATCGGGTCGGCGTCCACCATCACGGCCGGATGGTCGGCGGCCAGCTGCCGCGCGGTCGACCAGTGGGTGGTGGCGCGCTTGCCGTCGAGCAGGCCCGCGGCGGCGAGCAGGTGGGCGCCCACGCACACGGAGGTGACCCGATGCGTACGAGCGGCGAGGACCTTGACCCATTCGACCAAGCCGGGGTCGACGAGGGCATGGACGCGGCGCTCGTCGTCGACCTCCACCGCTCCGGGCACGATGAGCGTATCGATGCCGTACCCGGCGGCCTCCTCGAAGGTGAGGTCGGGCAGCACGCGGACCCCGGCTCCGGTGGTGACGGGGGCCATGGTCTCGGCGGCGAGGAGGACCCGATAGCCCGCGGCCTCCTCGGTCTCGCGCAGGGCGAGCGAGAACACCTCCGGCGGCCCGGTGACGTCGAGCAGGTCGACGCCGTCGAAGAGCAGGATGACGACGAGGCGTCGGACGGTGTCCGGCACGGGGCCCCCAGTGGTTGCCAGCAGGTCGATCGGCATGTCGGTTTCTGCGGGTTGGACGTCATTGTCGACACCCGCAGCCGGACCATAGCTTGGCAGACATGGCCCGGCGGACCACTCGGGCCGCACTTCACACCCCCTGTTGCGAAGGCGGTACACCCATGTCCAGAACCACCCTGCGTGAGCTCAACGGCTTCGATCAGACGCCCGCCAAGCTGGCCGGCTCGACCCTGATCCTGATCGACTTCCAGAACACCTACACCCAGGGCGTCATGGAACTCGACGGCTGGGAGCAATCCCTCGACGCCGCCGCGCGACTGCTGTTCAGGGCTCGCCAGGAGGGCGCGAAGGTCGTGCATGTCGTCAACGACGGCGGCGAGGGCACCCCGTACGACATCCGTGCCGAGATCGGCCGGATCCACCCGAAGGTCGCGCCGGTGGACGGCGAGCCGGTCGTCGTCAAACAGGTCCCGAACGCCTTCGTCGGCACGGACCTGGCCACGCACCTCAGCGAGGGCCAGGACGTCGTCATCACGGGTTGGATGACCCACATGTGCGTGGCGTTCACCGCGCAGGGCGCGTTCCTGGGCGGCCACCGCCCCACCGTCGTCGCCGAAGCCTGCGCGACCCGCTCGCTCCCGGTCGCGGGCACCGACGTCCCGGCCGACCAGGTGCACCGCAGCGCCCTTGCCACCATCGCCGACCTGTACGGCGTCGTCGTCCAGTCCCAGAAGGAGATCGCCTGATGAAGCGCCTGCGTTCAGCTGCCGTGTGGGGCGCCGCCGCCGTGCTCGCCGCCACCCTGACGGCGTGCGGCACGAACTCCGAGGCCGCCACGCGCACCGACGCCCGCGAGGGGAAGCCGACCCCCACCGCGGACCGCAACCACGCGAAGGACACGACGACCTTGCGCCGGCTCATGGACCTGGACGAGACCCAGGCGAAGCTGTCCGACGCCACGCTGGTCCTCGTCGACTACCAGAACGTCTACACCGGCGGCACGATGGAACTCACCGGCTGGCGCGAGGCGGTGAAGAACACCGCGGCCCTGCTGGAGCGGGCCCGCAAGGCGGGCACGCCGGTCATCCACATCGTCGAGAAGGGCTACGACCTCACCTCGAAGGCCGGGCAGATCATTCCGGCGCTCAAGCCGGTCAAGGGCGAGGCCGTCGTCGAGAAGGCCGTTCCGAACGGCTTCCACCAGACGAACCTGGCTGCGGAGTTGAAGAAGACCGGCCGCAAGAACGTCATCATCGCGGGCTTTATGACGCACATGTGCACTCTGTTCACCACCGAGGGCGCGGTCTACAACGGCTACAACCCCACCGTGGTCGGCGACGCCTCCGCGACCCGGCCGCTGCCGGTGAACGGCAACCCGGCCGGCATCCCCGCCAAGCAGGTACACGAGGCAGCGCTCGCCACGGTCCAGGACCGCTACGGCGTTGTCGTTCCCCATCAGCGCGACATCAGCTGACATCCTCGCCGCCCGGGAGGGCGGCGCTTCCCGCCCACCGCTCCGTTGAAGGCCGTGGTGCCGGCTGGGTTCCCACTGCACCGCGCCGTGCCGGAACGACTCCCGGCCCTTGCCGCGCTCCACGGGCTGACACGGCCAGTCCGGCCGCCTTGGCGACGTCGACGGCCGCGCTGACGTCCCGGTCCAGGACGGCCCCACAGCCCCCGCACGTCCACATACGGACGTGCGGGGCTTGCCCTTAGGCCGCTGTCGCGCTCGGTGAGGTCCAGGCCGAGGCGTTCACTGACGAGCCGGACCAGCTCGCGGGCGGTGTGGGTGCCGGTGCCGTACGTGTGGTGGTCGGTCACGGCAGACAGATCCTGGGCCGCGAGGCTTGCGCGGCGTTCGACGAGACGGCCGCGTTCCAAGCGGGCTCCGGCTCGGACGAGGTGAGGAGGTGCATCACAGCGCGTCGTTCAGCAGCGAATAGACGAACATGTCCCGGTGTTCGTCGCCCACTCGCTGGCACCCGCGCAGCAGCCCCTCACGGTGGAACCCCGCACGCTCGGCAGTACGCACGGAAGCCGTGTTCCACGGCTCCACCCACAGTTCAAGCCGGGGAATCCGCAGATCACGCAAGGCCCAGCCGACCACCGCACCGACAGCGGCCGCAGCGGCACCCTGACCCCGCGCCGATTTCACGACCCAGTAGCCCAGTGAGGCACGGCCCTGTTCCAGGTTCTTCAGCCACAGTCCCACCTGACCCACCGGCCGCCCTCCCGGTGACACGACCACGAACGTATACCCGGTCCTCGTGGTCGCCCGGCCCCACTGCCGTTCGACGAACGCGATGCCCGCTGGCTCGGAGTACGGCGAGGGCACCGTCGTCACCAGCGGAATGTAGTCGTCGTCCGCTGCCTCGCGGACCAGTGGAAGATCCGAGAGGCGCCACGACCGAAGGGCGAACCCGCCGTCCGCCGCGAGTTCAGGCACAACAAGAGGCTGCTCCATCCCCCCATGCTGCCCTGGCCGGCCTCGCTCCGGACCCGTGACCCGGCTGTGCGGACCGGATCGGCCAGTCAGTCGCCCAGGTACGAGCCGATCAGTGTCGAGGCGCCCTGCCGGCAACTGGCCGGCCCGCACGGCACCGAACCCATGCCGCACGTGTGAGGCAGGATGCCTGTGTGCATCACATCCTGTGCGGGCTGGCCGCGAACCCAGCCCTGTCGTCCGAACTGGTCGACCGGCTGATATCCGTCGCCGACGACGACATCGCCATGGACCTCGCCTGTCGCGCGGACCTCAGCCGTGCACAGGCGGTCGCCTTGGCCGAACGCGTCGAGGACAGCGCGGTGCGGCTCGCGTACCAGGGTCGGCTGAGTGCCGCCGACGTCGATCCCGCCGTCTGGCCGGAGGCCGCCCTCGCCCTGCTCGAACAGGGCGTCGGCCGCCCGGAGTGGGCGCGGCTCCTCGCGGTGGATCCCGCCCCGGAGCGCAGGGAGAAGCTGGCGGCCTGCCGTGGTCTCCCGTCCGACGTGGTGGAGCTGCTCGCGGCGGACCCGGATGTCTCGGTTGTCGCCGAACTCGCCTTGTGGACCACCCCGGACATGGCCGAAAGGCTCGCGGCGCACCCGCATGCGGAGGTCCGCCGCGCGGTGGCGGGCAACGAGGCGACACCCCCGGCCGCATTGGCAGCGCTGGTGACCGGGGAGGGGTTGCCCGCGGCAGAACGCTGCCTGGTCTGTGACCGGGAGGAGATCCCCTTCGTCCACGATCGGCAGTGCCCACGGCCCGACTGCGCCCTGCCGCCGGGCGCCTCCTGCGACGGCACCCACGAGTCCACCGTCCACGACATGCGGGTGGCGGCACTGCGCAACCCAGCCACCCCCACCGAGGCCGCCCTCGGCTTCGTGGACCATCCGTCGATGCTGTTGCGCTGGGCGCTCGCCACCCGCCAGGACCTGCCCCGGCACGCCTGCGCACGGCTCGCCTCGGACCCCACTCCCGGTGTCCGGGCCGACCTCGCCGAGAATCCCGCGATCGACGATTCCCTGATCCGCGCGTTGGCCGCCGACCGCGACCCCGAGGTGCGCCGCCGACTCGCCCACCATCCCCGCGTCCCGCTCGACGTGCTCACCCACCTGGCCCGGACCACCAAGGTCGGCGCCTCTCCGCTGCCCCGCATCGCCACCTCCTCTCCCGCCGAGGTCGAAGAGCTGGCCATGTCACCGGACCCGGCTGCCCGCATGCTCGTGGCCCAGCGACGCGATCTGCCACCCGCGGTACGCGACAGGCTGGCCGACGACCCCGACGCGAAGGTGGTCAAGGCCCTCGCTCCGCACCCGGGTCTCACCGAAGCGCAGTTGCGCGCCATGGTCGAGCGGCACGGGGCCCATGTTCTGGCGAAGGTGGCCGCCAACCCGGACGCGCCCCCGGCGCTGCTGGAGGACCTGGTACGGCACCAACCGGCCGCGCAGAAGGCATTCCGCGAGATTGCCCGACATCCCAGGGCGACGACCCCGGCGCTGCTCGTCTGCCTGGCGGACAAACGGGCCAGATCCATGGCCGCCGGCCATCCGGCGCTCCCACCAGCGGTCATCGCAGAGCTGCTCGCCGACGCGGACTGGCAGGTGGTGGAAGCAGCGGCTGCCAACCCCTCCCTGCCGCTTGACGCGGTATCGGGCCTGCTGGGCCGGCCATGAGCGCACCGCCCGCCAAGCCGACCGTCGACTCGCTCGGCGAACTGGTACACGCCCGGCACGCCTGGAACCGCCACGATCCCCGAGTGCCGCGACCAGGCGGTCAGCCGCCCCGACGGGAGTATGCCGGGTGGCCCTCGGCTCTGTCTGTTCCCGGGATGCCGTAGCGGTGATCCGGAGGCCGGCGCCGTCGAAGACGGCCCGAGGCCACCCAGGATCGCGGACGTGCCGCCCGATGCCGTCAGAGGCCGGTCACAGCGCTTCTGCGGACCGTCTGACCGTTCGCCAACGCGGGGCATCGCCATCAGGAAGGTCCGGGGAGGCGAAGTGGAACGGCACACCGAGACGGCTGGCCAGCGCCTGGCCGGCAGCGGCTGCGGCAGCGCCCGGAGAAGAACCCTCGGAGTGGTACACGGTTGCCAAGTGCCCGTCCCCCTCTGGGTCGTCCAAGACCGCGACCAGCACCACGAACCAGTCGTGCACGGTATCGCCGTCCCAGAGAGCCTCCACCGCAGCCACACGGCCTGATAGGGCTGTGGCGCGGCCTGCGAGTGAGGGAATGTCGAGCGGGTCAGGAGGCGTTCGCTGCACTTGGTCGCCGAGAGCCTCGTACCGCGAGTGGACCACACACTCCGCTTCGTGCAGGCCCAACTCCAACGGACGCAGGGCCTCCCACGCGGACCTGACTGCCGAGATCCGTCGGTCGCGCAGTACGTCGGCGTCGACCTCTTGACGAGTCCGCTCGTCCAGATAGGCCCACCAGCCGCTCACTGGGCCACCAGCCGGGGTATCAAGGCGTGCGTCACAGGTTCGAACATACGTCAGCGGGCGATGGTGCCCACGGCTGGCATCCGGCGCTGTCCGAAGCCTCGCCGGGCTCGTGGAACAGGCGGACCGCCTCAGAGGTTGTGCTGCCTCACCTGAGACGAGCGCTGAGTGGTCTGTCCTGGAATGCCTTGAGGCACTCCATCGCGTCTTGACGGAGCTGGAGGTTGCCGGGCGGACGAAGTGGACAACCTGATCACCCATAAAGTGCTCAATCTTCCTCAGTCGCCCACCACCGCAACACCGGCACTTCCCGAACACACCTGGTCGCCCTGCGCGCCTGCCCGGGCGCCGGCAGGTCTTCTACGGGCCGATGTGGACGTAGCCGGCCCATCTGGCCGGGAGTCGTGGGTAGCGGTTCCGCAGGTCGACCGCTGCAGTGTGCAAGGCCTGTGCCGCCTGATCCGCGTCAAGGCCGGGCGGCATGTTGCGGTAGAACAGGCGCGCTGTTTCGGTGGCCGTACCGGCGGTGACACGCCACAGGGTGCCGATGACATGGCGGAACCCCGCCGCGTGGACGGCGGAGCCCAGATGGATCACCTCGTCCGCCAGGGCCGAGCCGACGAGTACCGTCTCGCACGCCGACAGGTACGCCAGGTGGCCCTGGCGTGACCTTGCCGCGAGCACCTCGCCCGCGGTCAGTGGGCCGTCGGACAGATGCAGGGCGCTGTCGACGGGGTGGGCCGCGTAGCTGCTTGCATGGCAGGCGATGTGGACCCAGCCGACATCGCGGAACGCTGCCAGCACACCGGCCCGGGAGGCCGCCGCGCCGGACAGGTGACCGAAGGCCGGGAAGCGGTCTGCCAGCCGGGTGGCCTCCGCCGCGGCACCGGGGAGTGGCGGCAGACCAGGTACGTCCGCGATGGCGACCACCCGACCGGTCAGCCCCGCGTCCCGCGGGCGCCGGGCCTGTGCCGCGCGCAGCGCCCTGATCGTCGGCGCGTACGACGACACCGCCCTGTCGAGTGCGGCCGCGTGCAATGGCAGCGCGGCGAGAAGGCCCGTCGGGATCCACCACACCCGCTCGTGCGCTTCCAGGTGTTCGAACACCGGCGCTACGACGGCGTCCCGCAGCCAGGACAGCGTCTGCCGCAACGGTTCCTGCGCTTCGGCGGTCGCCTCCTCGTCCTCCGGGGACAACTCCGCGAACGGCAGCGTGGCGAGGAACCGCGTCGCTCGCTGCCGCACCTCCGCGTCCGACAGGTCCGGCAGCGGCACCACCGCCACCCCGCCGTCGGTCAGCACGAGCGCATCGCAGCCGAATCGGCTCACATTGACCGTGATCACCGGGCCGTTGACGGCCACGCCGACCAGGTCCCAGAGACGGGGCGGCGCGAGGAAGTCCGAGAATCCCGGCACCTTCCGGATCGCCGCGACGGTCCTGTCCCACTCCCGCACGAGCCCGATCCGGCGGTCGGTCACGCTCGGGACACCCGGCGGCGCAGGGAGGTGCGGGTCCACCTCGGTGGCCAGCCGGTCACCGGCATCGCGCAGTGCTTCTGCCAGCGAGGGTTCCACCTCCGCCAGTCGGCCGAGGTCGTGCTGCGTGTCCAGGATGTCCCCGATCAGCAGCCCGCGACCCTGCTCCAGCAGTTCCAGTGCTCGCACGGGCTCGCCGTTGCGGATCGCTGCCGCGGCCGCGTCTGTCGCCAGCCCGGCGAGTTGGGACAGCTGCCGCAGATGGTCGTCGTGGCTCAGGTGCCGCGCGGCGATTTTGGGGAGCAGGCCGATCGCGAGGCCGTATGCCTCGTCGGCGACCTCCCAGAGCTCCGCCTGCGCCGAGAACTGTCCCCGCGCCTTCGCCGCGATCAGCCGGAACAGCGTCGGCACCGTGTCCACCGCCGCCGCCCGCCCCAGACACGACAACGCCTCGCTCAGATCGCCGGCATGCCCGTTTCGGTGGAAACGGTCGTGCAGCGCGAACCCGAGCTCCGCCTCATGCGCTCCGCGGTGCAGGCCGTGCAGGCCCGCGGTCAGCTCGCGCAGCCGGTCGATGTGCTCGTCCGCGAACTCGCCCCCGTACGCCCGCGCCCGCGCGTGCAGCGCGTCCACCAGATCGTGCAGCGCGGCCGCCCGCTCGTCCCCGACCGACCCGTCGAGTCGCGTCCGGGAACTGGCGATCACCGCGTCGACCTCGCCCAGAAACATCGAATCGGCAAGGACGTCCTCACTCGCCAGCTCGGCCAGATGGCCGTACGGCAGGTCGAAGAACGACCGCAGCGTGCCGGCCTCCCCACCGCGGTTGTGAAGCATGCGCATCGCCAGCGCCATGGTGTTCGCCCGGTGATCGCCGACCGCCTCGGCACGGCGCTGCAGCGCGGTCGCCGCGGCGGCGAATCCCGGCGCGTCCCGCGGGTTGTCCCGGTACCGGTCGACCGTGCCCATGTGCAGGGCGATGGCCTCATCCAGGTCGGACAGGTGCCCTGACACCCGGTAGCGCAACACCAGCAGCTCGCACAGCCCCTGCACGCACGCGTCCCGGGACGACTCCGTATCCGCTTGCCCGTACGCGACCCGGAAGGCCGCGATGCCCTCGTCCACGTCGGCCGAGCCGGGGGCGAGCAGAGCTCGCTGCCACAGCGCGTACCCGAGGGCCCCGAAGTGCCTGGTGCCCTCCTCGCCCGATGTCTCCATTCCCTGGGTGATCTCGCGCAGAGCTTCCACCGCGACGTCGAGCGGGCCGGGGTCACCCGTGCGGTGGTACTCCTCCACCGCCCGCACAGCGACCTCGTACCCCGAGGTGCGAGGTGTCAGCCGGCTGAGGTACTCCTGCGCCATGGCCGTGTCCACGTCGAGGTCAGTCCGCTCCCGGACCAGGTGCACCAGGCGGGCGAACATCTGGGCGCAGGGCGTCGCCGCCGGGCCCGGGCCGGGAAGCTCCGCGAGCACCTGACGCGCGGTCGCGAGCACCGCGGGCAGGTCCCGCCCGTCGCCGTCGCTGTCCAACAGCCGTGTGACCGCCGCCCCCAGGCCGGCCAGCACGTCCGGCAGCCTTACGCGCTCGGGTTCGGCGAGCAGGCCCACCATCTCCGGTGACCGCAACATCTCCAGGCATTGGTGGAACGCATGTACCGCCGCCTCCGCGTCGCTCGGGTGGCGGCCCCCCTGCTCGAAGCGGCCGGAGTGCGCGTCGCCCAGCCATTGGAGGGCGGCGTACCGCAGCGCGATGCCAGGATCCGCCGCGAGGAGCGCTGTGTAACACTCGATCGCGTCGTCGATGTCATCGGTCCGGCCGTCGGCGTCCGGCCGGTCGGCGTAGCGGGTCACGAACGCGTCACCGAGTCTGGCGAGGATGTCGAGATGGCCGTCGTCAGCCGGCCGCGTCCCCTCGCGAGCCAAGCGGAGCATGGCGACAGCCTCGTCGAGCAGTGCCGGGTCGTTGTCTGCCTCATACCGCGCGAGGAGCGCCGATCCACGCTCGTACCGGCGCCTGGCGCGCGTCGACCGACTCATTTGCTGCCCCCCGAGGCCGAATGACGGTCAGTCAAATATTCCATAGCGGATCGGCGAGCATGGCAGAATCCGCTCATGGAAGACGCCGAGACAGCCGAGGCCGTTGTCCCGCAACCCGGATCAGGTGGTGACCGGCTTTTCGGTGAGCTTTTGCTGGGTGCGATGGCCGGCTCGGCGCTTGCGCCGTTTGTTCAGGCCATCGCCACCAAGCTGGGCGAGGACGTCTACGGCAAGGTCAGGGACCTTCTGGCACGCCGCTCACGCGAGCCCGCCGAGCACATGCCGGGCGAGTCGCTCACTCTCGCCGACCCGCAGCGCGCGATCGTCATCCAACTCCCCGCCAGTCTCACCACCACCGAAGCAGCCGGCCTCGCCCAGGTCCGCCTGCCGGAGCGGACAGAAGCCGGTTGGGTGTACGTGCGGTACGACCCGCCGACCGGGAGGTGGCAGGCCACCCTCGTCCCGCAGCCGCCCACCGGCGCGATCGAGGTCCTGCCGCGGGACGGGGGCGCCACCGCCCCGTAGGTGGCAGGACGGTTCAGCGACCTTTGGCGGCTCGCCACCCGTCCCATCCGCGGAAGACGCCCACCTCGGTGCCGATCGCTGTGCCCGCACCTGCTCGATGCCGGGCCGGTCTGGTGGTCGCTCATTCACATCGTACGGACCTGCGGCCCGGATGCGGCCGGGCATTGCACCCGGCCAGGCGGTGGTCAAACCTCTCATCAGCGTCTTCGACGGCACCCCTCGGGCCACAGCCGCCAGGTGGGCTGCGGGATCCCCGCGGCCGGCGACGATGACAGGGCTGCGGGTCGCCGAGGAGAATCGCTCCATGCGTGTTCTGATCATCACCGCCGGTTCACAGGGAGACGTCGCGCCCTACACCGGACTGGGACGGCGGTTGCTGGACGCGGGCCACCAGGTCGCCGTGGCCGCTCATCCGTCCTTCGCCGCACTCGTCGACGGGTGCGGTCTCGACTACCGGCCTGTGCCGGGAGATCCGCAGGGGCTGATCCGGGACTGGGCCCGGGCGGCGTCGCGGGATGAGGCCCAGGCGCTGACGAGAGCGTACGCGGACGGGATCGCCGATGGGGTGGCGGAGGCAGTGGCGGCCGGAGCCGACCTGCTGCTCACGGCCTTCGGCCCGGCACCGCTCAGCCGGACGGCCGGCGAAGCGCTCGGCGTCCCCGTCATCGGCACCTACCTCGCGCCGGCGTTCGCCACCGGCCAGTTCCCGCTGCCCAACGCACGCAACACCGACGGCACCGGGCCGCAAGCCAACCTCGCTGCGGGCCGGGACGTGCTGAGGCGCGCGGAAGGGGTCTTCGCGAGTGCCGTGACCCGTCTGCGTGCCCGCCTCGGGCTGCCCGCCGACGCGCCCGTGGCACCGGTGGACGTCCGTCCGGTCTTCCACGGCTTCAGCCCGTTGGTGGTGCCGCGCCCCGAGGATTGGCCGTCCTGGGTCGACGTGGCGGGCTACTGGTGGCCCGCCCGGCCGAAGGGCTGGCAGCCTCCAACCGAACTGGTCGACTTCCTCCAGGCCGGTCCACCTCCGGTGTTCATCGGGTTCGGCAGTATGGCGGCGGGACAGGGGGAACGGCTCAGTGAGCTGGTGGCTGCGGCGGTTCAGCGGGCGGGTGTGCGTGCGGTGGTGCAGGCCGGCTGGGCTGAATTGAGCGGCTGCGGCGCCGACGTCCTGACCATTGGCGACGTCCCGCACGACTGGCTGTTCCCCCGTACCGCCGCCGTTGTCCATCACGCCGGGGCGGGTACCACCGCAGCCGGACTGCGGGCCGGAGTGCCCGCCGTACCCATTCCCGTCATGGCCGACCAGCCGTTCTGGGCGTCCCGGCTGTACGAGCTGGGAGCTTCCCCCCGACCTGTGCCGTTCCAGGACCTGACCGCCGAAGCCCTCGGCAACGCGATCACGGCCTGCCTGTCCGAGCCGACCCACCGCCGCCGCGCGTCCGAACTCGCCCGGGGGATCGCCGCGGAGGACGGCACCGCATCGCTGCTTGCCCACATCGACTCACCGTCCGCCGGGTGAAACGGGATCCACCGCCCTATTGCTGTGCCACTCCGCCAACGACCCAGCCATCGGCTCGAGAACCGGCTCGCCACCATCGAACGCGACACCGATACGGCCCCGCGAGGAGACCAGGTGGCTTCCGCGGCCGCGCTCTCATCCTTGACCAGCAGTGCGACCTCTTCCGCTGAGAGTCCGGTGACGGTCACGCTTACCCGCACGGGGCCCTGCTCGGCATGCCTGCGCTGCTGCATCGTGCCGCCAGTGCCGAGGTTCTCGGTGTACTGCGTGGTGCGTTCGCGCCCCAGCCCGGTTTCCTACAGCCGGGCCAGGGAGAGGCCGAGCACGAGGTAGGTGCGATCGCCAGGTTGGGACCGGGCATGCCGCCAGCGTTTCGGCCGTACGGGTGGACCGTGTTCGAACCGGGCTCCGCACCCCTTTGGGGCGCGGTCCCTTACGGGGCACATTCCCGGGTTCGGTGGTGGACGCCCCCGATAGGCCGGAGGGCGGCGGGCCTGTGAGTCTGCCGGTATGACTTCAAAACTCACGGGCGGCCAGGGCTCCGCGGTCGCCGCCCCGTTCCTGCTGATGCTGTATGGCCTGCTGAGACTCGTCGACGGGATGGACGGGGAACACGGACCCGGGCTTGCCTGGAACCTCGGGCACACTCTGTTCTTCATCGGCTTCCTGCTCTTCGGCGTGGCGACGGTCAGACTGCGGCAACTCGTTCCCGCCGCCACCATGCGCGGGCGCCTTGGCGCGAACGTGGCGGCGGCAGCCAGCCTGTTCGGCGTCGCCTGTTTCCTCTGGGTGATCCTCGGTGATCTGTTCACAGGCCTGGACACCGCGGCACCATTGCCTGAACCGCTGGAGATGATCGGGCCACTCGCATTCCAGTTGGGCTGGCTCACCTTGCTGGTCATGCCGGCGGCCGCGACCCCACGCCGGCTGCCCGCCTGGAGTCCCCTGCTGGTCCTCGTGGGGTTCCTTCTGTTCTCGGTCAACCTCGACCTGCTGCCGATCGGCGCATTGCTTCTGATGGCCGGACTGACTCCGGTGGCCCGCACCTCCGGGCCGATGCCCCCCACGGCACCAAAGGCAGCTGGGTGAGGACATACTCCATGAAGGCGTGGCACCGCGCGTCTGCTGGAAACGAAGCGAATCCATCCCCTCTTTCAGGGTGCAAGCCCGCATGGCGAGTGACGAGCGTCCCTGCTGGCCTTTCAAGAGCTCTCGGCGTGTGGGCTTTGACGGCGAGGGCGAGTAGCGGCCTGCGGCCCGGTGACCTTGCTCCGGTCTTGCCGTGTGGTGTCGGTCTGGTTCGGGGTTTGTGCGGTCAGTGGACGGGCTCGCCGGGGTGGCTGGGTCTGGCCGCTGTCGTGTGCTTGTTGCCTGCTGCTCTTCTGGGGCAAGTCGATGCGTTTGCGGCCCGTCGCCGTTGTCCGTGGCTGTGTGGTCGTGTGTCTGGTGCCTGATCGCCGCGGGCGTGATCGCCGTGCGTTCGGGGGTCCTGTCCGCGGTGGTCTCGGTGGTCGTGCTTGGGGTGGTTGGTGATCAGGGTTTGGGTGGTGCGGGTTGTTGTGTGAGGGGGCTTTCGTCAGCGTGGGGTGTGGGGTTGTGGGG
>NZ_SRID01000151.1 GCF_004684805.1 Streptomyces palmae
CCCCTGCACCCCGCCTTCCAGGCCACTGATCTGCCCCCGCTGGAACGCGCCCACTGGCTGCTGAAGCCCGCCGGCCGGAGCGCTGGGACGTTCCCGCCGGAGGCCGCCGTCCGCTGGTTCACCGCGCGGCTGGCCGAGTACGCCCAGGCCGTCGTCGGGCGCTGCGGACCGGCCCCGGACCCCACGACGATGCTGGCGGATCTGGCCGCCGGTGAGGACGTCGTGGGCGGTTGGTGGCTCAGCGGGGACCGGTTCCTGTCCCTCCAACTGATCGCCTGCCCGCACCGGTTACGCCCCGAAATCTCCTGCCCGAACGGGGTGGGAAAGGGCTCGGCTGGTCGGTTGCCAGGTCATTAGCCGGGTGTTAGCCGAGCGGAAGTCGATCGCTAAGGGGCCCGGCCAGAGTAGGTGACGTACCGAGGGAACAACGACACCGACCGCCCAGGGGGGAACCCGAAATGAGCTCCAAGACCGTCCGCACCGTCCGCCGCCGTGCCCTGCGTGTCGCCGCCGCCGCTCTCACCGTGGCCGCCGGTCTGACCCTGACCGCCTGCTCCGACTCGGACGCCGGCGGCACGAAGTCCTCGGGCAAGGCGGACTCGGCCGTGGCCGCCGCGAACCCCAACGCCGCGAACCCCGGTGGCGCGGACACCAGTGGCGCGGGCTCCTCCAACGGCTCGGGTTCGTCCACCGGTGCGCAGGGCTCCGACGCCACGGCGGGATCCGGCGGCAAGACGGGCTCCGGCGCGAAGACGGAGTCGGGCACGCAGGCCGGCAGCAAGGCCGCCACCCAGGGCAGCCGTACGGCCTCCGGCATCCAGCGCTGCCACACCGACGCCCTGGACGCGGCGTTCGCCACCGGCGATGACGCGGTCCCGGACCCCAACGCGCAGGGCGCGACCACCACCAGCATCGTGCTGACCAACTCCAGCGGGCGCACCTGCAAGATCGGCGGCTTCCCGGGCGTGGACCTCAAGTCGGAGAACGGCGGTCAGGTCTGGTCGCTGCAGCGCTCGTCGGCCAAGTACGGCTCGATCACCCTGGCCCCCGGCGACAGCACCGACTTCACGATCAGCCTCGCCCTGGCGGCGGAGGGCGACGAGAACACCTGGATGCCCGCCCAGGTGGAGATCACCCCGCCGAACGAGACCACCTCGCTGACCCTCGACTGGCCCTGGGGCGCGCTCGTCGACCAGACCGGTGCCACCCACCCGGCCACCTTCGTCAACCCCATCGGCTGACCGCCCCCTTCCCTGAGCGGCTGTTCCCGGCCCGGGTGTCAGAAGACGCACCCGCGCGGAACGGCCGTTCGGCCGCATCGGCCGCTGCGGGGCGCCGTGGACTCCCCCAGCGCCGGGCCGTGGACGGCCCGGGCCGCGTCGATGCGGGCGGCCTCCTGGAGGATCAGTTCCAGGACGCCCTCCCCGGCGATCCTCGCTGTACGGGCAGGTGGGGGCGATCGGCCTCAGGGTTGACCTTGACACAGTGACAAGGTGTCCCCTGGGCGCAGGAGGTGGACCCGATCAACATGACAGACGGAATGCCGCAGTACACCCGCGTGGTCAACGCCCTGGGCGCCGAGGACTCGTCGGTCCGGCTTCAGGCGGCCCTGGCGGTCGGCTCGAACCCCGACCCCGGACTCTTGGAGACGCTCGTCGAGCGGTGCGCGGTCGAGCCGGACTTCTTCGTACGAGACATGCTGTCCTGGGCACTGACCCGCCTCTCGTCGGAGATCACCCTGCCCCGGATTCGCCGGGAACTCGAGTCCGAGCGCACGCAGGCCCGTAGCCAGGCCTTGCATACGCTCTCCAAGATCGGCGACAGGAGTGCGTGGGCCTGGATCACCCGCGACATGCTGCGTGACGCCGACGACGAGGTCGCGCGGACCGCGTGGCGCGTCGCGGTCGCCCTCGTGCCCGAGGACGAGGAGAAGGACCTGGCCGACGAACTGGCCCGGCAGCTCGGCCGCGGCGACCGCGAGGTACAGCTGAGCCTGAGCCGGGCCCTCGTCGACCTCGGCGACGTGATCGAACCCGTCCTGGAGAGGGCCTCGGCGAACCCCTGCCCGGCGGTGGCCGCGCATGCCCATGCCACCGTGCTGCTCCTGCGGGACCCGGATTCCGGTTTCGACGCGGCCGTCTTCGAGGCGAAGCGAGCCGTCACACTCGGCCCGGAACGAGCCGCTGCCGCCACTGCCGCCGCCGTGGCCGCATCGGGAATCGCCGTGGCCGCGGAGGCCGCCGAGACGGCTGAGACCATCGGGACTTCAGAGGCCGCCGGGACTTCGGAGGCCGCCGGGACTTTGGAGATGGCCGAGACCGCCGAGACGGCCGAGACCGCCGACACCGCCGAGACGGCCGAGACCACCGAGACCGCCGAGACCGCGGAGATGGCGGAGATGGCGGAGACGGCCGGCTCGGCGGGGCCTGCCAAGGCCGCGGGGGCCCCGGATTGCTGATCGGTGATGTGGCCCGTCACTCGGGGGTGAGTACCCGGATGCTCCGGCACTACGACGCCCTCGGGCTGGTGCGACCGACCGGTCGCACCGTTGGCGGCTACCGCGAGTACTCCGCCGAGGACGTCCGGAGGATCTTCCATGTGGAGAGCCTGCGGTCCCTCGGGCTCTCGCTCAAGCAGATCGGACGGGCGCTGGAGGACCCGGCCTTCACGCCGTCCGCTCTGGTCGGCGACCTCATCCGGTGGACGGAAGATCGCTTGGAGCGGGAGCAGGAGCTGCTCAAGCGGCTTCGAGCGGTCGATGCGTCGGCGCCCACCGGCTGGCAGGACGTCCTGCGCATCGTCGAACTCATGCAGGGGCTCGGCTCGACCAGCGCCGCGCGCAGGCAGCAGGCCGTGCTGGCCCGTCCGGAGGGCGTGTCGGTTCCCGTCGAGCTGCTGGCCGGGGCGGTCCTGACCGAATCCGACTCGAACGTCGCGGGCGCCCTGCGCTGGGCGCTCGCCCGATCGGGCGGCGACGGCGTGGCGGCGCTGGCCGCCGGCATGCGGTCGGAAGACGTCGACATCCGGCGGCGCGCGGTGCGGGCGATCGCCGAGATGCCCGAGGCTCCGGGCGCGAGCGCGGTGCTCGCGGACGCGCTCGGGGACCCGGACACAACGGTGCGCGGGCACGCCGCACTGGCGTTGGGCAGGCGTGGTGTGACCGCGGCCGTGCCGACACTCCTCGGCATGGTGGTCGAGGGCGCCAACGACGTCGACGCGGCGGAGGTCCTGGGAACGCTGTGCCAGGACCCCGCGTCCGCGGACCGGATCACGACCGCACTGGTCGACGAACTCGCCGCGCGCACGGCGGACTCCGCGACGCGGATCCGCCTGATCCAGGCGCTGGTCGAGCTGCCGGCGACCACCGTGCGGGAGGTCCTGCGTCAACTGACCCAGGACGAGGACCGTGTCGTCGCGCTCGTCGCCTCGGCCTTCCTCGGAGTTCTCGAAGAGCGGTCCCCCGAGGGCCGAGGTGACGAGGGTTCCCGGCCCGAGGCCCGCCCTAGCCGGAGACCGGCCGGTCGGGACGGATGATGACCTCGCTGCCAAGTGCCCGGAAGCCGGCCGCGAGGAAGGCCCGGAGGGACCGCGCGTTGCCGGGGGCGACGGCGGCGAAGACCGGCTCCCCGGCGGGGACCAGGGTGAGCGCGTCACTCAGCAGGGCGCGGCCGAGCCCGGCCGCCTCGCTGTCGGGATCGTCGAGTTCGATGCTGATCTCGTGCCGTCCGGCCAGGCCGCGGGCGAGGGTGACAAGGCCGCGTTCGTCCCCGTGGACACGGACCTCGGTGCGGAGGGCCTGGGCGTGGCGGACCCGCGGGTGGTCGTCGGCGCCATGGCGTGCGGGCAGTCGGGGAGGGCCCGGCGTGCCACGGGCGACGAGGGTCGCGTCGATGCTGTCGATCCAGCCGTCGCGACCGGCGAGGTAGCGCAGGAAGTCGGGGGCCAGCGAGGCCCCGTAGCCGTCGGGGCCCTGGGACCGGACCTCGGAGGCGGGCAGGGCGGTGGCGACCACGGCGTGCCCGGTGAACGCCACCGAGCACTCCAGCCCGCCCGGCAGCGGGGGAAGGACCGTCACGCCGCCGTCCGCGGGAGGGAACCGTCCGTCGGCGGCGTGCAGGAGCATGCCCAGCAGGGGGTGTGACTCGGTCATGAACGACCACTCTACGAGGGCTTGTTGGCGGTGGCGGCGAGGGGGAACCAGCGGTCGCCGAGCAGGGCGATGGCCGCGCTGCCCGCGCCACCGCCGGCCGCGATGCCCAGGTAGAGCGCGCTGCTGTTGAGGGAGATCAGCAGCGGGGCGTTGGCGGGGTCGAGGGAGGCGAGCCGGTGCGGGAGGGCGATCGAGACCGCCCAGCCGGCCAGCGGGGTGACCACGGCGTACCCGAGGGCGGTGGGCATGCTCCGGGCCGCCCAGGGGAGGGTGGTGAAGGCGAGGGCGGCGGCGCAGCTGCCAGTGAGCAGGACGGCTCGTACGCCGAAGCGGTCCACGGCCCGGCCGCCGACCCAGCTGCCGGCGACCGAGGCGACGCCGGAGACCAGCAGGATCAGGCTCAGCCGCTGGGCGTCACCCCCGGTCGCCGGGCGGACGGCGGTGGACAGGTAGATGTAGACGGAGTTGAAGGCCAGGAAGAACGCGAAGGTGGTGGCGGCGGCGCCCAGCACCCGTCGGTCGGTGAGCGGGGTGAGCCGCTCGCGCAGCCCGGGTGCGGCGGCCGGCGGCTCGGGCAGCTCGCGCAGCAGCAGGGCCAGGCCGATGAACGCGGCGGCGCCGAGGGCCACCACCAACCACATGGTCATCCGCCAGTCCGCGCTGCCGAGCCAGGTGCCCAGCGGCACGCCCAGCGCGGTGGCCACGGTCATGCCGCCGAGCACGGTGGCCAGGGCCCGGCCGCGCCGCTCGGGCGGGACGATCGTGGTGGCGACCGCGTTGGCGGTGGGGGTGTAGAGCGCGGCCCCGGCGGCGGCCAGCACCCGGGTGGCCAGCAGCGGCCCGTAGGAGGGGGCGAGGGCGCTGAGCACGTTGGCCGCGGTGAAGACGGCGAGCGCGGTGAGCAGCAGCCGGCGGCGGGGCCAGCCGGCGGTGAGGGTGGCCAGCACTGGGGCCAGCAGGGCGTAGGCGAGCGCGAAGACGGTGACCAGCTGGCCGGCCGCCGAGACGGACACGTCCAGGTCGTCGGCGACCGGCCCCAGGATGCCGGCGATGACCATGCTGTCGGTGCCCATCGCGAAGGTGCCGAGCGCGAGGAGCAGCAGGCGGAGACGCAAGGGTTCCCTCCCGGGGAGTGGTGGCGGGGTGCGCCGGGGCAGCGTCGGGCGGCAGCGCGCGGCCAACGGTTTGACGCTCGTCAAACAATAGAGATTGGTGGATGATTGTCAAACAGTTGGCGGGGTGCGAGGGAGCGAGGACGGGAGTGGAACGGCATGAGTGAGGAACTGCTGCCTCAGCCGGACACCGGCGAGATCCAGCTGGTCAAGGTGCTGCACGCCCTCGGCGATCCGGTGCGCATCCAGTTGCTGGGCATCTACGCGGACGGCGAGGAACACAGCTGCGACCCCCGCGTGCTGGGCCTCGAACGGCTCCACAAGTCGACCGTCTCGCACCATATGCGGGTGCTGCGGGAGGCCGGCATCACCTCCACCCGCGCGGCCGGACGCAACCGCTACGTCCGGCTCCGCCGCGCCGACCTCGACGCACGCTTCCCGGGGCTGCTGGACTCACTGCTGGGGTCCCTGGCCTCCGGCGGTACGGGGGAGGACGTCCCCCCGGCGGCGTGAACGACGCCGGACGGCATGGCGGCGGGCCACGAGGCCGTCGGGGCGACGCGATCACGCGGCCGCGTGGTGGAGGGAGTCCAGTTCGGCCAGCTCGTCCTCGGAAAGGCGCAGCGAACCGGCGGCCACGTTCTGGGCGAGGTGCTCGGGGTCGCCGGTGCCGGGAATGGCCAGCACGTGCGGACCGCGGTGCAGCGTCCACGCCAGCCGCACCTGGGCGGGGCTCACCCCCCGGGCGCGGGCGATGGCGCGCACGGTGCCGCTGTCGTTCGCGGGCGCGCCCGCCGTGCGTCCGCTGCCGGCGATCGAGTAGAACGGTACGAACGCGACGCGCTGTTCACCGCAGAGGCGCAGCAGCTCGTCCTGCTCGGGCGACGCGCCGATGCCGTACATGTTCTGGACGCAGACCACCGGTGCGATGGCCTGGGCCTCGGCGAGGTGGTGGGCGCGGATGTTGGACAGGCCGAGGTGGCGGATGAGTCCGGCGTCGCGCAGTGCGGCGAGCGCGCCGAAGCGATCGGCGAGGGAATCGGTGCCGACGATGCGCAGGTTGACCACGTCGAGGTGGTCGCGGCCGAGCTGGCGCAGGTTCTCCTCGACCTGGCCGCGCAGACCTTCGGGGGTGGCGTGGGGCTGCCAGTTGCCTGAGGGGTCGCGGCCCGGGCCGACCTTGGTGGCGATGACCAGGTCGTCCGGGTAGGGCGCCAGGGCGCGGTTGATCAGTTCGTTGGCGGAGCGCAGCGGAGAGAAGTAGAACGCGGCGGTGTCGATGTGGTTCACGCCGAGCTCGACCGCCCGGCGCAGCACCGTGATCGCCTGGTCGCGGTCGCGCGGGAGGGCGTCGGGCGCGAGCGCCTCGCCGTGCTGGGGCAGGCGCATCGCGCCGAAGCCGATCCGGTTGACCGTGCGGTCGCCGAGTTTCCAGGTGCCCGATGCCGCCGCGGTGATGTTCTGTGAGGTCATGGCGGGATGATCGGTGCGGGACAACCTGGCGGGCCATCGTTTCAGGGATGCCCGAATCCATGGGGAGGCGATTGCGGTGGCGGAGCTGGCGTTCTCGGCGAACGACCTCGCGAAGGTGCGGTTCGCGATCTCGCCGATGTGGGAGGTCGCGCCCAGCTTCCGGCTGCTGGCATCGGACACGGCGCACCCCGTCCACCGGCCCTGGATCGAGCAGGCGCGGCCCCGCGTGCTGGCCGCCGGCCTGGACCGGGGATGGCTTGCCGAACTGATCGGGCCCTCCGGCTACGTGCCCGACTTCCTCACCCCGGCCCCCGTCCAGCCGGCCCCCGCACCGGCGGCGGAGTGGGACGCGATCCTGGCCTCGCCCGCCGACCGGGTACGCCAGGATCTCGACCACCTCGCCCGCCACCAGGGACATCTCGGCCCGCGCCTGTCGAGCCTTCACGCCGCCCCGTCCGCCCGGCTGGCCAAGCTCGTACAAGAGATACGTAAATACTGGGAGTTGGCGCTCGCTCCGTACTGGGCGCGGATCAGGGCCGTACTGGACGCAGATGTCTTCCACCGGGCCCGCACCGTCGCCGAGCACGGCACAGGGCACCTCTTCAACGGCCTGCACACCTCGGTGAGCTGGGACGGCGACGCGCTCACCCTGGTCCGCCGGAAGCGGGGCATGTCCCGCCAGTCCGCGGGCGCCGGACTGCTGCTGATCCCGTCCGCGTTCACCGGCCCCGGGCTGCGCACCCGGGTGCGACCGCCGGACCCGCCGCAACTCGCCTATCCGGCCCGCGGCGTCGGCAGGCTGTGGGAGACGCGGCCGGCCATCGGGACCCGTGCCCTGGCCCCCGTGCTCGGCCGCTCACGAGCCCTGCTGCTGACCGAGCTGGAGACCCCGGCCTCCACCACCGAACTGGCCCACCGCACCGGACTCTCCCCGGCCGGGGTCTCCCAATGCCTCACCGCGCTGCGCGACGCGGGCCTGGTCAGCGCCCACCGCGTCGGCCGCTGGGTCCTCTACGCCCGCACCGCCGCCGCGGAAACCCTCCTCGACGCGTCCTCCGTCTGAGGCTCCGAACGCCACCCCGACCGGGGCACCCGGCCGGCCACCCGGGCCTCGGGTGCCCCGAACCGTCACCCCGGCCCCGGTGCGGCAGGGGCCGGGCCCGCACGGCGCCTCGGGGCACCCCGGCCCGTACCGCGCCTCGGGGCACCCCCGCTCAGGCCAGCCGGTCCGGGAGGGGGGCCGCGTGGATGACCGTGAGGCCGGAGACGGCTCGGGTGAGGGCCACGTACAGGCGGCGCAGGCCGGTGCGCTCGTCGGGTTCGCCGTCCACCACGGCGGCCGGTTCGTCGAGCACCACGTAGTCGTACTCCAGACCCTTGGCCAGCGTCGCCGGCACCAGGGTGAGCCGGGAGTCGGCGGTGGTCTCCTCGCCGGGGGAGAGGTGGGCCAGGCCGGCCGCCGACAGGGCCTCGGCGAGCACCGGGATCCGCGCGTCGGCGGCGATCAGGCCGATCGAACCCTCGTGCTCCAGGGCGCGGCGGCAGGCCTCGACCACCTCCGCGTCCAGCGCGTCCAGCGCCACCTCGCGCACCGAGAAGTCGCCGGCCGCCTCGCGGATCGAGGTCGCCTCGGTCAGCTCGGGCGCGATGGCCGGCAGCAGCCGGGAGGCGTAGGCGATCACCTCACGCGGCACCCGGAAGCCCTGAGTGAGCTCCTCGACCCTGCCCTCCGGCTTGCCCAGGTGGCTGAGCGCCTCCTGCCAACTCCCGGTCGCCCAGGGGGTGGTGCCCTGCGCAAGATCGCCCAGGATGGTCGCGGAACCGGTGGTGCAGCGGCGGCCCACCGCCCGGTACTGCATCGGCGACAGGTCCTGCGCCTCGTCCAGCACCACGTGCCCCAGCGACGGGGTGCGCTGGATCAGGTCGGTCGCCTCGTCGATCAGCACCGCGTCGGCCGGCGACCACTTCGCCGACCTCACGCTGCGCGCCGGCTTGGCCCACAAGATCGCCTTCTGCTCGTCGGCGGAGAGCAGCCCGTCCGCGTGCTCGGCCAGGAACTCCGGTTCGGACAGCAGCCGCAGCACCAGCTTGGCCGGGTCCACCGGCGGCCAGACCGCCTTGACCACGGCCTTCACCGCCGCGTTGCGGGCCACCGTGTCCTGCACCCGGTCGTCCGGCGCCTCGCCGGCCTGTTCCATCCGCACCAGCACCGCATGGGCGATGCGCTGCGGCAGCGCCTCGCGGGCGGCGCCGTACCGGATGTCGCGGGCCAGCAGCTCGGTGACGATCTCCTCGATCTCGTACGCCGGAACCCGCCAACGCCGCGAGCCGCGCACCACCACGCAGGGCTCGGTCGGCAGCGTGACATGCGACCGCAGGGCCCGCCGCAGCACCTCCGCCAGCCGCGCGTCGCCCTTGATCCGGGCCGCCTCCGCCTCGTCCGCCCCGCGCACCGCGACGCCCTCGCGCGCCACCAGGTCGTCCACGGTGGCCTGCCGCACCTGCAACTCGCCGAGCGCGGGAAGCACTTGCTCGATGTACTGGAGGAAGGAGCGGTTCGGGCCGATGACCAGGGTGCCGGAGCGGGCCAGCCGGTCCCGGTGCGCGTACAGCAGGTACGCGATCCGGTGCAGGCCCACCGCGGTCTTCCCGGTGCCCGGCGCCCCCTGGACGCACACCGTGCCGCCGATCCCGGCGCGCACGATCTCGTCCTGCTCGGGCTGGATGGTGGCCACGATGTCCCGCATCGGGCCGACACGCGGACGCTCGATCTCCGACTGGAGCAGCTTGCTGGCCGTCTCGCCCTCGGTCGGGTCGGTGAGGTTCTCGTCCTCGTAGGCGGTCAACTCCCCGCCGGTGTAGCCGAACCGGCGACGCAGCGCGATGTCCATCGGCTGCTTCTTGGACGCCTGGTAGAAGGGCTGGGAGACCGGGGCGCGCCAGTCGATCACCATCGGGTCGCCGTCGGCGTCGTGCACATGCCGCCGCCCGATGTAGAAGGTGTCCGTCGAGCCGGCTCCACCGGCGGGTTCCCCCTCGGCGCCCTCCGCCTTGTCGGCGCCGGGGGAGTGGAGGTAGTTGAGCCGGCCGAAGAACAGCGGGGTGTGCGCGAGGTCGGCGAGCGCCTTGATCCGCTCGTCGATCTGGCTCTGCAGTACCGCGGCGTTGACCCAGTTCGCGGTCACGTCGCTGATGTCCAGCGCCTCCACATCGGCGCGCATGGCGCGCAACGCGGCCCGGGAGGCGGACAGGTGGGCCCGCTCACGGGCCAGGGGGTCGTCGTCGGCGCCGGGCGCGATCGGCCGGGCCGGCTGCGGGTGGGACGCGTGGTGCGGGTGGTGCGAGACGGGCTGAACAGGGTCGTGCGAGGGCACGGCGGGGCCTCCGGCTGGGTGTGCAGGTATCCGGCAACGCAGAAGGTGGCGCATGGTGTCGGCACGCGCGCGTACCGTCCGGTTTCCGTCCGGACGGCGGCTCTCCTCGTACGGACCCGGACGGGCCACGCGGGAGGCGGCGGGAGGTGCCCGGACGAATCCGGGGAAGGGGCGATTGTAGCCACTGCCCGAGGAACGCGCGAACGATTCCCGGCCGTGCGGCGGTGTGCCCGGCGGGGGTCTGCGGGCCTGGGGCGGATACTCGGGCGGCCCGGTGGCGTATACGGCGCGGGGGCGCACCGGCCGGGGTCGTGCGTGCCCGGGCCGGCCCGGTGGCGTATCCGACGCGGGGCGTACCCGGGCCGGGCGGCCTGTACCCGCCCCCGGAGCGGGTGTACGGGCCTGCGGCGGGCGGTGCGGACATACGGAACGCGGGGGGACCTGGTGGCGGCGCCGTGGGTTCTCAGGGTTCCCCCTGATGCTTTTGGGGGATCCCATGGCCCTGTGGTCGTAGGCGCGCCCGGCCTCGATTACACCGGCAGGCCGATGTGGTACGGACGAGTGAGAGCGATCCTTGGATACATGAGCGCAGTAACCGTCTTCCCAGGCCGCGAACCCGCCGCGCACGGAGCCACCGCCCTCGGCGACCACGCCGACGGCCACTCCCGCCACTTCCTCGGCAACGCCCTGCGCGCGGTCAAGGTCTTCGCCGGCACCGCCGTCAGCGTGGTGCTGCTCGGCGAGTACGGCGACGAGGTCCGCCGCCCCCACAGGTAGTCCCGTCCCACCCGGGCAGCCCCCCGAGCCGTCCCCAGAGGTGGCCTCGGCAGCGAGGCAGGCCCCCGACAGCCCCGAGTCGCCGAGGCAGGCCCCGGGCAGCCCCGAGGCCCCGACCGCCGCCGGCCACGCGTCCGCCGCCGGCCACGCGTCCGCCGCCGGCCACGCGTCCGCCGTCGGCCACGCGTCCGCCGTCGGCCACGCGTCCGCCGCCGACTACACCTCGCCCCCGGCGGCTACGCCTCCTCGTCCGGTGTCAGGAGCGCGGTCGAGTCGACGATCCGGTACGCGTAGCCCTGCTCGGCCAGGAACCGCTGCCGGTGGGCCGCGAAGTCCTGGTCGATGGTGTCCCGGGCGACCACCGAGTAGAAGACCGCCGGGTGGCCGTCCGCCTTCGGGCGCAGCACTCGGCCCAGCCGCTGGGCCTCCTCCTGGCGGGAGCCGAAGGTGCCGGAGACCTGGATGGCCACGGTGGCCTCCGGGAGGTCGATGGAGAAGTTGGCCACCTTGGAGACCACCAACACCGAGATCTCACCCTGCCGGAACGCGTCGAACAGCTTCTCCCGCTGGGCGTTGCTGGTCTCGCCCTTGATCACCGGGGCGTTCAGATGCTCCCCCAGCTCGTCCAGCTGGTCGATGTACTGCCCGATGACCAGGGTCTGCTGCCCCTGGTGCCGGGCCACCAGGGCCTCGGTGACGTTCCGCTTGCTGTCGGTGGTCGCGCAGAACCGGTACTTCTCCTCGGTCTCGGCCGTGGCGTAGGCCAGCCGCTCCGAGTCGGTCAGGTTGACCCGCACCTCCACGCAGTCGGCCGGGGCGATGTAGCCCTGTGCCTCGATCTCCTTCCACGGCGCGTCGAACCGCTTGGGGCCGATCAGCGAGAAGACGTCGGACTCCCGCCCGTCCTCCCGCACCAGCGTCGCGGTCAGGCCCAGCCGCCGCCTGGCCTGGAGATCGGCGGTGAACTTGAACACCGGGGCCGGCAGCAGATGCACCTCGTCGTAGACGATCAGGCCCCAGTCCCGGGAGTCGAACAGCTCCAGGTGCGGGTAGACGCCCTTCCGCTTGGTCGTCAGCACCTGGTAGGTGGCGATGGTGACCGGCCGGATCTCCTTCCGGGTCCCGCTGTACTCACCGATCTCGTCCTCGGTGAGCGAGGTGCGCTTGACCAGCTCGTGCTTCCACTGGCGGGCCGAGACGGTGTTGGTGACCAGGATCAGGGTGGTCGACTTGGCGGTGGCCATGGCACCCGCCCCGACCAGCGTCTTCCCGGCGCCGCAGGGCAGGACCACCACGCCCGAGCCGCCGTGCCAGAAGCCCTCCACGGCCTGCTTCTGGTACGGCCGCAGCGACCAGCCGTCCTCCCGCAGCTCTATCGGGTGCGCCTCGCCGTCCACGTAGCCGGCCAGGTCCTCGGCCGGCCAGCCCAGCTTCAGCAGCACCTGCTTGATCTGGCCGCGCTCGGAGGGGTGGACGACCACGGTGTCCGGGTCGACCCGGGCCCCGACCAGCGGCTGCACCTTCTTGGACCGCAGGATCTCCTCCAGCACCGGACGGTCGGAGGTCTCCAGCACCAGCCCGTGCACGGGGTGCTTGAGCAGCCGCAGCCGCCCGTACCGGGCCATCGTCTCGGCGACGTCCACCAGCAGCGCGTGCGGCACCGGATAGCGGGAGTGGCTGACCAGCGCGTCCACCACCTGCTCGGCGTCATGCCCGGCGGCCCGCGCGTTCCACAGCCCGAGCGGGGTCACCCGATAGGTGTGGATGTGCTCGGGGGCCCGCTCCAGCTCCGCGAACGGCGCGATGGCACGCCGGCAGGCGTCGGCCTGCTCATGGTCGACTTCCAGGAGCAGGGTCTTGTCGCTCTGCACGATGAGTGGTCCGGTCACGCGCGGTCCCTTTCCGTTCGGCGTCGCAGTGGCCAAACGTCCAGTGTCCACCATCGGCGCCGGTGTCGCGTCGGACGCTGTGGAACCGGCCCTCCCGGCACCCCGGCGGGACCGCCCCACCCCTTCCGAGCCGCCGGCGCACGCCCCTGCGGCGAAGGGCCGGACGCCGGAGGGGATGGGCTGACCGGGGCCCTCCGGCCCGCGGGACGGCGTCAGGCGGGCGGCGGGGCGTCGGCCGGCTCGTCCTCGTCCTCGTCGGCGAGTTCGGCGGCACCGGTGATGCGGTGCAGGGGGTAGGTGCGGACCGCGTCCGCCGTGTGGTCGTAGGCGGTGACGAAGCCGCCCTCCACCCTGATCGGGGCGATCACGCGCTGGCTGGCGGCGCCCTCCGCGTTGACGTAGCCGATCCACACCACGCCCCCGGTCAGGGTCGCGGCCTGCATGGTGGCCAGGGTGTCCGCGGCGCTGGTGCGGGGCATGCCGCCGGCGCTGGTGGGGACGGTGGCGGCGCGGGTACGGGCCGGACCCTCCCCGGCGCCCGCCCGGGCGGGCTCGGTACCGGCTGCGGCGGCGGCCACCGGCTTGTGCGGGGCCGTCGCGGCGAGGTCCCCGGCGCGGATAGCGCGCACCGCCGCGCCCAGCAGGGTGTCGTCGGGCCGGGGCGGCCCCTCCGGCACCGGCACCGGGGCGGTACGCGGCGGGGTGCGGTGCGCGTCGGGGCGGGTGACCAGCACGTCCCCCTCCGCGGACTCGGCGGCCGGCGCGTAGCCCATCGCCCGCAGCCCCTCCAGCAGCGCGTCCGGAGCCGCCTGGGAGGCCAGCACGGTGGGCGCCAGCCGGCGCAGCCGCAGCGGGGCCGAGCGGCGGTCCGCCAGGATCTCGGCCAGCAGCGCGTCATCGTCGCAGCGCACATACGCCGAGGCGGCGCCGATCCGCAGCCGGCCGTGGCGGCGGGCCACGTCGTCCACCAGGTAGGACAGCGGCTGGGGCACCGGGGTACGGGAGTGCTCGGCGAGGAAGGCGTGCAGGTCGGCCGCGGTCCGGCCGGCGTCCAGCGCCCGGCGCACGGATTCGGGCGTGAAGCGGTAGACGGTGGCACCGCCCTTGGACTCCACCTCGGCGAGCATCCCCAGCGCGTCGGCGAGCGGGCGCCGCAGCGGCCCCGGCGCGACGGCCGTCAGGTCGGCCTGGAGCAGCACCTCGTCCAGGGGCTCGGGCAGCAGCGGGGCCAGCAGCCGCGCCGCCGGGCGGGCCGCGTCCCTGGTGGCGCCGAGCAGCTCGGCCTCGGCCAGGGTCCAGCGGGCGAGCCGGGAGCGCAGGTCCTCCGGCATGGCGGCGGCCGTACCCGGGGTGTCGGAGCCGGTGGGCCGCGCCGGGACGCCGTCCGCCGGGAGCGGGGCCTCCGGGGCGCCGCCGGCCGGTACGGCACGGGTTCCGGCGGCCCCGCGCAGCGGGCGTTCCCAGCGCAACCGGGCCAGCAGGCTGTCCGGTGCGGGCGCGGCGCCGGGCGGCAGCGCGGCGAGGAGTTCCAGGACCCGGCGGCGGACCTCCGGCGCGGGCGAGCGGTCCAGGTCCGGGCCGAGCGCGGAGAAGGTGCGCCCCTTGGCGTCGCGGGAGCCCACCAGCCCCGGGGTGCGGGTGGCCGCCAGCCAGGCGCCCGCCAGTGCGGTCCATCGCTCCTCGGCGGGCTGCCGCAGCCATTCGTCGTACTCGGGGGTCGGCGCGTACCGCTCGTCCACCTCCCCGTCGGAGGCGAGCAGCCCGGCTGCGTAGGCGAGTTCGATCCAGAAGGCGGCGACCGGCTCGGTCACTTCCAGGGCGGCGGCGGTGCGCTTGAGATCGCGCACGCTCAGCCCGCCCGCGCGCAGCACCAGGGGGCCGCCGGCGTCCCAGCGCTTGAGCAGTTCCTCGACGGTGGCCAGGGCGGTGAACGCCTGTCCCGCCGCGGCGGCGTCCACAGCCTGTGGACGGTGTTCGGCGGCCGGCCGCGGCAGCGGCGGCAGCGGTTCGGGGGTGCGGTGCGCCCGCCCCGACCGCAGGTGCAGCGCCACCTCGCGGGGCAGCACCACATGGCGCGAACCGGAGGGCAGCAGCAGTCCGCGGGCCATCAGCCAGGCCACCGGGGGACTCGGCGCGTCGACCGAGACCTCGCCATAGGGCGGGCCCCAGACCAGCCGGTCCAGCACCGCGGCGGCCTCCGGCGGAGCCTGGGCCAGCAGCGCCGCCATCCGCTCGCGGTCGCCGAACAGCGCGGTCAGCGCCGCCACGGCGGACACCGGATCATGGGTGGCGGGCAGCCCGGCGGCGGCGAGTATCTCCTGTAGCCGGCCGGGCGAAGGACCGGCCTTGCCCGAGCCGGGGGCCGCCGCGGCCACCGCCTCGGCGACGGTGGGGCCCAGCCCGGTCGGCGAGGCCCCGCCACTGGGCGCCAGCACCTCGCGGGCGGTACGCACCAGCCGCAGCCGGTCGTCACCGCCCCAGACCAGCGCCTGCTCGCGCAGCACGGCGAGGGCACGCGGCAGCCGGGCGGAGACCGCGGCGAAGGTGTCGGGTGAGATACCGGGGGAGATACCTGTCTCTT
>NZ_SRID01000152.1 GCF_004684805.1 Streptomyces palmae
GTACCCCCACCGGGCACCCGGGGGTGGACGCGGGGCTGGAGCGGCTGGCGGACGCCGATCACCTCGCCGTGAGCGGCCACCTGGAGGTGTACGAGGATGTGCACCGCGGCCTGCGCGACACGCTGACCGCACTCGACCGGCACCCTGGGCCCCCGGCGCCCACGCCCCCGCACGACATCAGGAGCTGAACCCCACGTGGCAGCCAACCGCAGCCAGCGCAGACGACTCGACGCGGAACTGGTGCGCCGCAAACTGGCGCGCTCCCGCGAGCACGCGAGCCAGTTGATCGCCGCCGGCCGGGTGACCGTGGGCGGGGCCACCGCCACCAAGCCCGCCACCCAGGTGGAGACCAGCGCCGCCGTGGTGGTGGCCAAGGACGACAGCGACCCGGAGTACGTCTCCCGGGGCGGCCACAAGCTGGCCGGCGCGCTCGCCGCCTTCACCCCGCTCGGCCTGCGGGTCGAGGGCCGCCGCGCGCTGGACGCCGGAGCCTCCACCGGCGGCTTCACCGATGTGCTGCTGCGCGCCGGGGCCGCCCAGGTGGTCGCGGTCGACGTCGGCTACGGACAGCTCGCCTGGTCGCTGCAGAGCGACGAGCGGGTGGTGGTCAAGGACCGCACCAACGTCCGCGAGCTGACCCTGGAGCAGATCGACGACCGGCCGGTGGATCTGGTCGTCGGAGACCTGTCCTTCATCCCGCTCGGACTGGTGCTGCCCGCCCTGGTGCGCTGCGCCGCGCCGGACGCCGACCTGGTGCTGATGGTCAAACCGCAGTTCGAGGTGGGCAAGGAGCGGCTGGGCAGCGGCGGTGTGGTGCGCAGCCCCGAGCTGCGCGCCGAGGCGGTGCGCACCGTCGCAGGACAGGCCGCGGCCCTGGGACTCGGGGTGCTCGGGGTGACGGCCAGCCCGCTGCCCGGCCCCTCGGGCAACGTCGAGTACTTTCTGTGGATGCGCGCCGGGGCGCCGGCACTGGACCCGGCCGATGTCGACCGTGCAGTGGCGGAGGGGCCCAGTTGACCACTTCAGAAGCATCGCAGCCAGCGGGAGCGCGGCACACCGCGGAGACGGCGGGCGACCGCACCGTCTTCCTGCTCGCGCACACCGGCAGGCCGGCCGCCATCCGCAGCGCCGAGCGGGTCGTCCAGGGCCTGCTGCGCAGCGGAATCGGGGTGCGGGTGCTGGCCGCCGAGGCCGCCGACCTGTCGCTGCCGCCCGCCGTCCAGCGGGTGGACGGCGGCCAGGACGTCCTGGACGGCTGCGAACTGCTCATCGTGCTGGGCGGGGACGGCACGCTGCTGCGCGGTGCCGAGATGGCCCGGCTGTCCGGGGTGCCGCTGCTCGGCGTCAACCTGGGCCGGGTCGGATTCCTCGCCGAGGCCGAGCGGGACGACCTGGACAAGGTGGTGCACCGGGTGGTCGACCGGGCCTACCAGGTCGAGGAGCGGATGACCCTGGACATCCTGGTCCGCAAGGACGGGCAGGTCGTCCACGCCGACTGGGCGCTGAACGAGGCGTCGGTGGAGAAGGCGGCCCGGGAGCGGCTGCTGGAGGTCGTCACCGAGGTGGATGGCCGTCCGGTCTCCGGTTTCGGTGGCGACGGCGTGGTCTGCGCCACGCCGACCGGCTCCACCGCGTACGCCTTCTCGGCCGGCGGCCCGGTCGTCTGGCCCGAGGTCGAGGCGCTGCTGATGGTGCCCATCAGTGCCCATGCGCTGTTCGCCAAGCCCCTGGTCACCGCGCCGAACTCGGTGCTGGCCGTGGAGGTCCAGCCGCAGACCCCGCACGGGGTGCTGTGGTGTGACGGACGGCGCACCGTGGAACTTCCGGCCGGCGCCCGGGTGGAGGTGCGGCGCGGCGCGGTGCCGGTCCGCCTCGCCCGGCTGCACCAGGCCTCCTTCACCGACCGGCTGGTCGCCAAGTTCGCGCTGCCCGTCGCGGGCTGGCGGGGCGCCCCCCGGTGACCCGCCCGGGCGGCCGTTCGAACACCTGCGCGTACATCGGGCGGCGATGCCCGTCGCATCCGGTGCCCGGAACCTCGTAAGGTCATGGGCGTGCTGGAGGAGATGCGGATACGTGCGCTGGGCGTCATCGAGGACGCCGTGGTCGAGCTGTCACCCGGGTTCACCGCGGTGACCGGCGAGACCGGCGCGGGCAAGACCATGGTCGTCACCAGCCTCGGCCTGCTGCTGGGCGGGCGTGCGGACGCCGCCCTGGTGCGGGTCGGGGCCAAGGCGGCGGTGGTGGAGGGCCGGATCGCCGTGGACGAGCGGTCGCCCGCCGCCGTACGGGCCGAGGAGGCGGGCGCCGAGCTGGACGACGGCGCCCTGCTCATCAGCCGGACGATCTCCGCCGAGGGGCGCTCGCGCGCCCATGTCGGCGGTCGGTCGGTACCGGTCGGGCTGCTCGGGGAGCTGGCCGACGAACTCGTCGCGGTGCACGGCCAGACCGACCAGCAGGGCCTGCTGCGGCCGGCCCGCCAGCGCCATGCCCTGGACCGCTACGCCGGCGCCGCGGTCGCCGGCCCGCTGGAGAAGTACACCGCCGCCTACCGGAGGCTGCGCACGGTCGCCGGTGAACTGGACGAGCTGACCACCCGGGCCCGGGAGCGCGCCCAGGAGGCCGACCTGCTGCGCTTCGGCCTGGACGAGATCGCCGGCGTCGAACCGCTGCCGGGCGAGGACGCCGAACTCGCCGCCGAGGCCGAGCGGCTCGGCCACGCCGAGGCGTTGGCCTCCGCCGCCACCGCGGCGCACACCGCCCTCGCCGGGAACCCGGAGGACCTCGAGGGGGTGGACGCCGCCACCCTGGTGGCCGGGGCGCACCGCGCCCTGGAGGCCGTGCGCGCGCACGATCCGGCGCTGGCCGCGCTGGCCGACCGGATCGGCGAGGTCGGCATCCTGCTCTCCGACGCCGCGGGCGAGCTGGCCGGGTACGCCGACGACCTGGACGCCGACCCGCGCCGGCTGGCCGCCGTCGAGGAGCGCCGCGCCGCGCTCACCCAGCTGACCCGCAAGTACGGCGACACCATCGCGGACGTGCTGGCCTGGGCCGAGCAGGGGGCGACCCGGCTCACCGAACTCGACGGGGACGACGAGCGGATCGGCGAGCTGACCGCCGAGCGCGACGCGCTCCGTGCCGAGCTGGGCCGACTGGCCCAGGTCCTCAGCGACGCGCGGACCGAGGCGGCCCGGCGGTTCGCCGACGCGGTCACCGCGGAGCTGGCCGAGCTGGCCATGCCGCACGCCCGGGTGAGCTTCGCCGTCCGGCAGACCGAGGCCGCCGAGGAGACCGCCGGCATCGAGGTCGGCGGCCGGTCGGTGCAGTACGGCCCGCACGGCGCCGACGAGGTCGAGCTGCTGCTCGCCCCGCACCCCGGCGCCCCGCCCCGGCCGATCGCCAAGGGTGCCTCCGGCGGTGAACTGTCCCGGGTGATGCTCGCCGTGGAGGTGGTCTTCGCCGGCTCCGCCCCGGTGCCCACCTATCTCTTCGACGAGGTGGACGCGGGCGTGGGCGGCAAGGCGGCGGTCGAGATCGGCCGCCGGCTGGCCAAACTCGCCAGGTCCGCCCAGGTGGTGGTGGTCACCCACCTCCCGCAGGTGGCGGCTTTCGCGGACCGCCATCTGGTGGTGGAGAAGACCAACGACGGCTCGGTGACCCGCAGCGGGGTGCAGGCCATGGAGGGCGAGGACCGGGTGCGCGAGCTGTCCCGGATGCTCGCCGGCCAGGAGGACTCCCAGCTCGCCCGGGCGCACGCCGAGGAACTGCTGGAGACGGCCCGCGCGGCACGCTGAGGCACCCGGCGGGGCGGGATGCCCTGCCGGGGTCGGGCTCCCTGCCTGGGGGGTGGGTGCCTGGGCCTCCGGGATTGGGTCCTGGACCGTATATTCACGGCGCGAGTGCCCCGGACCGTTGGCCACGCGGCGATAGCGCCACGCATACACGTCAGCGTCCAGGCCCCAACCCCTGCGGCCCGGCGCGCGTCCGTCGTCGAGTCGGCTCGCCGAGGTCGTGAGGGTGGAGCCGGATCCAGTGCCGAGGGCGGGCTTCGGGGTCTGGGTCCAGGACCCAACCCCTGCGGCCCTTGGCGGGGTCCGTCGTCGAGTGCGGTCGCCGAGGTCGTGAGGGTGGAATCGAAGCCAGTGCCGAGGTGGACTTCGGGATCGGGCGGCGGGGTGGTCACGCAGGGACGGTCCGGCGCGCGCTGGCTCGCGCACCTGTGCGCCCGAAGTGCTGGTGTGCCCCTGTAACGCCTGATACGACCTCACCCGTGTGGGTGAATGCCCGGATGGGCCGGCGAGCCAGTGGGGGAGCGAGGTGGCCGATCATGGTCGGCGGAGGGCTTGAGGACTGGCATCCTGATGCACAGGGCGCATCGGGGCGCACGGAGTGTCATCGGCACGCCCTGCGCCGTACGCCCTGGCACTCCAGAACCGCATGGCGCGCCCGGCGCACCCCCGTACCGAGAGCAGCAGTGCACCACCACCCCACAGCACGCTTCGCCGTCCCCGCCCGTCCCACCGGCCACCGGCGTTCCGCGCCGCATGCCGGCCGCGCCGCACACCACCCGCACCGCGGATCCGCCGCGGCGCCCGATGTCCCGCCCAGGAGCCTCGCCCGCGTGAGCAGTACCCCGGTCCCGTCGCCGCCGCACGCCGTCCAGGTGCTCAGCGGCACGGGCTCAAGCAGCGGCGCGCATGTGCGGTCGCTGACCGCCGGGCTGGTGGCGCACGGGCTCCGGGTCACCGTCTGCGCGCCGCGCGCGGCCGAGTACGGACACCGGTTCACGGCGGCGGGCGCCCGGTTCACCCCGGTCGACGCGCTGACCGGGGCCGGCGGCGTGGCGGCCGTACGGGCGGCCGGCACCGGCGCCGGCCTGGTGCACGCCCATGGGCTGCGGGCCGGGATGCTGGCCGCGCTGGCGCTGCGCGGACGCCGGACCCCACTGGTCGTCACCTGGCACACCCGACCGTCCGGCCAGACGGCCGACCGCCGGACGGTGCGGCTGATGGAGCACACGGTGGCGCGGTCCGCCGCGGTGGTGCTGGGGGCCTCGTCCGATCTGGTCGACCGGGCCCGGCAGCGCGGGGCCCGGGACGCCCGGCTCGCCCCCGTGGCACTGCCGCCGCTCCCGACGCCGGCCGGGGACGACTGCGGCCGGGGCAAGTTCCGGGCCGAACTGGGGGTGGTGGACCGGCCCTTGCTGCTCACGGCGGGACGCCTGGTGGCGGAGCGGGGGTACGAGTCGCTGCTCGACGCCTGCCGCGAGCTGCGGGGCCTGGACCCGCCGCCGCTGCTGGCCGTCGCCGGGGAGGGGCCGGCGCGGGACGTCCTCCAGCGGCGGATCGACGCGGAGGGGCTGCCGGTTCGGCTGCTCGGGCACCGCGAGGACCTGCCGGAGCTGCTGGCGGCCAGCGACCTCGCCCTGCTGTGCAGTCCCTGGGAGGCCCGGCCGGCCCTGGCCCAGTGGGCCCTGCACGCCGGGGTGCCGCTGGTGGCCACCGCGGTCGGCGGAGTGCCCGACCTGGTGGGGGAGGGGGCCGAACTGGTCCCGTACGGCGACCCGTACACCCTCGCCCGGACGGTCCGCGAGCTGCTGGCCGACCCGGTACGCCGCACCGGACTGGCCGCCGCGGGCCGGGCGCAGGCCGCGGGCTGGCCGGGCGAGGAGGACATGGTGGCCCATGTGCTGGGCGTCTACGACGAGTTGACGGACGGCTTCGGGAACGGGCGCCACCTCGGCGGATGACGGTGTGGCCGGCCCGCGGCGGCCACCGGGCCGGCCGCGGTGCCGGAAGCCGCGATGGGGCGGGCCGAGGAGGATGCGGGCTCGGCCTCAGCGGCCGGTCGGGGCGACCGCGGCGGTGACCGTGCGGACCGCGCCGCCGGACACCGCGAGCCGGGCGGCGAGACGGCCGTCGACTCGACGATCAGGGGGGTACACGCCGCCCGCCGGGGCCGGGATGCCTCGGTGGTCCTGCTTGCCGGGCTTGGGCGTCCGGAGCGTTCGCTCGCGTCGGCGGGCGACGCGCCGGGCCGGCCCACGGCGGCCGATTCCGTGGCGGCCGGGACCGTCGTGGCGGGCTCCCGGGCGATGACGGCGGGGAAGGCACCGAACTCGTCGAGCACCGTGAGGCTTCCGGCGGTGCCGCACCCGCCGGTCAGGGGGTGGCGCGGTTCCGCAGCAGCGCGTCGAGGGAATCCACGATCCAGTCCCAGGATTCCCGCGAGTCGACCGGCGTGTGATCGAAGGCTCCTGCCGTCTCCAGGCTGACGTAGCCGTGGAAGACGCCGCCCAGCATCCGCACCGCGTGCGTCTGGTCCGGCTCGGCCAGGCCGTAGCCGCGCAGGATCGCCCGCGTCATCTGGGCGTGCCGAACGCCGGCACTGGCGGCCGCCGTCTGGGGGTCGAGCCTGAGCCGGGCGGCGGCGTAGCGGCCGGGGTGCTCCCGGGCGTAGTCGCGGTAGGCGTCCGCGAAGGCGGCCAGGGCGTCCTTGCCCGACCGCCCGGCCAGGGCATCGGTGACCCGATCGGCGAGTTCCTCCAGGGCGAACAGGGCGATCCTGGTCCTGAGGTCCTGGGAGTTCTTCAGATGCGAGTACAGGCTCGCGACCTTGACGTCGAACCGCCGGGCGAGCGCCGAGACGGTCACCTGGTCGAAGCCGACCTCATCGGCCAGTTCCGCCCCCGCCCGGGTCAGCCGCTCCGGGGTCAGCCCTGCTCTCGCCATGACCTGCCTCCTGACTGGCGAGGACCATAACAGGTCCGCTCCAGGGCTTCGGGCAAGGACGAGGCAGACCGGGCCCGTTCGGGGGCGGACGCCCGGCGCCCCCGGTCCCGGCGCACCGCTCCTGTGCCGCGTGCCGCCATGCCGCTATCGGGCGTGGCGGCGGGCCTGGAGGGCGAGGCTGAGGGCGAGGACCGTCTGGGGGTCCTCCAGATCGCTGCCGAGCAGCCGGCCGATGCGCGCCAACCGGTCGTACAGCGTCTGCCGGTTGAGATGCAGCTCGCGCGCGGTCTCGGCCTTGCGTCCGGCGTGCGCCAGATACGCCTCCAGGGTGGGGATCAGCGGCGGCCGGGCGGTGCGGTCATGGCTCAGCAGCGGCCCGATCACCCGGTCGACGAAGGCCGCCAGGTCACCGTGCTCCCGCAGGCGCCACAGCAGGACGTCGACCTCGGTGCGCCGCACATCGTGCCAGGGCCGGTCCGTCAGGCCCTGGGCCGCGCTCGCCGCCTCGGCCGCGTGCCGCAGCTCACCGCCGACCGACTCCCAGCCGCCGGCCACCCCGACCACCACCACCGGGGGCCGCGAACCGGCCCGGTCCGGCCAGGCCCGCTGCACGCCCGCCCGGAGCGCGGCGGCCACCCGCTCGGCGACCGCGGTGCGCTCCGCCGCGTCCCGCAGGCCCACCAGCAGCGGCATCCGGCCCTCCGGCAGCCGTACGCCCAGCAGGACCGGGGCGCCGACCGCGGTCAGTTCCTCCTGCACCGCGTGGGCCAGCGCAGCCCAGTTGGCCCCGGATCCGGTGGGCCCCGGCAGCCCCGTACCGACACGCATCACCACCGGCAGCAGCGGGCCCTCGCCCACCGGCCGGAAGCCCAGCACCCGCGCCTGCGCGGGGGCGTCCGCCGCCTCGATGCGCCCCTCGGCGAGATCGGTGAGGAAGTCGCCCCGGCCGCGTGCCGCCGACTCCTCCTCCTGGCGCGCCTGGAGCAGTACCACCGCCAGCAGGTCCGCGGCGCGCTCGGCGGCGATCCGGTGCACCGGGGCCAGCGGGGTCGACACCGGCAGTACGGTCAGCCGCGCCCGGACCGATCCGGGCCCCGGGCCCCCGCCCCCGGGGACGTCCACCACCACACTGCCGGCCGGCGGTTCCGGGCGCCGGGCCGCACGCCGCTCCCGCAGGCCGTCCCACACCTGGAGCGGGTCCGCGATGCCGGGCGGTGCGGCGGGGCCGGGCCCGGCCGCGTACAGCAGCTGCCCGTCCGGCGCCTCCAGAAAGGCCGGATTGCCGGCGAAGGCCGCGAGCAGCCGCAGGATCTCCGGGACCCCGCCGCCGCGCAGCAGCGCCTGGGTGCACTGCCGGTGCACCTCCTCGGCGCGCCGCAGCAGGGCGTAGTGCTCATTGACGATCTCGGTGTGGATCTCCTCGGTGACCGCGACGAACGGCACCTCCCGGCGCAGCTGCACCAGCGGCAGTCCGTGGCCGCGGGCGGTGTCCAGCACCGCGGCCGGCAGTGTGGTGAAGCGCGAGCCCAACTCCACCACCAGGGCGGCGATCCCGCGCTCGGCCAGCGTCCGGACGAAGGCGCGCTGCTCGACCGCCCGGTTCCCCAGGCCCAGACCGGTGGTCAGCAGCAGCTCCCCGCCCCTGAGCAGGGACGCGATCTTCGGCGTCTCGCCCGCGTGCACCCAGCGCACCGGCCGCCCCAGCCGATCGGCGCCGGCCACCACCTCGGGCAGGCCCCGGCGCAGCGCGGGCAGCTCCAGGGCCCGGGCCACGGTGATGGTGCCCTGCGGCACCGGGCCCGGGGCCGGGGGCTGGTGCGGCGCCACAGCCTCGGTCGACCCGGCCGGCTCCGGCGTCTCGTGCGGTTCCATGGGGGCAGACGCTACCCGGCGCCGCCCCCACCGGCCGGTACGACTGCCGCGTGCGGGGGGCACCTGCTCGGGCTTCCCCGGGCGACCGCCGGTGGGCCGGTCGCCCGCGGTCCCGTGTAGGTTCCGGTGAGCCGTATCCCGGGGCGCTCGGGTGACCTGCGTTCTGCTGGCTCGATTCCGCGCTCGTGTCGTGGCGCAGTCCCGTCTTCGTGTCGTTTTTCTCAGCCGCTGGCGTGTTGTCCCAGGGTGGCGCGTCGAGGAGTCTGACCGAGCTGTGCCCGTCGGCGGGTCCGGTGAACATCCTCGCTCGTCGCGACGTAGCGGGGCCGTTCGATCAGGCTGCGGCGGCGAGGCTGCCTGAAGGTTGGCCCGGTCGATGTCGGACACGACACACACCGGCAAATCCGTGGCGAGCAGCTGCTCCCTGTCCGGGAACAGCTGCGGAGCCTGCCAGTAACCACTCGGGGTCGCGGGCGGAGACGGCGCCCAGGCACGCGATCAGGCGCCCGGTGGGACCCCCTCTGCTCGGTGCAGCCAAGGCAGCTCAGTGGCTGTCGCGTTCCTTACCCGCGCAAGGACGGTCCGTCGCTGCGGGCGCGGCTGCGTGGACCGCTGCGCCGCCGCGGTCGGTCCTGACCGGGCTTGCGAAAGCCTCCAGGTGAAACAGGGCTGGGGGTGGGCGACGATGGAGGTGCACTTGCCGACCGCGCTTTTCCAGGAGGAGGCAGCGGCATGACTTATCCCTCCGATTCCTCGGGCACCGGCCCTCCGCGCGGCACCGAGCCGCAAGACGCCCCCATGACCGAGGGCCTCGGCGCCCTGGCGAACATGGGCTGGCAGATCCTGCTCACCACGGGCCTGGCCACGATCGCCCTGGGCGTCGTGGTCTTCGCCTGGCCGGACGAGACGCTGCGGGTCGTCGGCGTACTCTTCGGCATCTACCTGCTGGCTACCGGCGTCTTCCAGCTGGCCGCCGCCTTCGGCACGCACGTCCCCCGGCATCTTCGGGTGCTGCACTTCCTCACGGGCGCGCTCTCCGTCCTGCTGGGGCTGATCTGCTTCCGGGGCACCCTGCAGTCGATCTTTCTCCTCGCCCTGTGGATCGGCTTCGGCTGGCTGCTGCGCGGCATCATGGTGACGGCAGCGGCGGCCTCCGCCGAGGACACGCCGGCACGCGGCTGGCAGCTGTTCTACGGGATCATCAGCACACTGGCGGGCATCGTGCTGATCGTCTCGCCGTTCACCTCGATCGCCGCCCTCACCCTGGCGGTGGGCGTCATGGCCGTGGTCCTGGGGGTGGTCGAGGTGTTCCAAGCCATCAGGATGCGCGTCGACGTCGGTCGCCTCGCTCCGGGCGGCACTGCCGCCGAGCGGCGGCCCCTGTTCCACCGCCCGCACCCCCAGCACTGATCACGGCGGAGACCCCGAGCCCCCGCTTGGGCGGCGCCCCTGGACCTGGACGTGTGCGGCGCGCAGCGTCTGCCCGGCCGCCGCGGCGCACGGATGCGCCGTCAACCCGCCTGCTCGGGGAGGCCGCCGCACTGTTGTTCTCTACGTCGACCGGGCGGCCGAAGGCTGGCCTGAGCAGCGAGAGGGGGTGTGGTGATGGCCGATGCCCGGACCCGTGCCCGGGTGGTGATCGTGACGAATCCACGCTCGGGCGGCGGCAAGACCGCTCGTTACGGCCTGGTACAGCGGGCCGAGGACATGGGAGCCCAGGTCTGGATGACCAGTGCGGAAGGGGACGCGACGTCGCTCGCGAGGAACGCCGTCGAGGCGGGTGCGCAGGTGCTGGGGGTCGCCGGCGGTGACGGCACTGTGTCGGCGGTCGCAGCGGTGGCCGCCGACACCGACCGCTCGCTGGTCGTGGTCCCGGCGGGCACCCGCAACCACTTCGCCCGGGACTTGGGCCTCGATCTGCGGGATCCGGGGCGGGCGCTGGACGCTCTGGTCGACGGTGAGCCCGCGCAGGTGGACCTGGGGGTGCTCGGCTCGCGTGTCTTCGTCAACAACGTCTCTTTCGGTATGTACGCCGACGCCCTGCTGGAGCCCGGGTACCGAGAGGACAAGCCGCGCGCGTTCACCGCGGTGGCGTCCGACTATGTCAAGGGCAAGCAGTGGGTCGAGGCTCGCGTGGACACACCATGGGGGACCGTTGAGTTTCCGCAGGTGGTGCTGATCTCCAACAACCCTTACCACCTGGCCACACCGCGCTGGCTGGGCCGTCGCTTCTCGCTCGCCACGGGACGGCTGGGCGCCATCGTCCTCAAGCGCCCGACTCAGGCGCCCCCGGACCTCCTGCGGCACCTGCGCGGCGAACTGCGACAGCGCAAGCGCGGTGTCGGCCCGGCGGGTGAAGGGGTTGTCGTCTGGTCGGCTCCCGGCATCACGCTGCACGGTGACGTCCGGCACCTGGACGCGGGCATCGACGGCGAAGCGGTGCGGCTTCCTCTGCCCGTAGTGTGCGGAATTCGGCCGGGTGCCCTGCGTGTGCTGCTGCCGAAGAACCGGCCAGGGATCCCGCCCGAGCGCGCGGTGCGCCTTGGAACGGAAGCTTTCGGCAGGTATCCCTGATGCTCAGCCTCACCCGTGCGGTACGAACCCGGGCGAGGCGCGGACCAGCCCGGACACTGGTGCCCGTCCCCCAAGCCACACGTCCTTCAGGGCGGCCTGATCACCGCCGGGGCATGCTGGCATGCCCCGGTCGTTCGCATCGATGACGACCGGGGCGATCCGATACACCAAGGGTGGAGCCACCGGCGCTGGAGGCATGAATCCCGCTACCGTGTCGTGTCCGACATGGCGACGACATCGCCGCACGGAATGCGACACGGGAAACGGGAACCTACATCCCGTCAGCCGCCGTACGCGCCGGAGGCGGTCAGCCGCAGGGCCGTGTCGATCAGCGGCACATGGCTGAACGCCTGCGGGAAGTTCCCCACCTGGCGCTGGAGCCGCGGGTCCCACTCCTCCGCCAGCAGCCCCAGGTCGTTGCGGAGGGACAGCAGCTTCTCGAAGAGCCGCCGCGCCTCGTCCACCCGGCCGATCATCGCCAGGTCGTCCGCCAGCCAGAACGAGCAGGCCAGGAAGGCGCCCTCGTCACCCTCCAGGCCGTCCACCCCCGCGTGCTCGCCGGCCGTGGGGTAGCGCAGCACGAAGCCGTCCGAGGTGGACAGCTCGCGCTGGATGGCCTCGATGGTGCCGATGACCCGCTTGTCATCCGGCGGCAGGAAGCCCATCTGCGGGATCAGCAGCAGCGAGGCGTCCAGCTCCTTGGAGCCGTAGGACTGGGTGAAGGTGTTGCGGTGCGGGTCGTAGCCCTTCTCGCACACATCGCGGTGGATCGTCTCGCGCAGCTCCCGCCAGCGCTCCAGCGGGCCGTCCACATCGCCGGACTCCAGCAGCTTGATGGTGCGGTCCACGGCCACCCAGGCCATCACCTTGGAGTGCACGAAGTGGCGGCGCGGGCCGCGCACCTCCCAGATGCCCTCGTCCGGCTCGTCCCAGTGGTCCTCCAGGTACTGGATCAGCTTGATCTGGAGCAGCGAGGCGTAGTCGCTGCGGGTCAGCCCGGTCATGTGCGCCAGGTGCAGTGCCTCGGTGACCTCGCCGTAGACGTCCAGCTGGAGCTGCCCGGCCGCGCCGTTGCCGATCCGCACCGGCTGGGAGCCCTCGTAGCCGGGAAGCCAGGGCAGCTCGGCCTCGGTCAGCTCCCGCTCGCCCGCGATGCCGTACATGATCTGGAGGTTCTCCGGGTCGCCGGCCACCGCCCGCAGCAGCCACTCCCGCCAGGCGCGGGCCTCCTCCCGGTAGCCGGTGCGCAGCAGCGAGGAGAGGGTGATCGCCGCGTCCCGCAGCCAGGTGAAGCGGTAGTCCCAGTTGCGGGAGCCGCCGATGTCCTCGGGCAGCGAGGTGGTGGGGGCGGCCACGATCCCGCCGGTGGGGGCGTAGGTGAGCGCCTTGAGCGTGATCAGCGAGCGGATGACCGCGTCCCGGTAGGGGCCGTGGTAGGTGCAGTGCCCCACCCACTCGCGCCAGAACTCCTCCGTGGCCGCCAGCGCGCCCGTGGGGTCCGGCCTGCCGGGCGGCTCCTTGTGCGAGGGCTGCCAGCTGAGGGTGAAGGTGACGCGCTCCCCGGGGCCCACGGTGACGTCGGAGAAGGTGGTCAGGTCCTCGCCGTAGGTGTCGGCCTCGGTGTCCAGCCACACCGAGTCGGGCCCGGCGACCGCCACCGTGCGGCTGTCGACCTTGTGCACCCAGGGCACGACCCAGCCGTAGGAGAAGCGCATCCGCAGTGCCGAGCGCATCGGCACCCGCCCGCTGACGCCCTCCACGATCCGCACCAGCTGCGGGGCGCCGTCGCGCGGCGGCATGAAGTCGATGACCCGCACGGTACCGCGCGGGGTGTCCCACTCCGACTCCAGCACCAGGGAGTCGCCCCGGTAGCGCCGCCGGGACGCGGGCGGCGGGGTGCCGTCGGCGGCGTGCGCGGGGCCGAGCCGCCAGAAGCCGTGCTCCTCGGTGCCCAGCAGCCCGGCGAAGACGGCCGGGGAGTCGAAGCGCGGCAGGCACAGCCAGTCGACCGTGCCGTCCCTGCAGACGAGGGCGGCGGTCTGCATATCGCCGATGAGTGCGTAGTCCTCGATGCGCCCGGCCACCTGCATCCCCATTCGAACGGCCTCGCCCCTCGGGGCGCGTGTTTAGCGGTCTCGGATTGCCCGACGAGCCCGTCTGCCGGGGCGTACCGGTGGGTGCCTGGTAGATGCCTTGCCGGCCGCAGCTCGCAGCGCGTGTTCCGAGCAGGATACGACGGTCGCTTGTGATCCGCTGGAGTCGTCCCACATCGTGGCTGAGCCGTTCGAGTGGGGGTCGAAAAGGTACATTCCGCGGCTCCCGGAGGGGGCTCGCCGGCGTCTCCGGACGCGACCGCTCCGGGGCGCTGATACCCTGGTAGCCCGTGGACCGGTGGGCGCACGACCCCCGAACCGCAGCGACGACAGCACCCCTCGATACGGCAGTCCGACGCGTCAGAAGACGGCGGCCGGTCGGGGAGCGCGCCGTTTTGCACCTCACCTCGCGACCACGGGAGCCCCCTCTTGGCACTTGCCACTCAGCCCACGACGACCAAGCACATCTTCGTCACCGGGGGTGTCGCTTCCTCACTCGGCAAAGGCTTGACCGCCTCCAGCCTGGGCGCCCTGCTGAAGGCGCGCGGCCTGCGGGTGACGATGCAGAAGCTCGACCCGTACCTGAACGTCGACCCGGGCACCATGAACCCGTTCCAGCACGGTGAGGTGTTCGTCACCAACGACGGCGCCGAGACCGACCTGGACATCGGCCACTACGAGCGCTTCCTCGACGTCGACCTGGACGGCTCCGCCAACGTCACCACCGGCCAGGTGTACTCCCAGGTCATCGCCAAGGAGCGGCGCGGCGAGTACCTGGGCGACACGGTCCAGGTCATCCCGCACATCACCAACGAGATCAAGCACCGCATCCGCCGCATGGCCACCGACGACGTGGACGTGGTGATCACCGAGGTCGGCGGCACCGTCGGCGACATCGAGTCGCTGCCCTTCCTGGAGACCGTCCGGCAGGTCCGGCACGAGGTCGGCCGGGACAACGTCTTCGTGGTGCACATCTCGCTGCTGCCGTACATCGGCCCGTCCGGCGAGCTGAAGACCAAGCCGACCCAGCACTCGGTCGCCGCGCTGCGCAACATCGGCATCCAGCCGGACGCCATCGTGCTGCGCGCCGACCGCGAGGTGCCGACCTCCATCAAGCGCAAGATCTCGCTGATGTGCGATGTCGACGAGGCCGCGGTGGTCGCCGCCATCGACGCCAAGTCGATCTACGACATCCCCAAGGTGCTGCACACCGAGGGCCTGGACGCCTATGTGGTGCGCAAGCTCGACCTGCCCTTCCGGGACGTGGACTGGAGCACCTGGGACGACCTGCTGGACCGGGTGCACAACCCCGACCACGAGGTCACCGTGGCGCTCGTCGGCAAGTACATCGACCTGCCCGACGCCTATCTGTCGGTCACCGAGGCGATCCGGGCCGGCGGCTTCGCCAACAAGGCCCGAGTGAAGATCAAGTGGGTCACCTCGGACGACTGCAAGACCCAGGCCGGCGCGCGGAAGCAGCTCGGCGACGTGGACGCGATCTGCGTGCCCGGCGGCTTCGGCGAGCGCGGTGTGAACGGCAAGGTCGGCGCGATCACCTTCGCCCGCGAGAACAAGATCCCGCTGCTCGGCCTCTGCCTGGGCCTGCAGTGCATCGTGATCGAGGCGGCGCGGAGCCTGGCCGGTATCGAGGGCGCCAACTCCACCGAGTTCGAGGCCGGCGCCGCCCACCCGGTGATCTCCACCATGGCCGAGCAGCTGGACATCGTCGCCGGCGAGGGCGACATGGGCGGCACCATGCGCCTGGGCATGTACCCGGCCAAGCTGGCCGAGGGCTCCATCGTGCGCGAGGTCTACGCCGGCGAGCCCTACGTCGAGGAGCGCCACCGCCACCGCTACGAGGTCAACAACGCCTACCGCGGTGAGCTGGAGAAGAAGGCCGGGCTGGTGTTCTCCGGCACCTCCCCGGACAACAAGCTGGTGGAGTACGTCGAGTACCCGCGCGAGGTGCACCCGTACCTCGTGGGCACCCAGGCCCACCCCGAGCTGCGCTCC
>NZ_SRID01000153.1 GCF_004684805.1 Streptomyces palmae
GACGGGGCCGCTGCTTGGGGCAGGGCCGGGGTGTGCGGTTTGAGCGACAGCAGCAGGACGACGCCTGCGGCGGTCGCCGAGGCGGCCGCGACGGCTCGGCGCATGGTCGGACTCTCCGGACTCGTGGACGGTCGCCTCAGAAGGCGAAGGACTCGTGGTGGACGCGCCCGCGCGGCACGCCCGCGCCACGCAGGGCGCGCAGGGCCGCCGCGGTCATCCCGGGCGGTCCGCAGAGGAAGACATCGCGTTCCGCCAGGTCGGGAACGAGTCGGCGCAGTGCGCGGGCCGTCAGCGGAATGCTGTGCGGGCCCGGTTCGCCGACCGTGTAGTGCACCCGGGCGCCGCGGGCGGCGGCGATCGCGTCGATCTCCTCACGCAGTACCAGGTCCTGGGGCCGGTGGGCCCGGTAGATCAGGGTGACCTCGCCCGGCAGCGTTTCGAACAGCGCCCGCAGCGGGGTGATGCCGACGCCGCCGGCCAGCAGCAGGGCCTTGCCGGTACGGGCGCGAGCGGCGGTGAGCCCCCCGTAGGGGCCCTCCGCGAGGACGCGCGTGCCGGGGCTGAGGGAGGCCAGGGCGGCGCTGTGCGCACCGGCCTCCTTGACGGTGATGCGCAGCCAGTCGGGGTCGGCGGGGGCGGACAGCGAGTAGGGGTTGGCCGCCCACCACAGCCCGGGCGCCAGGAACCGCCAGCGGAGGAACTGGCCCGGCGCGGCCCGCAGCTCGCCGAGGTTCCGGCCGGTCAGGTAGACCGAGACCACTCCGGGCGCCTCCGGTCGCACCTCGGCCACCCGCAGCCGGTGCCGCAGGCAGCGGCGCACCGGTACCAGGAACCGGTACCAGGCCAGCGCCGCGGCGACACCCCCGTACAGGGCGTACCAGGCGATTCGGGCGGCGGGATCGCCGAGGAAGTCCGCGCCGTTGGCCAGCTGGTGCCCGAAGGCCATGAAGATCGCGAGATAGGTGGCGAAGTGCAGGTAGTGCCAGGTCTCGTAGCGCATCCTGCGCCGGGCGGCGCGGGCCGAGAGCACTCCGGTGGCCACCAGCAGCAGGGACGCCGCGGTCGCCTTCAGCATCTCGGGGTAGCGCAGGACCACGGTGGTCGTCTCGTCCACCAGGCCGGAACCGGCGGCCAGGGCGTAGCCCCAGATGATCAGCAGGGTGTGGGCGAGGACCAGGCAGACGGTGTACCGCCCGCCGGCGGCGTGCCAGCGCGTGAGCCGGTCGGTGCCGATCGCGCGGTCCACGGCCGGGACCCGTGCCATCAGGGCGAGCAGCACCGCGCAGGCGTAGCCGGCGAGCAGGCCGGTGATGCGGCCGGCGCCGGTGATCCAGTCGGCCGCTCCGACGACCGAGGCGGTGTTCCTCCACCACAGCGCGAGCACGGCCGCGGCCCCGCCCCAGATCATGATCTGTACCGCGGCCGGCGCCGGTAGGGCGCCGATGCGGCGCCGCACAGGCGGGCGGCGCCACGTACCGCGAGTGTCGGACACACTGGTCGTCACAGGGCTCCTCGCGTTTCTCCCGGTGATCCCGCTGGGCTCCCGGGTCGCCCGGGGTGCCGCTCGGGGCTGTGCGCCAGCCTGGCTCCGGTTCTTCTGAAAACCGTCTGAAACGGGCGGTGGGGGCGCGATTCAGAGAAGACTCACAGGGATTCGACCTCCCGTTCGCCTGACCGAGGAGGGATGCTGGTCGCATCATGTGCGAGCGATCCGACCAGGCCACCCCTCCTGTTCTGCGCAGGCCGGACGGCACCCCGGTGCGTGTCCTGGTCGTCGATGACGAGCCCGATCTGACCGATGTGCTGGGCGCGGCCCTGCGCTCGGAGGGGTGGGAGGTCCGCACGGCCGCCGCGGGCGCGCAGGCACTGACCGCGGCCCGCGCGATGCGGCCCGACGCGGTGGTGCTGGACTGGATGCTGCCGGATACGGACGGGTTGAGCGTGCTGCGCCGGATCCGGGCCGAGCTGCCGGAGGTGTGTGTGCTCTTCCTCACCGCCCGGGACGCCGTCGAGGACCGGATCGCCGGCATCACGGCCGGCGGCGACGACTACGTGACCAAGCCCTTCAGCCTGGAGGAGGTGCTGGCCCGGCTGCGCGGGCTGCTGCGCCGGGCCGGTATGGCGCGTGCGGCCGGAGGGCACCAGCTGGTCGTGGCGGACCTGGTGATGGACGAGGAGGCCCGGGAGGTCACCCGCGGCGGTGTCCCGGTGGAGCTGTCCCGTACCGAGTTCGAGCTGCTGCGGTTCCTGATGCGCAACGCGCGCCGGGTGCTCTCCAAGGAGCAGATCCTCGACCGGGTCTGGTCCTATGACTTCGGGGGGCGCGCCCATGTGGTGGAGCTCTACATCAGCTATGTGCGCAAGAAGGTCGACGCGGGGCGCAGCCCGCTGATCCACACCGTGCGCGGGGTGGGGTACGTCCTTCGGCCGGAGCGATCGTGACCGTGCGGCCGCCGCGCCTGCCGCGCACCCTGCGTGCCCGGATCACCGCCGGCCTGGTGGTTCTGCTGGCGCTCGCCTGCCTGGCCGTGGGGGTGACCACCTCGTTGGCGCTGCGGGGCTTCCTGGTGGGCCGCCTCGACCAGCAGCTGACGGCCGCGGGCGGCCGGTTCGCCACCAGTCTGGAGCACGGTGAGCGGCCCGACGCGGACAACGCGCCGGACACCCGCGGGCAGGCCGAGGGGACCCTCGGCGTCCGTTTGCCGCCCGCCGGAAGCGCCCGGGCCGCGGTGGTGCGCGAGGGGGGCGACACTCCGGTGCGGCTGACTCCCTCGGACCGGCGGGCGCTGGCCGAGGTGCCGCCCGACGCCCGCGGCCGCAGCCTGCGCCTGTCCGCTCTGGGCGACTACCGGGTGGTGGCCACCCGCGGGGACGACCGGGACACGCTGATCACGGGGCTGCCGCTGCACCCGGTGGAGGACACGGTGCACCGGCTGGAGCTGGTGGAGGTCCTGGTGTTCGGCTCCGCCCTGCTGGTCACCGGGGTGGCCGGCGCGCTGTGGGTGCGGCTGTCCCTGCGCCCGCTGCGCCGGGTGGCCGGCACCGCGACCGAGGTGACCGGCCTGCCGCTGTCCAGCGGGGAGGTGGCCATGCCCGATCCGGTGCCGGACGCCGATCCGCGGACCGAGGTGGGGCAGGTGGCGGCGGCGCTCAACCGGATGCTTGGGCATGTGGGCGACGCCTTGGCCCGCCGGCACGCGAGCGAGGAGCGGCTGCGTCGTTTCGCCGCCGACGCCAGCCACGAGTTGCGCACCCCGGTGGCCACCGTCCGGGCCCACTCCGAGCTGGCGCTGCGCCACACCGAGGGGCTGCCCGAGGAGGTGCGGCACGCCCTGCTGCGCATCCAGTCGGAGAGCCGGCGGATGAGCGTGCTGGTGGATGACCTGCTGCTGCTCGCCCGCCTGGACGCGGGCCGGCCGCTGGCCCGCGAGCCGGTCGACCTGACCCGGCTGGCCCTCGACGCGGTCGACGACGCCCGGGTCGCCGGCCCGGACCACCACTGGCGACTGGATCTGCCCGCGGAGCCGGTGACGGTCACCGGGGATGAGCACAGGTTGCACCAGGTCATCGCCAATCTGCTGGCCAACGCCCGGATCCACACCCCACCGGGCACCGATGTCACGCTGCGTCTCGCGCGGTTCGCGGACCGGACCGAGCTGAGCGTGACGGACTCGGGGCCGGGTATCGCGCCCGCGTTGCAGGAGGAGGTCTTCCAGCGTTTCTCCCGGGCCGACACCGGGCGCAGCCGGGCGGTCGGCGGCACCGGTCTGGGGCTGGCGATCGTCGCGGCGGTGATCGCCGCCCACGGGGGCGAGACCGAGGTCAGCAGCCGGCCGGGGCGTACCGAGTTCCTGGTGCGGCTGCCGGAGGAACCGGCATGACCGGCGGCGCCACACCCTCCCCGGAATACCCCCAGGGGTACCCCTGTTAGAGTGGGTACCAGATACCCCTAGGGGTACAGTCGCAGCAAGGAGGTCGTACTCGTGTTCTTCGTCGACACCCTGGAAATCAAGGGACTGGGCAACCGCAGCTACCTGGCCGGCGGCCCCGGTGCCGCAGTGGTGGTGGATCCGCCGCGCGACATCGACCAGGTCATCGCCGCAGCCGCCCGGCGCGGGGTGCGCATCGGCTTCGTGGTCGAGACCCATGTCCACAACGACTATGTCACCGGCGGCCTGGAGCTGGCCCGGATGACCGGCGCGCGCTACCTGGTGCCGGCCGGGGCAGGGGTCACCTTCGACCACACCCCGGTCTCCGACGGGGACACCGTCGCCCTGGACGGGACCCTGGTGCTGCGTGCCGTGGCCACCCCCGGCCACACCCCCCACCACACCTCCTACGTCCTGGAGGAGGACGGGCGGGCGGTGGCCGCGTTCACCGGCGGCTCCCTGCTGATCGGCACCGTCGGACGGCCGGACCTGGTCGAGCCGCGGCTGACCGAGCAGCTGGCCCGGGCCCAGCACGCCTCCGCCCACCGGCTGGCCGAGCAGCTCCACGACGAGGTGCCGGTGCTGCCCACCCACGGCTTCGGCAGCTTCTGCTCCTCCGCCCAGGCCGACGGGGACGCGACCACCATCGGCGCGGAGCGCAGGCGCAACGACGCGCTGACCAAGGACGTGGACTCCTTCGTGGCCGACATGCTGGCCGGCCTGGACGACGTGCCCGCGTACTACGCCCACATGGCCCCGGCCAACGCCGCCGGCCCCGCCCCGGTCGACCTCACCCCTCCCCAGCAGGCCGACGCGGCACAGATCGCCGCCCGGCTGGCGGCCGGCGAGTGGGTGGTGGACCTGCGCAACCGGGTCGCCTTCGCCGCGGGCCATGTGTCCGGCTCCCTGAACTTCGAGGGCGACGGGCAGCTCGCCACCTATCTGGCCTGGCTGATCCCGTGGGGCAAGCCCGTCACCCTGCTGGCCGACAGCCCCGAGCAACTCGCCTCGGCGCAGCGGGAGCTGGCGCGGGTGGGCATCGACCGCCCGGCGGCGGCCGCCACCGGCACGCCGGACTCCTGGGTCCGCGAGGGCGAAGCACTGGCCTCGTTCCCGCGCGCCCGCTTCGCCGACCTCGCCACCGCGCGGGAGAGCGGCCGGCAGGTGGCCGTACTGGACGTGCGACGCGACTCCGAGCGCGCCGACGGGTACGTCGAGGGCTCGGTCCACATCCCGATCCACCAGCTGCGCGGCCGTCTCGGCGAGGTGCCGCCCGGTGAGGTCTGGGTGCACTGCGCCGGCGGGATGCGCGCGGCGATCGCCGCCTCCCTGCTGGACGCCGCCGGCCACCAGGTGGTCGCCATCGACGACGGGTTCGCCGCTGCCACCGAGGCCGGGCTCACTCTCACCCGGCCCGACGGCGGCATAGCGTGACCGATCTGATCCTGGCCCTGGTCGCCGGAGGCATGGTCGGGCTGACGCTCGGCGCGCTCGGCGGGGGCGGCAGCGTGCTCGCGGTGCCGGCGCTGATCTACCTGCTCGGCTTCACCCCGGCCGCGGCCACCACCGCCAGCCTGCTGATCGTGACCGCCACCTCGGTGACGGCCCTGTACGCCCACGCCCGCGCCGGGAACGTGCGCTGGAAGGCGGGCGGGCTGTTCGCGGCGGCCGGACTCCTGCCGGCCGCCGCGGCCGGCGCCCTGGCGGGCCGGCTGCCGCAGCCGGTGCTGACCGGCGCGTTCGCCGCCATCGCCGCCATCGCCGCCGTCCGCATGCTGCGACCGGCCTCCGCCACCCCCGGGGAGCGGCGGCCGGTGGGGGTCGGCCGAGCCGCCGGCACCGGAGCCGGGCTGGGGACACTGACCGGGTTCCTCGGCGTCGGCGGAGGATTCCTCGCCGTACCGGCCCTGGTCACCACGCTGGCGTTCGAGATGCAGGCGGCGGTCGGGACCAGTCTGCTGATCATCTCGACCAACTCCCTCGCCTCCCTGGCCACCCGCGGGGCCACCGCGTCCGGCATGGACTGGGCGGTGGTCGCCCCCTTCGCGGGCGCGGCGATCCTCGGCGCCTGGGACGGCAAGAGACTGGCCGCCAAGATCTCCGGCAACCGGCTGCAGCGCATCTTCGCCGTCATCCTGCTGGCCGTGGCCGTCTTCATGCTGATCGACGCCCTGACCTGATCTGCGGCCGGGCCGCACCCCCTTACCGCCCCTACCTTCCACATATGCCCCCTCGGGTATCGTCCCGAGGAGGGTCACCCCAAAGGAGCAAGAGAAATCCCCATGTCGACCACCACCCTCACCGCCGACCAGGTCCGTCCCCGCCTTGACGAGCTGACCGTCATCGACGTGCGCACCCCCGGCGAGTTCGACTCCGGCCACCTGCCCGGCGCCCACAACATCCCGCTCGACCACCTCGACGTGGCCCTGTCCGCGCTGAGGGCCGCCGCCGGCCGCGGTGACCTGCTCATCGTGTGCGCCTCCGGGGCCCGCTCCGCCAAGGCCTGCGAGCGGCTGGCCGCGGAGGGCATCCCCGCCGCGACCCTGGTCGGCGGCACCACCGCCTGGACCCAGCTCGGGCACGAGACCGACGGGCCCGCGTGCAACCTCGTCAACGCCCCCGGCGCCACCTGGGCCATGGACCGCCAGGTCCGCCTCGCCGCCGGTTCGATGATCCTCACCGGCCTCATCGCCGGGCGGCGCTGGGGTGCGGCCCGCTGGGTCTCCGCGGGTGTCGCGGGCGGCCTGATCTTCTCCGCCCTCACCAACACCTGCGGCATGGCGGCCCTGCTGGCCAAGCTCCCCTACAACCAGCCCAAGGCCACCGAGCTGGAGGCCACTCTGGCCGCCCTGGCCGGCTGATCCCCACAGGCGCGGGGCGCTCCCGGCGGCGGGGCGACCCGCAAGGACCGCCGTGGCGCCCCGATGGGCCCGTACACCGTGCAGCGGTGACGGGCCCATCGCCGTGTCCACGGCGGCCGGCACCTCCGCACGGTGCGACCGCGCCCGTCCCGGAGCACGCCACCCCGTCGGCCGTACCCCGGAACGGCCACCGAGGCGGACACTGGAGATCAGCGAAGCGTCTTCGGCCGCCGGAGGTGACCCGATGGATCGCGGGCAACTGCGCGTCTATCTCGGTGCCGCCCCCGGGGTCGGCAAGACGTACGCCATGCTCGCCGAGGGGCACCGCCGGGCCGAGCGCGGTACGGACCTGGTCGTCGGCTATGTGGAGACCTACGGCCGCCCGCGGACCGAGGCGCTGCTGGAGGGGCTGGAGATCATCCCGCGGAAGACGGTGGTCCACCGGGGCGCGGCCTTCACCGAACTCGACGCCGACGCGGTGATCGCCCGGCGTCCGCAGGTGGCGCTGATCGACGAGCTCGCGCACACCAACGTGCCCGGGTCGGCCAACGAGAAGCGCTGGCAGGACGTGGAGCGGGTGCTGGAGGCGGGCATCACCGTGCTCTCCACGGTCAACGTCCAGCACCTGGAGTCACTCAACGACGTCGTCCGGGAGATCACCGGGGTGCCGCAGCGCGAGACCGTGCCCGACCAGGTGGTACGCCAGGCCGACCAGGTGGAGCTGGTCGACATCACCCCCGAGGCGCTGCGCCGCCGGATGGCGCACGGCAACATCTACCCGCCGGAGAAGGTCGACGCGGCGCTCACCCACTACTTCCGGGTCGGCAATCTGACCGCGCTGCGCGAGCTGGCCCTGCTGTGGCTGGCCGACAAGGTCGACGACCAGCTGGAGGCCTACCGCGCCGACCACGGCATCGCCGGGACCTGGGAGGCCCGCGAACGCGTGGTCGTCGCCCTCACCGGCGGCCCCGAGGGGGACACGCTCATCCGCCGGGCCTCCCGTGTCGCCGAGCGCGGCCGGGGCGCCGACCTGCTCGCGGTGCACGTCACCCGCAGCGACGGGCTGGCCGGCACCGCCGACCCGGCGCACCTGGTCCGCCAGCGGTCGCTGGTGGAGAGTCTGGGCGGCACCTACCACCAGGTGGTCGGTGACGACGTCCCGACCGCGCTGCTGGACTTCGCCCGCGGGGTGAACGCCACCCAGCTGGTCCTGGGCGCCTCCCGCCGCGGACTCCTCGGACAGCTGTTCACCCGCGGCGTCGGGGTGGACACGGTCGCCCGGTCCGGATCGATCGACGTCCATCTGGTCACGCACGAGGAGATCGGGCGGGGACGGCGCGCCGCCACCCACGAGGGCCTCACGCACCGCCGCCGCCTGGCCGGCTTCCTGCTGGCCGCCGGCTGCCTGCCGCTGCTGACGTTCGCCCTCGCCGACCTGCGCGGTCGGCTGTCGCTGCCCAGCGACATCCTCGCCTTCCTGCTGGCCGTCATCGGCGTGGCCCTGGTGGGCGGCCTGTATCCGGCGCTCGCCGCGGCCGTGGCCGGGTTCTTGCTGCTCACCTACTACTTCACGCCGCCCTTCCACACCTTCGCCGCCGCCGGCGGCACCAACCATCTCAGCGCCCTGGTGGCGTTCGTACTGGCCGCGGTGGCGGTCAGTGCGGTGGTCGACGTCGCCGCCCGGCGCACCCGGGAGGCCGCTCGCGCCACCGCGGACGCCGCGGTGCTGTCCACCCTGGCCGGCAGTGTGCTGCGCGGGGGGCTCTCTTCGTCGGCGCAGGGGGGAGACCGCGTCCTGGACACGCTGCTGGAACGCCTCCGGGAGACCTACGCCCTGGACTCGGTCACCCTGCTGGAGCGCGAACCCGGCACGCCGCTGACCCCGGACCGCCAACGCGACCCGCGCAGTTGGCGGGTGGCCGCCTACGCGGGTGACGGGCCCTTGGCCACGCCCGACGAGGGGGACGCCGACATCCCGGTCGGCGAGGGGCTGTCCCTGGTGCTGCGCGGCCACCCGCTGCCCGCCGCCTCCCGGCGGGTCCTGGAGGCGTACGCGGCCCAGGCCGCCATCGCCCTGCGCCAGCAGCGTCTGGAGGAGGAGGCCGAGGAGGCGCGGCCGATCACCGAGGCCGAGCGCACCCGCACCGCCATGCTGCACACCATCGGCCACGACCTGCGGGTTCCGCTCGCCACCGCGATGGAGGCGGTCGCCCGGCTGTCCGACCCCGAGGCGGCCCCCCGGGGTTCGGAGCGGGCGCGGCTCACCAGCACGGCCCGCGATGCGCTGGCCCGCCTGGACCGGCTGGTGGGGAGTCTCCTCGATGTGAGCCGCCTGCGGGCGGGCACGCTCGGCACCGCTCCCCAGCCACTGGCCGTGGAGGACATCGTGCCCCGCGCGCTGGAGCGGCTGGGCCCCTCGGACCACCGGGTGGACGTCCGGATCCCCGACGGCGTCCCCGAGCTCCTGGCCGATCCGGCGCTGGTGGAGCGCGTCCTGGTCAACCTGCTCTCCAACGCGCGGCACCACAGCCCGGCGGGGCGGCGGGTGCGGCTGACCGCCGGCGCGCGGGCCGACCGGGTGGAGATCCGGGTCGTCGATCACGGCTCGGGTACGCACCCCGCCCAGCACGAGCAGACCCTGCGCCCCTTCCAGCGCCTGGGCGCCGAGGAGAGCCGTACCGGGGCCGAGCTGGGCCTGACCCTCGCGCGGGGTCTGGCCGAGGCCATGGGCGGGACGCTGGTGCCCGCCGAGACCCCCGGCGGCGGCGTCACGATGATCCTCAGCCTGCCCACGGCCGCCCCTGCCCGCTGACCGCCGTGGTCACCGGGCGGCGGGCCCTCGCCTGCTCGGGGGTCGGCCCCGGAGTTCCGCCGGCCACGCCTCGACCTTCCGCGGCGGCGGCGCGTCGCTCCCGGCCGGAGGCGGTACGGCCCCGAAACGCACGGCGGTCCGGGCCGGCGGTGACGCGCCGCCGCGCCTCAGCGCATCCGGCTCAGAGCGGCGTTGAGCTCGACCACATTGACGCGCTCCTCGCCCAGGAAGCCCAGGATCCGGCTCTGCAGGTGGGCGTTCACCAGTGCGTCCACGGCGGTCTTGGACAGGCCGCGCGCCCTGGCCACGCGGGCGGTCTGGAGGCGGGCGTACGCCCGCGAGATGTGCGGGTCCAGGCCCGAGCCGCCGGCGGTCAGAGCGTCCGCGGGGACGGTGGCCGGGTCCACGTGGTTGAAGCGGGCGATGTCGGTACGGCGCCGGTCGATGGCGGCGAGGAGCCGTCCGGAGCGGGGGCCGAGGTTGGACGCGCCGGAGGCGAGCGGGTCGTAGCCGCCGGCGGAGGGGCGCGGTTGGAACCAGCGCGGGTCGGGACGCGGCCGCTCCCCCGGCTGGTGGGGGCTCTTCCCTCGCAGGTCGAAGCGCTGGCCGAGGAGGCTCGACCCGACGACCGCACCGTTCCGCTCGATCCTCGAGCCGTTCGCCTCGTGCCCGAAGAGCGCCTGGGCGGCTCCGGTCACCGCCAGTGGGTAGAGCAGCCCGGTGAGGGCGGTGAACAGCAGCAGCATCCGCAGGCTCGACAGATGCAGGCGGATCCAGGTCGGCAGTGGGCGGGTCATCCTGCGGTCGCCTTCCCTCCAGGTCAGCGCAGTCCGGGGAGGAACTGGACGATGAGGTCGATCAGTTTGATCCCGACGAAGGGCAGCACCAGGCCGCCCAGTCCGTAGAGGGAGAGGTTGCGGCCGAGCAGCCCCGCCGCGGAGGCGGGCCGGTAGCGCACGCCGCGCAGCGCGAGCGGGATCAGGGCCACGATGATCAGCGCGTTGAAGACGATCGCGGAGGTGATGGCCGATTCGGGGCTGTGCAGGCCCATGATGTTCAGCTTGGCCAGGCTCGGGTAGGCCACCGCGAACATGGCGGGGATGATCGCGAAGTACTTGGCGACGTCGTTGGCGATGGAGAAGGTGGTCAGCGCGCCGCGGGTGATCAGCAGCTGCTTGCCGATCTCCACGATCTCGATGAGCTTGGTGGGATTGGAGTCCAGGTCCACCATGTTCCCGGCCTCCTTGGCGGCCGAGGTGCCGGTGTTCATCGCCACCCCGACGTCCGCCTGGGCCAGCGCCGGGGCGTCATTGGTGCCGTCACCGGTCATCGCGACCAGCTTGCCGCCGGCCTGCTCCCGCTTGATCAGCGCCATCTTGTCCTCGGGCGTCGCCTCCGCCAGGAAGTCGTCCACCCCCGCCTCCCGGGCGATGGCGCGCGCCGTCTTCGGGTTGTCACCTGTGATCATCACGGTCCTGATGCCCATCCGGCGCAGCTCCTCGAACCGCTCCCGCATGCCCTCCTTGACCACGTCCTTGAGGTGGATGACCCCCAGCACCCGGGCGGTGGTGCCGGCGCCGCCGGTGATGGTCTCGCCGACCACCAGCGGGGTGCCGCCGCCCGCGGCGATCCCGTCGACGACCGGGCCGACCTCGTCGGCCGGCTGCCCGCCGTTGTCCCGCACCCACTCGATCACGGCCGTCGCGGCGCCCTTCCGCAGCTGTCTGGCGTCCTCGCCACCGAGATCCACACCGGACATCCGGGTCTGCGCGGTGAAGGGCACGAACTCGGCGTGGGCCAGCTCTCCCTCGGCGCGGGCGCGCAGCTGGTGGCGCTCCTTGGTGAGCACCACGATGGATCGGCCCTCGGGCGTCTCGTCCGCCAGGGAGGACAGCTGCGCGGCGTCCGCGAGGGCCAGGGGTTCGGTGCCGCCGACGGGGATGAGTTCGGCCGCCTCCCGGTTCCCGAGGGTGATGGTGCCGGTCTTGTCGAGCAGCAGGGTGTCGACGTCGCCCGCGGCCTCGACGGCCCGGCCGCTCATGGCCAGGACGTTGCGCTGCACCAGCCGGTCCATGCCGGCGATGCCGATCGCGGAGAGCAGCGCCCCGATGGTGGTCGGGATCAGCGCCACCGCCAGGGCCACCAGGACCACGAGGGGCTGCTGGGCCCGCCCGTACCCGGCCAGCGACTGGAGGGTCACCACGACCAGCAGGAAGACGATGGTCAGTGAGGCCAGCAGGATGTTGAGCGCGATCTCGTTGGGGGTCTTCTGCCGGGCGGCCCCCTCCACCAGGGCGATCATCCGGTCGATGAAGGTCTCGCCGGGACGCGAGGTGATCCGTACCACGATGCGGTCGGAGAGCACCCTGGTGCCGCCGGTGACGGCGCTCCGGTCGCCGCCGGACTCGCGGATGACCGGGGCGGACTCGCCGGTGATCGCGGACTCGTCGACGCTCGCGATGCCCTCCACGATGTCGCCGTCGCCCGGGATGGTCTGCCCGGCCTCGACGACCACATGGTCTCCGAGCGTCAGCTCGGCCGCGGGCACCGGCCGTTCCTCGGGCCGCCGGCTGCCCGGCCGCCAGTCGACGAGCCGACGTGCGGTCGTCGCGGTCCTGGTTCTGCGCAGGGTGTCCGCCTGGGCCTTGCCGCGCCCTTCGGCCACCGCCTCCGCCAGGTTGGCGAAGACGACGGTCGCCCAGAGCCAGACCGTGATCAGCCAGGAGAACACGGAGGGATCCTCGATCGCCAGGGCCGTGGTGAGGACGGCTCCGACCTCCACCACGAACATGACCGGGTTGCGGTAGAGGGTGCGCGGGTCCAGCTTGCGGCAGGCGCCCGGCAGCGCGTGCCGGAACAGGGCGGGGTCCGGCAGCCCGCCTGGCCCCCGGTGCGACCGGTCGGTCGTTTTCTTCGGGCCGTGCGGCCGGCCGGGCCGACGGGCGGTGCGGGGCATCAGCTCGTCCCTTCCGCGCCGGGCATCAGCTCAGCGCTTCCGCGATCGGCCCCAGGGAGAGGGCGGGGAAGTAGGTGAGACCGACGATGATCAGGACCACTCCGACCAGCAGACCGACGAACTGCGGGCGGTGTGTCGGGAGGGTGCCGGCGGTCACCGGGACCGGCCTCTGCCGGGCGAGGGAGCCCGCCAGTGCCAGGACGAACACGATCGGCAGGAATCGGCCGAACAGCATGGCCAGGCCGAGGGCGGTGTTGTACCAGGTGCCGCCGGCGGCGAGGCCGGCGAAGGCGGAGCCGTTGTTGTTGGCCGCGGAGCCGAAGGCGTAGAGGATCTCGGAGTAGCCGTGCTCGCCGGTGTTGAGCACCTTGGCGCGGGCGCCCCTGCTCGCCATGGCCGAGGCCGTTCCGACCAGCACCAGCGCGGGGGTGGTGAGGATGTAGAGGGAGGCGAACTTCATCTCCCGCCCGCCGAGCTTCTTGCCGAGGTACTCCGGCGTGCGTCCCACCATCAGTCCGGCCACGAAGACCGCGACCACGGCCAGCACCAGGATGCCGTACAGCCCGGAACCGACGCCGCCAGGCGCGATCTCGCCGAGCAGCATGTTGAAGATCAGCATGCCGCCACCGCCCGGCGTAAAGGAGTCATGGGCGGAGTTGACGGCCCCGCAGGAGGTGAGCGTGGTGGAGACGGCGAAGAGCGCGGAGGCCCAGACCCCCAGACGCTGCTCCTTGCCCTCCAGCATCCCGCCGGCCGCGTGGCCGGCCGGGCTGCCGGCACCGTGCACCTCGTTGGCGGTCACGATGGCGACCGACACGGCCCAGATCAGGACCATCACGGTGAGGATCGCGTAGCCCTGCCGCTGGTCGCCGACCAGCCTGCCGAAGGCGCGCGGCAGGCTGACCGGGATCACCAGCAGCAGATAGATCTCGATGATGTTGGTGAGCGCGGTGGGGTTCTCGAACGGGTGGGCCGAGTTGGCGGCGTAGAAGCCGCCGCCGTTGGTCCCCAGCTGCTTGATCGCCTCCTGCGAGGCGACCGGGCCGCCGGTCAGCGCCTGCGTGTCCCCGGACAGCGTGGTGATCTCGCGGACCCCGTGGAAGTTCTGGATGGCACCGCCGGCGACCAGGACGATCGCGAAGACGAAGGCGAGCGGGAGCAGCACCCGTACGGTGATCCTGGTCAGGTCGGTCCAGAAGTTGCCGACCCGGTCGGTCTGCCTGCGGGTGAACCCGCGCAGCAGGGCGGCGGCCACCGCGATCCCCATGGCCGCGGAGAGGAAGTTCTGCACCGCCAGACCCGCCATCTGCGCCAGATGGCCCAGGGTGGTTTCGCCGGAGTACCACTGCCAGTTCGTGTTGGTGGCGAAGGACACCGCGGTGTTGAAGGCGCCGTCCGCGGGCACCGGCGGCATGCCGATGGACAGCGGCAGATGGTTCTGCAGCCGCAGGAAGCCGTAGAGGAACAGCACGCTCACGGCGGCGAAGGCGAGCAGGCTGCGCAGGTACCCGGGCCAGGTCTGGTCGGCGTCGCCGTCCACCCCGCCGAGGCGGTAGAGGGCGCGCTCGACCCGCCAGTGGCCGCGGTCGGTGAGGGTGCGCGCCAGCAGGTCGCCGAGCGGCCGGTACGAGGCAGCGAGCACCGAGACGAGCAGCAGGATCTGGAGCCAGCCGGCGAGCGTGGCGCCCATCAGAACCTGTCCGGCCGGATCAGCGCGATCACCAGGTACACGATCAGCGCGGCGGCGACCACCAGGCCGACGGCGTTCTCCGCGCTCACAGGCGTTCGACTCCCTTGGCGACGAGGGAGACCACGGCGAACGCGAGGATCGTCAGGCCGAGGAAAGCAAGGTCGGTCATCTGCGTCTCACCCCAGCGGCGGGGGTGCCGGCCAGGGGCCGGCACCCGACAGCGAACCACTGGGAGGTTCCCGCGGCGGGCTCCCCTGATGCCTGACCGTCCGCCAGATGGCCCTCGACTCCGCCCCGGTGGGCTCAGGCCTTCACCAGGCGGGCGATGGCTCGGGATGCCTCGTCGACCTTGGCCTGCGCCTCGTCCCCGCCGTGGGTGAGGGCCTCGGAGACGCAGCACTTGAGGTGCTCCTCCAGAAGGGCGAGCGAGCAGGACTGGAGCGCGGCGGTGGTGGCGGAGATCTGGGTGAGGACATCGATGCAGTAGGTGTCCTCGTCCACCATGCGCTGCAGCCCGCGCACCTGCCCCTCGATGCGGCGCAGGCGCTTGCGGATGCGCTCCTTGTGGCCGGTGTAACCGTTCATCGTGTCCTCGTCTCGTGTGCTGGTCGGCCCGGTGGGGCGGGAAAAGGCGGTGGGGGCGGATCGGCTTTCGCTCCGGTCCGCCCCCTGGGGTGTGGGTGTCAGTTGTGGGTGGGTTGGAAGCGGCGGAGGCGGAGGCTGTTGCCGACGACGAAGACGGAGGAGAAGGCCATGGCGCCGCCGGCGATCATGGGGTTGAGGAGGCCGGAGGCGGCCAGGGGCAGGGCGGCGACGTTGTAGGCGAAGGCCCAGAACAGGTTGGACTTGATGGTGCCCAGGGTCCGGCGGGACAGGCGGATCGCGTCGGCCGCGGCCCGCAGGTCACCGCGGACCAAGGTCAGGTCCCCGGCCTCGATCGCGGCGTCGGTGCCGGTGCCCATGGCCAGGCCCAGATCGGCCTGGGCCAGCGCCGCGGCGTCGT
>NZ_SRID01000154.1 GCF_004684805.1 Streptomyces palmae
CGGCTGTCGGGTGTGCGCGGGGGAGTGCCGGGGCGGTTCCGGGGGATGCCGTTTCACCACACTCGGTGGACGGCGCCGGACGCGCATCGTTTTCGCGGCATATGGATGGCCCGGACCCGGCTGGACCGGCCTCAGCGGGGCGGCCGTGATCCGGCTCCGGCTCCGGCGGTGACGCGGGCCCCGGCGGTGACGCGGGGTCGGATGACGCGGGGCCGGATGACGTGCCGCCGGGTGACGTGTCGCTCGCCGGGCCGTCAGGGCCGTTGGCAGGTGCCAGGGATATCGCGGGAGACGGTTGTATCTGCGAACTGATACGACCTAAGGTGCCGCATATGCAGCAGTACACGATAGGGCAGGCGGCGCGTCTGCTGGGGGTCAGTCCGGACACCGCCCGGCGCTGGGCCGACGCCGGCAGGGTCGCGACCCACCGCGATGAGACCGGCCGCCGCCTCATCGACGGTCGGGACCTCGCCGCGTTCTCCGTCGAGCTCGCGCAGTCCGCCACCGGCGAGGACGAGGAGCCCTACACCTCGGCCCGGAACGCCTTCGCCGGCATCGTGACCGCCGTCAAGCTCGGCGATGTGGCGGCCCAGGTGGAGATCCAGGCCGGGCCGCACCGGCTGGTCTCGCTGCTCACCAGAGAGGCCGTCGAAGAGCTCGGGCTGGAGGTCGGGATGCAGGCCACCGCCCGCGTGAAGTCCACCAACGTGCACGTCGACCGCACCTGACACCCCCCGCGTTTCCGCGAGCGCCGCGCCCTCCACGGCGCGGCTCGCACGGTCCGCGCCGTCCGCCCCGAGGAGATCCCGTATGCCCCGCCCCCTGAACCGACGGCGCGCCGCCACCGCGGTGCTCGCCGCCGCACTGCTCGCCCCGCTCGCCGCCGGCTGCGGGAGCGGCGAGGACACGGCGGACGGCGGGGCCGGTTCGCGGGTCAGGCTGACCGTGCTCGCCGCGTCCTCGCTCAGCGATGTCTTCAAGACCGCGGGGGCCGCGTACGAGAAGGAGCACCCGGGCACCAAGGTGGCCTTCTCCTTCGCCGGCTCGCAGGAGCTCGCCGCCCAGGTCCGAAACGGCGCCCCGGCCGACGCCCTGGTCACCGCGGACGAGAAGACCATGGACGGACTCGGGGCGGACACCGGCAAGCCGACCGTCATCGCCAGGAACCGCCTGGTGATCGCCGTCGGTGAGGGCAACCCCGAGAAGGTGCGGGGGCTTGGGGACCTCGCGGAGGACGGGCTCGCGGTGGTGCTGGCCGCCCCCGAGGTGCCGGTGGGCCGCTACAGCCGGCAGATCCTCGACAAGCAGGGCATCCGGGTGAAGCCGGTCTCCGAGGAGCCCAACGTGCGCGCCGTGCTGAGCAAGGTCGAGCTCGGCGAGGCCGACGCCGGCCTGGTGTACGCCACCGACGCGGACAGCGTGCCCGGCAAGGTGGACGCGGTGGCCATCCCCGACGCGCAGAACGCCGTCGCCTCCTACCCGGCCGCCGCGCTCAAGGACTCCCCGCACGGCGCCGAAGCCCAGGCGTTCGTGAACTGGCTGAGCGGTCCCAAGGCGCAGAAGATCCTGCGCGCGGCCGGATTCCAGCAGCCGTGACCGGGCGGCGAGCCGAGGAACCACGATGAGACGCACCCGCCCCGGCGCCCCGCGCACCCCGGTCATGCTCGCGCTCCCCGCCCTGCTGGCCATCGCCTTCCTGCTGTTGCCACTGATCGGCATCCTGAGCCGTACCTCCTGGGGCGAGTTGGGCGAGCACCTCGGCCGTCCCGGGGTCACCGAGGCCCTGCGGCTCTCGCTGGTGGTCTCCTGCTGGGCGCTCGTCCTGTCGCTGCTGCTCGGTGTGCCGCTGGCCTGGCTGCTGGCCCGGGGGCGCTTTCCCGGCAAGGCCCTGGTGCGCTCCCTGGTGCTGCTGCCGATGGTGCTGCCCCCCACCGTGGGCGGGGTGGCGCTGCTGCTCGGCTTCGGCCGGCGCGGGCTGCTGGGCCCCTGGCTGGAGGACACCTTCGGGATCACCCTGCCGTTCCACACCTCCGGCGCGGTGCTGGCGGCGACCTTCGTGGCCATGCCGTTCCTGGTGATCAGTCTGGAGGGCACGCTGGCCGGACTGCGGCCGGCGTACGAGGAGACCGCGGCCTCGCTGGGCGCCTCACCGATGCGGGTCTTCCGCACCGTCACCCTGCCCATGGTGGCCCCGGGGCTGCTCGCCGGCGCCGCTCTCACCTGGGCCCGGGCGCTGGGCGAGTTCGGCGCCACCATCACCTTCGCGGGCAATCTGCCGGGCACCACCCAGACCCTGCCGCTGCAGGTCTATCTGCTGCTCCAGACCGAACCGCAGGCCGCCACCTCGGTCTCCCTGCTGCTGCTGGCCATCGCCATGGCCGTGCTGGTCGCGCTGCGCGGGCGGTTCATCGGCACGGCACGCGACGCCGCCCAGCGCCGCCCGGCGCGGGGTGCCGCCCGGGAAGCGGCGCCGGACGTGGCGGACGGACCGGCGCGGCGCCAGGATCGGACCGCGGGAGAAGGGACGTATGACGCCGCCGACTTCGGCGTCCCCGACACCCACCCCCTCAAGGCCGCCGGCTCCGCGCTCGGCGAGGACGCCTCGGCCGACCGCTGGCCGCTGCACGCCGAGCTGACCGGCTTCGACCGGCTCACCCTGGACGCCGAGCCGGGCACCACCATCGCGGTGGTCGGCCCCAACGGCGCGGGCAAGACCACCCTGCTACGGGCCCTGCTCGGCCTCAGCGACCAGGCGCACGCCCGAGTGCGGCTGGGCGGACTGGACGCCACCGACCTGCCCCCGCACCGGCGGCAGGTCGCCTGGGTGCCGCAGGACGGTGCGCTCTTCCCGCACCTGAGCGCCCTGGGCAACACCGCCTACGGGCTGCGCGCCCGGGGCGTACCGCGTGCCGAGGCCCGGCGGCGCGCCCAGCGGTGGCTGGACCGCCTCGGCGTGGGCCACCTCGCCCACCGCCGACCCGCCCAGCTCTCCGGTGGCCAGGCCCAGCGGGTCGCCCTGGCCCGCGCCCTGGCCGTACGCCCCCGGCTGCTGCTGCTCGACGAGCCGCTGGCCGCGCTCGACCAGACCACCCGGGCCCAGGTGCGGCACACCCTGCGCCGGCATTTGAACGGCTTCGGCGGGGTCTGCCTGATCGTCACCCACGACCCGGTGGAGGCCGTCTCGCTCGCCGACCGCATCCTGGTGCTGGAGGACGGCCGGGTGCTCCAGGACGCCACGCCCGCCGAGGTCGGCCGCCATCCCCGGTCCCCGTGGGTGGCCCGGATGCTGGGCCGCAACGCCTGGCTGGGCAGCACCACCGCGAACGGCCTGGCCCTGGCGCCGGACGGGCCCCATCTGGTGGCCGCGGAACCGCTGCCGGCCGGTGCGCCCGGACTGGCGATCATCCCCCCGGAAGCCGTCTCGCTCCACCGGGACCGGCCCGCCGGCGGCCCGGGCAACACCTGGCCGGGGACCGTCCGCGAGATCACCGCGCTGGGCAGCCGGCTGCGGGTGCTGGTCGGCTTCCCCGGGATCCCTGACCTGGTCGCGGAGGTCTCCCCGACCACGGCGGCCGAACTGGGGTTGGCCGAGGGCGTCCGGGTGTGGGCCGGCGTCAAGGCCGGCGAGGTGACCCTGGTGACCCCCTGAGACCTCGGCGCGGGCGCCGGCGGGCAGCACATGGAGCACATGCCGGAGCGGCCGTCCCGCCGGTGGGGGACGGCCGCTCCGGTCGGCCGGGAGGGCCGGAGGTCACTCTTCGATGCAGACGTTGCCCGCGGAGGTGTTCAGCACGCCGATCACGCTGATGGTGTCGCCGCACACCTCGATCGGCACGTCCACCGGGACCTCGATCACATTGCCGCTGAGGACGCCGGGCGAGTGCGCGGCCGCGCCCTTGGCCAGGGCACCCGTGTGCTCGTGGTGGGTGGTCCGGGTGGTGGTGGTGCGGTTGCCTTCGTGACCGCCGCCGTGGGCCAGGGCGCCGCCCGCGGCCCCGAGGACGGTGGCACCCGCGGTGGCGGTCAGAATGACGGCTTTCGAGAGTCGCTTCACGATCTCCCCTTTTCGTATCTGTCAGTAAGGGACGGTCGTGTTGTGAACGACCGTGATCTCCGTTGGGTGCGGAAATGACACTCGAATGGCCGTATGTCCCGTTGTGTGGACTCCTGTCGCAAGACGGCCCCATGCGCCCGATCCGCCAGGTGGCCGCCGGTTGGCCTAACCGCCCATGCCGCCGCCCGGGTTCATCGATAGGCAGGAAGTGCTGAGACCGTCTCGGCGCCCCCGACAGTGAAGGATCCGCAGATGCGCCCGTCCCTGCCTCTGGCGGCTGCCGCCGCGCTGATAGCAGCCCTTCCCGCCACCACCGCCCCCGCGCACGCCGCACCACCGCGACCAGGACCGGCCGCGGCCCGGCCCAGCCCAGCACCGCTCGATCAGGTGAACGGCGCCATCCCCGGGCAGTACATCGTCTCCCTCGCCGCCGGGGTGACCCCGGCCAGGGTCACCACCGGGACGGGCGTCACACCGCTCTACACCTACGGCCGGGCCCGGGGCGGCTTCGCCGCCAGGCTCAACCCCTCCCAGGTGGAGATGATCCGCCAGCGGCCCGGAGTGGTGGCCGTGGAGCAGGACGCGACGGTCAGCCTGCCGCGGGAGTCCGACTCGGCGAGCGTGTCCACCCCCGGCCGCGCCACCGGGGCCACGGCCGGCGCGCCGGGCGCCAGGGTGCCCTGGGGGCTGACCCGGATCAACCACCGGGAGCCCGGCGGCACCGGCTACTCCGTCAAGGCGACCGGCGCCAAGGTCCGCTCGTACATCATCGACAGCGGCATCGAGCTGAACCACCCGGAGTTCGGCGGCCGGGCCGAAACCGGCGTCAGCTTCGTCCAGGACGGCCGCGGCGCCCAGGACTGCGCGGGCCACGGCACCCATGTGGCCGGCGTCGTCGGCGGCAGGACCGTCGGGGTCGCGCGGCAGACCCACCTGGTGTCCGTACGGGTCTTCGACTGCGCCGGCGCCGCCTCCAACTCCGCCCTGATAGCCGCCATCAACTGGGTCGCCGAGCACGCCCGCCCGCCCGCGGTCGCCAACCTCTCCATGAGCGGCCCGAAGTCGGCCGCGGTGGACCGCGCCGTCGAGGGCCTCGCCGACGCCGGGGTGTTCCCGGTCGTGGCGGCCGGCAACGGGGACGTGGACGCCTGCACCGTCTCGCCGTCCGGGGCCCGGGGCGCGTTCCCGGTCGGCGCCGTCGACCGCAGGGACCGCAAGGCGGCGTTCAGCAACTGGGGCGAGTGCGTGGCGCTCAGCGCCCCCGGGGTGAACATCCGCTCCGCCTTCCCGGGTGGCGGGTACCGCGAGCTGAGCGGCACCTCGATGGCCGCCCCGTTCGCCACCGGCGTCGCCGCCCTCTACAAGGACACGCACGGCGACACCCCCTCCGACACCCTCGCCCACTGGCTCACCGGCAACGCGACCCCCGGAATCGACACCACCCGCAACGGCGCCGCCAGCGGCACGCCCCCGCTGCTGCTCTACACCGGCGGCCTGTGAGACAACGGGAATACGCCCCGGCCGCGGGTGGTTGACGCGGCCGGGCACCGCCGGCCCCACCCCCACCGAAGGAAGCCAGGCATGAGCACGGTTGAACTCACCAAGGACAACTTCGACGAGATCGTCCAGGACGGCTTCGTGCTGATCGACTTCTGGGCGGCCTGGTGCGGCCCCTGCCGCTCCTTCGCACCGGTCTTCGAGAAGGCGGCCGAGCGCCACCCGGACCTGGTCTTCGGCAAGGTCGACACCGAGGCGCAGCCCGAACTGGCGGCCGCCTTCGAGATCCGGTCGATCCCCACGCTGATGATCGTGCGCGAGAACATCGCGGTCTTCGCCCAGCCCGGCGCCCTGCCCGAGCAGGCCCTGGAGGACGTCATCGGCCAGGCCCGGGCCCTGGACATGGACCAGGTGCGGGCCTCCGTCGCCGAGGCCGAGGCGGGCCGGGAGCCCGGCGCGGCGGGTCCCGACGCCCGTGGCTGAGCTGCTGCTGGTGCGGCACGGCGAGACCGAGTGGAGCCGGGACGGCCGGCACACCAGTTGGACCGACAAGCCGCTCACCGCGCGCGGTGAATCGCAGGCCGCCGCGCTGCGCCCGCTGCTGGCCGGCCGCGAGCCGGCCCAGGTCCTGGTCAGTCCGCTGACCCGGGCCCGGGACACCGCCCGTCTCGCCGGACTGGACACCGCCCGGATCGAGCCGGAGCTGCACGAGTGGGACTACGGCGGCTACGAGGGGGTCACCAGCGCCGAGATCCGCCGGGAGCGGCCCGGTTGGGAGCTGTGGACCGACGGGGTCGCCCCGGGCGGCGCCGAGCACCCGGGGGAGACCCCCGAGCAGGTGGGGGCGCGCGCCGACCGGGTGCTGGCCAAGGTCGCGCCGCTGCTGGACCCGGAGGCGGACGGCGGGGACGTGGTGCTGGTGGCCCACTCGCACTTCCTGCGGGTGCTCACCGCGCGCCGACTCGGGCTGCCGCCCGCCGCCGGGGCGCTGTTCCGACTGGACACCGGGGCGCTCGCTCGACTGGGAACCGAGCACGGACGCCCCGTCATCACCGCCTGGAACATAGGCTCTCAATGATCTCCGGGCGGGTCGCGCCGGCAGGCTCGGCCGCCCCGGCCGGATGATCGAGACGCAACACCACAGGTCGTACGTCACACAGGAGGCTTCGAGCATGGCAACGACGCGCACCGCCCACACCGTCTGGACCGGCAGCCTGATGGAGGGTCAGGGCACCGTCACCTTCGACTCCTCCGGCATCGGGGAGCAGCCGGTGTCCTGGCCGTCCCGCGCCGAGCAGGCCAACGGCAAGACCAGCCCCGAGGAGCTGATCGCCGCCGCCCACTCCAGCTGCTTCTCCATGGCCCTCTCGCACGGCCTCACCGGGGCGGGTACTCCCCCCACCCAGCTGGTCACCCAGGCGGACGTCACCTTCCAGCCCGGCACCGGCATCACCGGCATCCATCTGACGGTGGAGGGCACGGTGCCGGGCGTGGACGAGGCGACCTTCGCCGCGGCGGCCGAGGAGGCCAAGAAGAACTGCCCGGTCAGCCAGGCGCTGACCGGCACCACGATCACCCTCACCGCCAAGCTGGCCTGACGGCCGCCAGGCCCGTCCACCGGAGCGGGGCCCCTGGGTGAATTCCCGCCGCGCGGCGGGGTTCGCCCAGGGCACGGGGCCTCCTCGGGTACGGGCCGGGGCGCCGTGTCCCGCGGGGCCCGGCACCGTACGGGATCCCTCCGTTCACGGGCCGGGGCGCGGTGTCCGGCCGGGCCCGATCTCCGGTTACGGGCCGGGGCGCGGTACGCAACGCCGGCTCACCTCCGGCGCGCGGATCTCTCCGTTCACGGACCTCCCGCGGGGTGCGGCGCCGGCCGGGCGAGCGACCGCTCGGCATGGTTGTCTTACTGGGTGGATCATCAGGAGGTGTCCCCCATGTCCGAGATTCCCGCCACCAGCCGCGCATGGCACCTGGTCGCCCGCCCGCAGGGCTGGCCGGTACCGGCCGACTTCGCCCTCCGCGAGGCTCCGGTCGCACAGCCCGGCCCGGGCCAGATCCTGGTCCGCAACCTCTACCTGTCCGTGGACCCTTATATGCGCGGCCGGATGAACGATGTGAAGTCCTACGTCCCGCCGTTCCGGCTGGACCAGCCGATGGACGGCGGCGCGGTGGGCGAGGTCATCGCCTCCGAGGCGGAGGGCATCGCGGTCGGCGACCATGTGCTGCACGGACTCGGCTGGCGCGAGTACGCGCTGCTGGACGCCGGGCACAGCGTGGTCGTGGACCCGAAGGCCGCCCCCCTCTCCGCCTACCTCGGCGTGCTGGGCATGACCGGACTGACCGCCTACGCCGGACTGCTGGAGGTCGCCTCCTTCCAGGAGGGCGACACCGTCTTCGTCTCCGGGGCGGCCGGTGCGGTCGGCAGCCAGGTCGGCCAGATCGCCCGGCTCAAGGGCGCCGCCCGGGTCATCGGCAGCGCCGGCTCGGACGAGAAGGTCCGGCTGCTGCTGGACGAGTACGGATTCCACGCGGCGTTCAACTACAAGAGCGGCCCGGTCGCCGACCAACTGGCGGAAGCCGCCCCGGACGGCATCGACGTCTACTTCGACAATGTCGGCGGCGAGCACCTGGAGGCCGCCATCGGCTGCATGAAGGTGCACGGCCGGATCGCCGTCTGCGGCATGATCTCGCAGTACAACGAGACCGAGCCGTCACCGGCGCCGCGCAACCTGGCCCAGGTCATCGGCAAGCGGCTGCGCATCCAGGGCATGCTGGTCAACGACCACCAGGCGCTGCGCCCGCAGTTCACGGCCGAGGTGGGCGGCTGGATCCGCGACGGCAGCCTGCACTACCGCGAGACCGTGGTGCGGGGCATCGAGAACGGCGTGGACGCCTTCCTCGGCATGCTGCGCGGTGCCAACACCGGCAAGATGGTCGTGAGCCTCGCCGACTGACCGGGCCGCGCCCCTCCAGGAGCACCGGGGACACCTATCGGACGGAGTCCAGGGGAAGCGCGCTTCCGGCCACCATCGACCCGCGGCCAGGACCCTCCCCGGCGGAGCGTCTAGGCTGCGGGCCATGCGTGATCTTGCGGCAGGTTTCGGTTATCTGGTCAAGGGGCAGCGCTGGGTGGCCCGGCACCGCCGTTGGTGGGGCTTTGGGATGCTCCCCGCCCTGATCACCCTCGTCGGGTACGTGGCGGCGCTGGTCGCGCTGTTCTTCTGGACCGACGACATCGTCGCGTGGGCCACTCCGTTCGCCGACGACTGGTCCCATCCCTGGGTGGGGCTGTTCCGGGGCGCGCTGGCGGTGCTGCTGGTGGGCACCAGCCTGCTGCTGGCCGTGATCACGTTCACCGCGGTCACCCTGCTGGTGGGGCAGCCCTTCTACGAGTCGCTGTCCGAGCGGGTCGACCTCTCGGTGGGCGGTACGGCGCCCGAGTCGGGGCTGCCGCTGTGGCGGGAACTGCTGATCGGGGCACGGGAGGGCCTGGCCCTGGTGATCCGGGTGGCGATATGGGCCGTGCTGCTCTTCGCCCTGGGCTTCCTGCCGTTCATCGGCCAGACCCTGATCCCGGCCCTCGGCTTCTGCGTCTCCGGCTTCTTCCTCGCCGAGGAGCTGACCGCCGTGGCGCTCGCCCGGCGCGGGGTGCTGCTCAAGGCGCGGCTGCGGATGCTGCGCGGACGCCGGATGCTCACCCTGGGCTTCGGAGTGCCGCTGACCCTGCTCTTCCTCATCCCTTTCGTCGCGGTGCTGCTGATGCCCGGGGCGGTGGCCGGCGCCACCCTGCTGGTCCGCGACCTCACCGGGGAGGACGCGGACCTGGACCCGGCGGCCCCGGCGGGCGAGCCCGCCGCCCCGGCGGACGCGCTCAGCGGCCGGCCGTAGCGCCCCCGCCCCGGCGGACGCGCCGCACCGGCGGCACCCGCCCCACCGGGGTCACGACTCCCGGATGCTGACGGCGGTCCGGCGGTGGCGGGGCGTCTCGATCTCGTCCAGCAGCGCGATCGCGAAGTCCGGGTAGCTGATCCGGCTGGCCGCGTCGGCGTGTTCGGCGACCCGGTACCGGCCGCTGCGCCCGCCCTCGTGGTCGAAGTCGCCGGCCGGGGCCACGTACGCCCAGTCGATGTCGTGGCGGCGCAGCTCCTCCAGGCCGGCCGCGTGGCCCAGGCAGAAGGAGCGGTACTCGCTCGGGTAGCCGGGCTCGTCCATCAGCGGCTTCCCGGACGCCCCGGGCATGACCGACGCGAGGCCGACCACCAGCAGCCGGTTCACCCCCGCCGCCGGAAGTCCGGTGGCCAGGGCGCGGGCGGAGCCGGTGAAGAAGGCGTCCGGCGCCGCGGACAGGTCGGCCGCGGCGCTGATCGCGGCCTGGTGGTCGGCGGCCACCCGCTCGACGCCGGCCGGATCCGTGACATCGCCCGCCACGACCCGTACGTCCGTCAGATGGCCGTGGCGTGCCGGGTCGCGCACCACGGCGGTGACCTGGTGGCCGCGCCGGCGTGCCTCGGCCACCGCCCGCCGCCCGGCTCGGCCGCCCGCGCCGAAGACCACGATGTTCATGGGAAACCGCCTCTCACCAGGGTCGGGGCCCTGTGCCCGACCGGTGGGCCGAGACTAGAAGGGGCCCTGGTTACCCCGGGGATACCGGCTATCGTGAGGGAATGAGGGAACCTCTACCCGCCGACATGTTCGACGAGTTGTGCCCGTCCTCGTACAACCCGATCCGCTTCGGCGACAAATGGGCGGCGCTCATCCTCGCCTGCCTGGAGCACGGACCGCGCCGGTTCTCCGAACTGCGCGTGCCGCTCGCCCGCGTCACCCCCAAGGTGCTCACCCAGTCGCTGCGTTCCCTGGAGCGCGACGGCATGGTCAAGCGCACCGTCTACGCCGAGGCCACCCCGCACGTGGAGTACGAACTGACTCCGCTGGGCCGCAGCCTGCTGGGCCCGCTCGCGGTGGCCTGCGCCTGGACCCGGGAGCACTGGGACGAACTGCTCGACGCCCGCGACGCGTACGACCACGCCGCGAGCGAGGACCGCCGCGCGGGCTGACGGCGCGGGGCCGGCCGTGCGGACCGGTGGGCGTGCGGGGGTGCCGCCGTGAGCGGCGGGGAGTGGGGCCGTGCCGGGGTTCGGGCGGGCCGCCGGCCGCGACCGGCGTGCGGGCTGTGCGCCGCTCGGGTCGGCCGTGCGGACCGGTGGGCGCGTGCTGCCGTGAGGTGGCGGGGGATGAGGCCGGGTTGCCGGGTCGGCCGTGCGGATCGGCGGGCGTGCTGCCGAGGGTGCCGTGAGGCGGCAAGGGCGTGGCGGCGCGCGGGGTCGATGGGCCGTACGCCGCGGTGACACGCCACCCGGCGGGTGAGGGTCCCGCCGCCGGTGCGCCCGGCCCGGTACCCGTACGAGCGTCCTGAGCCACGCCCGTACTCATGGAGGTACGCCATGCACCCCCGCTACACCGTCGCTGCCGCCCTCTCGGCCGCGCTGCTGGCCCTGGCCGTGCCGCCGCACGCCGATGCCTCGGCGCCCCCGAACGCCCTGACCATCGACAGCGTCGGCCGTCTCGCCGAGGGCGGCTCCATCCTGCTGTCCGGCACCTACCGGTGCGGTGGCCCCGCGCTGACCGGGCCCGTGATGATCGGTTCCACGCTCGTCCAGGGCGGGGAGCGGCAGAGCATCGGCGGCACCATCGGGGCGGTCTGCGACGGGCGCTCGCACCGCTGGGCCAACGTCGAGCGGGCCCCCGAGTCCGGCGAGGGGACCCGCTTCGGCGCCGGGGCGGCGCGGGTGGAGGGCACCCTGTTGCGGCTGGAGTCCGTCTCCGGGTTGCCGCTGCCCCAGGTGCTGGTGGCCGAGGAGCGCGCCATCACGCTGGTCAGCGAGGCCACGGACTGAACCGGGGACCGGCCCCGCGCGGTCAGAGGCCGGCCGCGCCGGCCGCGCCGGGCGTGCCGTGCCGCTCGGGCCGGGCGGGGCCGGTGGCGTACCCGGGTCGGGCGGGGCCGGCGGCATGCTCGGCGCCCGCCCGGTCGGCGCGCTCCTCGACCGGGCCGCCCAGCAGGGCGACGAAGCTCCGGAACACCGCGGGCATGTCCACCCGCTCCGGGTCGTGCAGCCACTGGAACTGGAGCCCGTCCAAGACCGCGACCAGCAGCGGGGCCACCGCCTCCGGGGTGAGGCCGCTCGGCAGGCGGTCGCCGAACTCGCCGCGCAGGGTGTCCGCCATGTCCGCCCGGACCCGGTCATAGCGCCGGCGGAAGAACTCGCCCGCCGGGTGGTGGTCGGTGACGCTCTCGCCGAGCAGCGCCGAGAAGGTCTGCACGATCCCCGGCCGCATGGCGTTGTACTCGACCAGGGCGCTGAGCAGGTCCAGCGGCCAGGGCTCGCCCTGCCCGCGACGGGCCGAGCCGGTGTCCCACTGGTCGCGCTCCGCGAGCACGGCGACCAGCAGCGCCTCCTTGGTCGGGAAGTAGTGCAGCAGCCCCTGCTGGGTGAGGCCGACCCGCTCCGCGACCGCCGAGAGGGTGGCACCCCGGTAGCCGCGCTCGGCGATGACCTCCAGTGCCGAGCGGACGATCTCCGCGCGCCGGCCCTCGCCCCGCCTGCCGCCCGTGGTCCGTGTCATCGCCGATCCGCCTTTCGATCGCGTTCGTGAGCAGACCGTACGACATTATTCATAACGTAGGGGTAACGAAACCTACCGGTCCACAGGGGTTCGGGTCGAGGATGGACGGGCCATGAACGCGCCGGTGGCCGCATGTGCCGTAGCGGCGTGGAGATATGACGGGGAGACAGCTTCCGGCGGATCGCCCGCCGGCGGTCCGGTGGCTGGATGAACTCGGCGAGAACCGGGCTCCCGGCGGTCCGGCGGTGCGATGACGAGGAGGTACGGCCATGGTGGAGCGGATGGAGGACGGCGCCGCCGCCCGGTTGCGGGACGGCACCCGGGCGGGGGCCCCGGACGCGGCCCGGACGGCGGCCGTGGAGCGCGCGCTGGCCCGGCTGGACCTGGACACCAAGGCCCGGCTGCTGGCCGGACAGGACATGTGGTCGCTGCCCGCCGTCCCCGCGATCGGCCTGGAGTCGCTGGTGATGTCGGACGGCCCGATCGGGGTGCGCGGGGTGCGCTGGAGCGCCGACGACCCTTCGGTGGCGCTGCCCAGCCCCACCGCGCTCGCCGCCACCTGGGACCCGGAGCTGGCCCGCCGCGCCGGGCGGCTGCTCGCCCAGGAGGCGCGCCGCAAGGGGGTGCGGGTGCTGCTCGCGCCCACCGTGAACCTGCACCGCTCCCCGCTGGGCGGGCGGCACTTCGAGGCGTACAGCGAGGATCCCCGGCTGACCGGGGAGATCGGCGCGGGCTGTGTCGCCGGGGTGCAGGAGGGCGGAGTGGCCGCCACCGTGAAGCACTTCGTGGCCAACGACGCCGAGACCGAGCGCTTCACCGTCGACAACCGCGTGGACCCGCGGGCGCTGCGCGAGCTGTATCTGGCCCCCTTCGAGCTCATCGTCGAGCGGGCCCGGCCCTGGGCGCTGATGGCCGCCTACAACGCGGTCAACGGCACCACCATGACCGAGCACCGGCCGCTCCTCCAGGAGGTGCTGCGCGGGGAGTGGGGCTTCGACGGCTGTGTCGTCTCCGACTGGCTGGCCGCCCGGGACACCGTACGGGCGCTGCGCGGCGGCCTCGACATCGCCATGCCCGGCCCGGCCGGCGTCTACGGGCCCGCCCTGGCCGCCGCCGTACGGGCCGGGCGGGTCGGCGAGGAGGAGGTGGACCGGGCGGTGCGCCGGGTGCTGCTGCTCGCCGCCCGCACCGGGGCGCTGGCCGGGGCGCCGCCCGCGGTGGCCGCCGCCGAGCTGCCGGCCTCGGTGGACGGCCCGGAGCTGGCCCGCGAGATCGCCCGGCGCTCCCTGGTGCTGCTGCGCAACGAACCGGTGGCGCCGGGTGGCGAGCCGGCGCTGCCGATCGACCCCGGCCGGATCCGCAGCCTGGCGCTGATCGGCGCCGCCGCGCGGGACGCCCGGGTGCTGGGCGGCGGCTCCGCCCAGGTGTTCCCGGAGCGCGTCGTCTCCCCGCTGGACGGACTGCGCGCCGCGCTGCCGACCGAGGTGCTGCTGGACCACGCGGTGGGCGCGGACTTCGGCGAGGAACTCACGGTGGCCGGCGCCGGCTTCGAGCTGCGCGCCCGGGTCCGCGCCCGGGACGGCCGCGTCCTCGGTGACCAGTCGCTGCCGGGCGGCGAGTTGCGCTGGCTCGGCGGGGACCTGCCGCCCGGGGTGTCCTTCGACGACATCCACAGCGTGGAGACCTACGGCACCTTCACCCCGCGGGTCGGCGGCGAGCACTCCTTCGGCACCCGGGGGCTGGGCGGCTTCCGGCTCACCGTGGCCGGCCGGCCGCTGTACGAGGGGGAGCAGGGCGCCGAGCACCCCGACCCCTTCGAGGCGTTCTTCGGCTCCCCGGTACGGCGCGGCGGGATCGAGCTGGCCGCCGGTCAGCCGGTGGAGGTCAGCCTGCGCTGCGTGGTGGCCACCCCGGAGGACGCGCCGGTCCGGGCGATCGGCTTCGCGCTGCTGCACCGGGAGCCCGAGCGGGACCCGGCGGAGCTGATCGAGGAGGCCGCGGCGCGGGCGGCGGCGGCCGACGCCGCGGTGGTGGTGGTCGCCACCTCCGAACGGGTGGAGAGCGAGGGTTTCGACCGCACCGATCTGCGGCTGCCGGGCCGCCAGGACGAGCTGGTGGAACGGGTGGCCGCGGCCAACCCCCGCACCGTGGTGGTGGTCAACTCCGGCGCCCCGGTGGAGATGCCGTGGCGCGAGCGGGTCGCGGCGGTGCTGCTGAGCTGGTTCCCGGGCCAGGAGGCCGGGGCCGCGCTCGCCGAGGTGCTGCTCGGGGCGGCCGAACCGGGCGGCCGGCTGCCCACCACCTGGCCCGCACGGCTGGCGGACGCACCGGTGCGCACGGTGGCGCCGCGCGAGGGGCGACTCCCCTACACGGAGGGGGTCTTCATCGGCTACCCGGCCTGGGAACGGGCCGGGAGCACGCCCGCGTACTGGTTCGGGCACGGGCTGGGATACACCGAATGGGCCTATGAGTCGGCCGCCTTCGAGCCCGCCGGGGCCGATGGCGCGCAGTGGCTGGGCGCGGTCACCGTCCGGGTGCGCAACACCGGGGCCCGTCCCGGCCGCGAGGTGGTGCAGCTCTACCTCGCGGTGCCGGAGGGCGGGGACGAAGGCGCGGGCGGTGCGGCGGTGGAGCGACCGGCCCGTCGACTGGCCGGATTCGCCTCGGTCCGGGCCGAGCCCGGCGACTGCGCCGAGGTCCGGATCCCGGTGCCCGCCCGAGCCGCCGAGTACTGGGCCGAGACGCTGCCCGCCGAGGGCGGCGAAGGGCCGGACACGGGACGTACCACCGGCCGCTGGCGGCGGATCCCCGGCACGTACACGGCAGAGGTCGGCCGCAGCCTCGCCGACCGGCGCCTGACCGTGCCGGTCCCGGTCGCCGAGGACTGAACGCGCGCCCGGGTCTGCCCCCGGGCCGAGGCGGCCGGCCGCCGAAGACCGGACGCGGGCCCGGCGCGGCGCCGACACGACCGAGCCTCGCGGGCCCGAGGCGGCCGGCCGCCAGCCGATGATCGGGCGGCGGACCGGCCGCTCGGGGGCGGGAGGGGGT
>NZ_SRID01000155.1 GCF_004684805.1 Streptomyces palmae
CGCCCCGCCCGCCCCAACAGCCCGCGGAGCGGGAACCGTTGACCGTAACGACCGACACGGCAGGCTGGGCGCGCGAGGGGCTCGTTGAGCGTCGTGGAGGGCGGCGGTGCGCCAGGGGCGAGGGGGCACGCGGAGCGCTCGATTGAGGCTGGTGGAGGGCGACGGGCGAAAAGGGGCGCGCGAAGCCCTCCTATGAGGGTGGCAGTGGGCGACGGACGAGGGTGCACCCGGAGCGCTCCCATGAGGGTGGTGGTGGGCGACGGGCAAAAAGGGGTGCGCGCGGAGCGCTCCGTTGAGGGTGGTGGTGGGCGACGGGCAAAAGGGGGTGTGCGCGGAGCGCTCCGTTGAGGGTGGTGGTGGGCGACGGGCGGGCTAGTCCCCCTGGGCCATATGAAACCCCCCGAAGGGACCGTGCGGTTCCGCTGAACCGTCCGCATGGGTGACGCGTCTTTCCTCGTTGAGCAGCACTGCAGCGAAATCCCTGCGGAATCACGCCCGTAGGGCAACACTGGAACCATCAGCCGACCGAAACGGGGGGGCGGCCATGGATGCCGCATCGAGCCGCAGCACCAGCGCCATCACCACATCCCAGGGAAAGAACCCCGCCATGTGCCAGCACCAGCCGCCGTGTCCGACAGCCGAGTCCGCCGACCGGGAGGCCGCGCGCGTCGTGGCGCACTACCCGGAGCAGGGCTGGAGCCTGCTGTGCAACGGGGTCCTGCTCTTCGAGGACACCGGCGAACTGCTGCCCGACGGGCAGATCATCGCACCGCACCGTCCCTTGGGCGCCCGACTGCTCACCACGGCCGCCTGAAGGGCCTCGGCCCGCGGTCCCCGAGTCCCGCCCGAAGGCCGCCGGCGGGGGTCTCGGCCGCGGTGCGCGCGGCTGCGGTGTGGACGGCGGCGGGGCCGGCCCGGCGTGATCGCCGAACCGGCCCCTGCGCGGAGCGCCCGTAACGCTCCCGCTTCCGGGTCAGCCGTCGTACTCGTCCAGCGGCGGGCAGGAGCAGACCAGGTTGCGGTCGCCGTACGCGCCGTCGATCCGGCGCACCGGCGGCCAGTACTTGTCGGCGGCCGAGACGCCGGCCGGGAAGACGGCCTCCTCGCGGCTGTAGGCGTGGCTCCACTCGCCGCCCAGCGCCGCCGCGGTGTGCGGGGCGTTCCGCAGCGGGTTGTCGTCCTTGGCCCACTCCCCCGAGCCGACCTTGTCGATCTCCTCGCGGATGGCGATCATCGTCGCGCAGAACCGGTCGAGCTCGGCCAGGTCCTCGCTCTCGGTCGGCTCGATCATCAGCGTGCCGGCCACCGGGAAGGACATGGTCGGGGCGTGGAAGCCGTAGTCGATCAGCCGCTTGGCCACGTCGTCCACCGTCACCCCGGTGGCCTTGGTCAGCGGGCGCAGGTCGATGATGCACTCGTGCGCCACCAGGCCGCCCGGTCCCGTGTACAGCACCGGGTAGTGCGGCTCGAGCCGCTTGGCGATGTAGTTGGCGCTGAGCACCGCGACCTGGGTGGCCCGCTTCAGGCCCTCGCCGCCCATCAGCCGGACGTACGCCCAGGAGATCGGCAGGATGCCCGCCGACCCCCACGGCGCGGCCGACACCGGGCCCACCCCGGTCTCCGGGCCCGCGGTGGGCTGCAGCGGGTGGTTGGGCAGGTACGGGGCGAGGTGGGAGCGGACCGCCACCGGGCCGACGCCCGGACCGCCGCCGCCGTGCGGGATGCAGAAGGTCTTGTGCAGGTTGAGGTGCGAGACGTCGCCGCCGAACGCGCCCGGCCCGGCGAGGCCGACCAGCGCGTTGAGGTTGGCGCCGTCCACGTAGACCTGGCCGCCGGCCTCGTGCACGGCCGCGCAGATCTCGGAGATGTGCTCCTCGAACACGCCGTGGGTGGAGGGGTAGGTGACCATCAGCACCGCGAGTTCGTCCCGGTGCTTGTCGATCTTGGCGTGCAGGTCGGCGGTGTCCACCTCGCCGTCCTCGCCGGTCTTGACGACCACGACCTTCATGCCCGCCATCACCGCGCTGGCCGCGTTGGTGCCGTGCGCGGAGGACGGGATCAGGCAGACGGTGCGCTGCTCGTCGCCGTTGGCCCGGTGATAGGCGCGGACCGCCAGCAGACCGGCCAGCTCACCCTGCGAACCGGCGTTGGGCTGCAGCGAGACCTTGTCGTAGCCGGTGACCGCGGCCAGCCGCTCCTCCAGCTCGCGGATGAGCGTCAGATAGCCCTCGGCCTGCTCCACCGGCGCGAAGGGGTGCAGTCCGCCGAACTCCGGCCAGGTGACCGGCTCCATCTCGGTGGTCGCGTTGAGCTTCATGGTGCACGAGCCCAGCGGGATCATGCCGCGGTCCAGCGCGTAGTCCCGGTCGGCGAGCCGGCGCAGGTAGCGCAGCATCGCGGTCTCGGAGCGGTGCTGGTGGAACACCGGGTGGGTCAGGTAGGCGTCGGAGCGCAGCAGCCCGGCGGGCAGCGCGTCCTCGGTCGCCGCGTCCAGCTCGTCGATCGCCGGCAGCTCGGTGATGCCGAAGGCCGACCAGACGGCGGCCAGCTGCTCGCGTCCGGTGGTCTCGTCGCAGGCGATGCCCACGTGGTCGGCGTCGGTCAGCCGCAGGTTGACGCCGGCCTCGCGGGCCGCGGCCACCACCTCGGCAGCCCGGCCCGGCACCCGCACGGTGAGGGTGTCGAAGAAGGCCTCGCCGACGACCTCGGCACCGCCGGCCCGCAGGCCCGCGGCGAGCACCGCGGCGTAGCGGTGGGTGCGGCGGGCGATCGCCGCCAGCCCCTCCGGGCCGTGGTAGACGGCGTACATGCCGGCCATCACCGCGAGCAGCACCTGCGCGGTGCAGATGTTGCTGGTGGCCTTCTCCCGGCGGATGTGCTGCTCGCGGGTCTGCAGGGCCAGCCGGTAGGCCTTGTTGCCGTCCGCGTCCACCGAGACGCCGACCAGGCGGCCGGGCAGGCTGCGGGCGTAGGTGTCGCGGACCGCCATGAAGCCGGCGTGCGGTCCGCCGAAGCCCATCGGCACGCCGAAGCGCTGCGAGGAGCCGACCGCGATGTCGGCGCCCAGCTCGCCGGGCGAGGTGAGCAGGGTCAGCGCGAGCAGGTCGGCGGCGACGGTGACGATGGCGCCCAGCTCGTGGGCCTGCTCGATGACGGCCCGGGGGTCGCGGACGGCGCCGGTGGCACCCGGGTACTGGAGCAGCACGCCGAAGACGCCGCGCTCGGCGACCTCGGCCGGGATGCCCTCGCTCAGGTCGGCGACCACGACCTCCACGCCGGTGGGTTCGGCCCGGGTCTGGATGACCGCGACGGTCTGCGGCAGGCAGTCGGCGTCGACCAGGAAGACCCCGTCCTTGACCTTGCCGACCCGGCGGGCCAGTGCCATGGCCTCGGCGGCGGCGGTGCCCTCGTCCAGCAGCGAGGCACCCGAGGTGGGCAGCCCAGTGAGGTCGGCGACCACGGTCTGGAAGTTGAGGAGCGCCTCCAGCCGGCCCTGGGAGATCTCCGGCTGGTAGGGCGTGTAGGCGGTGTACCAGGCCGGGTTCTCCATGACGTTGCGGAGGATGACCGGCGGGGTGAAGGTGCCGTGGTAGCCCAGGCCGATCATGGAGGACAGGACCTGGTTGCGGTCGGCGAGTCCGCGCAGCTCGGCGAGTACCTCGGCCTCGGTGCGGGCCTCGGGGAGGTTCAGCGCCTCGGTGCTCTTGATGACGTCGGGGACGGCGGTCGCGGTGAGTTCGTCCAGCGAGGCGAAGCCCACCTGGGCGAGCATCTTCGCCTGGGCCTCGCTGTCGGGGCCGATGTGGCGCTGGGCGAACGGAGTGCCGCGCTCCAGCGCTTCGAGGGAGATGCGGTTGGCGGTCATCTGCGAGAGGCCTCCTGGTCTGTGCGACCTTCGAGGGGCACCACGGCGCGGGTACCCGGACGGCCTCCCCCTCTGTCATCGACCTGAGAGCTTCACCGGGCCGTGGCGGCCCGGCTTTCACCGTCGGTGAGGAGGGGTCCCGGAGCGGGTGTCCACCCGTCGCCCACCCTGCTTTCCAGAGTGACCTCACCCGTGCGGTTCATGTGCCTGAGAGATTCCGGGGAGGATTTGCTCCTTCGGCGCCCCCGCCGATGCGACGGAGGACTCTCCCGCGCGGGGTCAGCAGCCATCGCCAGAGTACCAGCGTCGATCTCCCCCAGAACCGGTCGGTGACCTCTCACCACCCCTCTCAAGTGGCCTTTTGCTCGGATGTGGCTTTTCGTAGGTGTCAGGGAGCAGTCAGCTGTCAGTTGGAGGGACCGTGCAGACCGACATCGATCCGCGCCATCTGATCGGGCGCAAGGCATTCGACCGCGAGGGCGCCCGGCTCGGCACGGTGGACGAGGTGTACCTGGACGACGCGACGGGCGAGCCGGAATGGGCCGCGGTACGCACCGGGCTCTTCGGCCGGGACGTGTTCGTACCGCTGAAGCCGAGCGAGGTCGTGGACGACGCGCTGCGGGTGCCCTACGGGCGCGGGCTGATCAAGGACGCCCCGGACTTCGGCGTCGGCCGCCACCTCTCCCCCGAGCAGGAACTCCAGCTCTACCACCACTACGGGCTGGACGGGGAGGACTGACCCGCAGCGGTACGGGCCTCCTGGTCCGGCCGTGCCGAGGTCAGGATCGGGGGCGGCTCGGCGGGCCGCAGCTCCGGGTCGTCGACGGCGAAGGTCCGCACCCGGCCCGGCGGTGTCCAGGGCCCCTCGAAGCGGACCGTGACCCGGCCGACCCCGCTGCCCTGCACCCAGCCGGCGCCGTAGGCGTCGTGCGTCACATCACTGCCCGGCAGCCAGCGCCTCGGCCCGCCCGGCTCCGACGGCTGCCCGGGGCCCGGGCCGGACTCCTGGCCGCCCTGCCGCCCCGGCCCCGGTATCGGCGGCCCGGCCTGCCCGTCAGGGGCCTCCGGCGGGCGCTCGGAGGTGCTCACGGCGGATGTCCCCGGAGCCGGCCCGGCGCCCTCCCCGGAGGCGCCGGGAGCCGCGGCCGGCTGTGCCGGCGCCGCCGCCGCGGGCCGTGCGTCCTGGTCCGCCTGTGCCGCCTGGGCGAACAGGTCCTCCTGGGTGTAGTCCGCGAGCCCGGTGACGCCCACGCCCAGCAGCCGCACCCCTGCCGTGGTGTCCACCTGCTCCAGCAACCTCGCCGCGGCCTCCCGCACCACCGCCGGATCGTCGGTGGGGCCGCGCAGCGTCTCGGACCGCGTGAGGGTGGAGAAGTCGTACCGCCTCACCTTGATGACCACCGTGCGGCCGGACCGGCCCGCGGCCCGCAGCCGCTCCACGCACCGGTCGGCGAGCCTGGCGATCTCCAGTTGCACCCGCAGCCGGTCGGTGACATCGGTGTCGAAGGTGTCCTCCACCGAGACCGACTTCGACTCGCGCTCGGCCACCACCGGGCGGTCGTCCCATCCGTTGGCCATGGCGTACAGCGATGAGCCGTGGGCCTTGCCGAGCAGCCGGACCAGCTCCGCCTCGCCCGCCTCCCGGGTCTCGGCGACGGTGTGGATCCCCGCCCGGCGCAGCGCCTCCGCGGTGGCCGGTCCCACCCCCGGCAGGGTGCGCACCGTCAGGGGGGCCAGCAGTTCCCGCTCGGTGCCGGGCTCGATGACCACCAGCCCGTCCGGCTTCGCCTGCTCGGAGCCGATCTTGGCGAGCATCTTGGAGCCGGCGAGCCCCACCGAGCCGCTCAGCCCCGTGGCCTCCCGGATCGCGGCACGCAGCCGCTCCCCGACCCGGCGGGCGCCGGCCAGGTCCGCGGCCGCGCCGCCCGCCTCCAGGTCCACGAAGGCCTCGTCCAGGCTGAGCGGTTCGACCAGCGGGGACAGCTCGCCGAGCAGCTCCATGACCTTCTCGCTGACCTGGCGGTAGAGGGAGAAGCGGGGGGTGAGGTAGGCGGCGTTGGGGCACAGTCGGCGGGCCTGCCCCATGGCCATCGCCGAGTGCACCCCGAAGACCCTGGCCTCGTACGAGGCGGTGGCGACGACCCCGCGCGGCCCGAGCCCGCCGACGATCACGGGCTTTCCGCGCAGGCTGGGCTTGGCCGCCTGCTCCACCGCGGCGTAGAAGGCGTCCATGTCCAGATGCAGGATCGTCGGCGCATCTCTCACAGCTACCGATGCTGCCGCATACCACTGACACTCGGGCGCGGGCGCGGCCGCCCGGGTCAGACCGCGCGGTTGCGGCGTCGCGCCAGCTCGTCGCCCGGGTGGTGCCCGACCAGGGTCTCGCCGGTGTCCACCCGCTCACCGTGCAGCTGGGACAGGGCGCTCTCCACGTCCCGCCAGACCACGCCCACCGCGATACCGAAGACGCCCTGGCCGCCCTTGAGCAGTTCGACGACCTCGTCGGGGGAGGTGCACTCGTAGACCGTGGCCCCGTCGCTCATCAGGGTCATCCGGGCCAGATCCGCCAGGTCCCGGGTGCCCAGGTGCTGCACGGCGGTGCGGATGTTCTGCAGGGACACCCCGGTGTCCAGCAACCTCTTGACGATCTTGAGGACGACCACGTCCCGGAAGCTGTACAGCCGCTGGGTGCCCGAGCCGTAGGCGGGACGCACGCTGGGCTCCACCAGCCCGGTGCGCGCCCAGTAGTCCAGCTGGCGGTAGGTGATCCCCGCCGCGGCGCACGCGGTGGGGCCGCGGTATCCGACCTCCTCCGCGACACGCTCCCGGCCGGGAGCGGCCTGTGCCGCGATGCGGTGCCGGGGAGCCGGTTCGGCCGGTGCACCCCCCTGGAGCGGATACGGACCGCCTGCCGCCGTGCCCTCGCCGGTGCTTCTCACGCCGACCTCCGTCCTTGACCTGCCCCTCGACGGTAGGCAGTCACCCGGGGTGCGTCAACGATCGCCACACTCGGCACGCCGAGTGATAATCACCCTGAGGGTGGTTTCCCGTGTCCGTCCCGGGGGAAAGGCTACTCGAATGCGCGTACGCGGCGGACCGGAAATCCCTTACTGGTTGCCGGTCCCGAAGTCCTCCGGCGAGATCTGGTCGAGGAACTCGCGGAACTTCTCCACCTCGTCCTCCTGCTCGTCCGGGATGGCGATGCCCGCGTCGTCGAGCACCCCGTCGCTGCCGTAGATCGGCGTCCCGGTGCGCAGTGCGAGCGCTATGGCATCGGAGGGACGGGCGCTGACCTCCACCCCGCTGGCGAAGACCAGCTCGGCGTAGAAGACCCCCTCGCGCAGGTCCGTGATCCGGACCTCGGTGAGCGTCTGCCCCACGGCCTCCAGCACGTCCTTGAACAGGTCGTGCGTCAGGGGGCGCGCCGGCGTCATGCCCTGCTGGGCGAAGGCGATGGCGGTGGCTTCCCCCGGTCCGATCCAGATGGGGAGGTACCGGTCGCCTCCCACTTCACGCAGGAGCACGATCGGTTGGTTGGAGGGCATTTCCACCCGGACACCCACGACGTCGAGCTCGTTCACATAGCAACCCTAGGACGTGGGCGGCCGGTTTGGATAGTCGGGCCTGCGTTCGGTCAGTCCGGGCGGGCGCTCAGCGCCGTCCTGAGCAGGGCCGTGTGCAGCCGGACCGCAAGTGCGGCGATCTCCCTGGAGGTGGCCTCCGCATGGGCCCTGGTCTGCGGATTCCGGTGCAGACGCAGCGGCGCGACCACTTGGTCCACCAGGTCCGCCTCACGTTCGGCGGCGGCCTTGACCGTCCGCAGATGGCGGGGTTCCAATCCGAAGCGGCCGAGATCCATGATCAATTTGGCCACGGTGACCGCCTCGGCGTCGTAGCCGCCCTCGCCGACCGGGCTGATCAGCCCGTACGACTCCCACTCGGCCAGCTCGTCCTCGCCGGCCTCGGCCGCGGCCAGCAGCTCGGCCCGGCCCAGCCGGGCCGCCGTGGGCCGGTCCAGGTCGAATTCGACCTCGTCCAGCAGCTCCCGGCCCGGTGCGGCGGAGGAGGCGGGCAGCGGCAGCGGCTCCCCGCGCTCCAGCGCGTCCAGATGCTCCCGGATGACCTTGAGGGGCAGATAGTGGTCCCGCTGCATCCGCAGGATGCGGGAGAGCCGCTCCACGTCCCGCGGGGTGAATTTCCGATAACCCGAGGGCGTGCGCTGCGGCTCCACCAGCCCCTCCGCCTCCAGGAAGCGGATTTTCGAGATGGTGACCTCGGGAAACTCGTCCCGGAGCAGGTTGAGCACCGCGCCGATGCTCATCAGGCGGCCGGACGGGGCGGCGCCGGAAGCGGCGCCGCCCGACGGTGAATGCAGCATGGACCTTCCCCTGGGGGTCAGATACCGACGCCCCGCTGGCTCGCGTAGAAGACCATCCGGTACTTGCCGATCTGGACCTCGTCGCCGTTGTTCAGCGGCACGGCCTCGATGGGCTCCCGGTTGACGTAGGTGCCGTTCAGGCTGCCGACGTCCGCGACCGTGAAGCGGCCGTCCGTACCGCGCCGGAACTCCACATGGCGACGCGAGACGGTCACGTCGTCCAGGAAGATGTCGCTCTGCGGGTGGCGTCCGGCCGTGGTCAGCTCGCTGTCGAGCAGGAACCGGCTGCCGGAGTTCGGCCCGCGCCGGACCACCAGCAGCGCCGAACCCAGCGGGAGCGCGTCCACGGCGGCCTGCGCCTCCGGGGAGAGCGACGGCAGCTGGGTCTGCCCGGTCGTCTCGGAGTCGTACGCCTCGAGCCCGCTGATGGAGATGGTCGAGGTGGTCTCCGAGGCACGCTCGGGCACGGCGTCGCCGCGCAGCGGAGTGCCGCAGTTGGAGCAGAAACGGCTGGTCGCGCCGGCCTGGTGGCCGCACCGCGGACAGACGGGCAGACCGCCGCCGCGGGCGGCTGCCGGCTCCTGAAAACCTATGCGGCCGGCACCGGCGGGGTCGGCGGACGGCGCGCCCTGCCCGCCCGGAACCCCACCCTGCGAACCGACCTGATCACGGAAGAGCGGGCGCTGCTGCTCGCCGGCGCCACCGCCTTCCATCGGCTGCTGGACGCGGTGGCGGGCCGTGCCGCTGCCGCCGTCCTGACGCGCGCTCTTGCCGAACAACTTCCCGAACAACTTCACGGGCGATTCCCCTTGACCGAAACAGACCCGCCCGTGGGGCAGGACAAACCCTCGCTGTATCCCTCGATGCACACACCGGTCGACCCGGACACCCATACAACGTCCGTGACCGACAGACAGTTTCCACCACGCACCACTGATCTGGTGCTCCGACCCCCCACAACTTGCCGCGTTGGCACAGATCGCGCCATATCTCCCCACCTCATCGCGATGACGACCGAGCGTAGTCAGGGCTCTTCAACGGCCGCAAGGCGTCCACGATGACCTTTTCGGACCGCCGGATGTCCGCCACGGCCCGTTCCTTCCTGAGAGTCTGCACCACGCCGCCCGGGATGTTCAGCGCGGGTTCCAGATCATCAGGCTTCCCGATCACCTTGAAGACATACGGCTGGTCGATCTTCTGCCCGTCGATCCGGACGCCGTCCGCGGCGTCCGTGAAGTAGCTGTCCGCGACCACCCGCACATCGTTGACCTGGATCGCCTCGGCGCCCGCGGCCCGGAGCTCCTGGATGGCGTCGAGCAGCATGTCGGCCTCCACGGCGCCGTGGCCGTCGCGGATGGTGAACTCGATGCCCGGCCCCTGGGCGGCGACCGTCCCCGCGAGCACCCCGAGTTGCTGCTCCTTCTGGAGGGTCTGCCTGCGCGCCTCCTCCGCCTGGTCGGAGCTGTTCTCCAGCTCGGTGCGCTGGCCCTCCAGCCGCCGCTTCTCGTCCTGGAGGCGCTGGGTGCGGTTGTCGACCTCGTCGAGGATCCGCACCAGGTCCTCCTGCCGGGCGCCGCGCAGCACGCTGTCCTCGTTGGTGGAGCGCACCTGGATGGCCAGACCGAGGCCGAGGACGAACAGCAGGAGGGCCATGGTGAGTTGGGCCCGGGTCAGCCGGGGCGGCCACAGGCTCTGCACCAGCCGCTGCCGGCCGGTCCGCGGCGGGCGACCGTCGCCCCCCTCCCCGGTGCCCTGGTCACCGGCCGGGGCCGTCGGGGGCCGGTGCGGTGGCAGCGGCGTCCGACGCGCCCCGGGCAGCGGCTCGGGGCGGGCGGGCCGGTGGCGGCCCTCCTGGTGCCGGCCGTGATGCGGGCGCCGGGTTCGGTCGCCCTCGTCGCCCGGTCCGTGCGGGGTCTGGTCCTGGTTCATCGGCCTCACGCCCGGAACACGTGCCGGCGGATCGCGGCCGCGTTGGAGAAGATCCGGATGCCGAGCACCACGACCACGCCGGTGGACAGCTGGGCGCCGACGCCGAGCTTGTCACCGAGGAAGACGATCAGCGCGGCCACCACGACGTTGGAGAGGAACGAGACCACGAAGACCTTGTCGTCGAAGATGCCGTCCAGCATGGCCCGCAGCCCGCCGAACACCGCGTCCAGCGCCGCCACCACGGCGATCGGCAGGTAGGGCTCGACCGCCGTCGGCACCACGGGGCGGACGACCAGTCCGACCACCACTCCGACGATGAGGCCCAAAACGGCGATCACGATGTGCCCGTGCCCTTCCCTGGTTCCGAGCCGCTCTTCACGGCGGCCCTGCCGGTCGGCTCTGCGGTACGTACGATGAGACTCGGCGCGACCGGCAGCCGGACCTCGTCCTGGGCGGAAATGCGCGCGCGGATGCCGTAGTTGTCGCGCAGCACGCGCAGGTACTGTCCGTCGGCGCTGTCCTGGAACGCGGAGCTCAACCGCGGACCGTCCCCCACCGCCAGTACCGTATACGGCGGCACCAGCGGTTTGTTGTCGACCAGTATGGCGTCTCCCGCGGCCCTGATCGCCGAGAGCGAGGTCAGCCGCTGCCCGTTGACCGCGATCGCCTCCGCGCCGGACTCCCACAGCCCGTTGACGATCCGCTGCATGTCCCGGTCGCGTACCCGGCCGGTGTCCGAGAAGCCGTTGCTCTCCCGCGGGCCCCCGCCGCCCTGGTCGGCGGCCTTGGCGTCGTCCACGACCAGTTTCACCCCGGGGCCGGTGACCTCGGTCGCCCCGGCCAGCAGCGCCACGGTCTCGGCCCCGTCACCGCCGTACTTCTTCAGCGCCTTGCGCTGTATGCCTCCCACCTGCTCGCGGAGGGCGTCCACGTCCTTCTCCAGATCGTCGGCGTCGGAGGTCTCCGACTCGATCCGGTCGATCAGCTCATGCCGCTCCTTGGCCAGCGTGGGCGCCGATATCCGCGCCTCGGCGGCGCCGATGGTCACCACGACGGCGGCCAGGACCAGCCCGAAGGACAGGCCCAGCTTGGCCCGCAGGGTACGCGGCAGTCCCTGGCTGCCGGTGCTGCCGCGGCGCGCGGCGGCCTCGGCGTATCCCTCGTCCAGGCTGTGCTCCATCACATTGGTCAGCAGCGACATGGACGCATCGAGCCGCGGACGGGAAGGCGGTGATGCGGTGCTCCGAATGGGGGGCTGCTGCGACATGCCGCACATCGTCGCACGTCGGGGGCGCCGCCACCCAATGGCCCTGGCGGCGCGCCGGAGCGGGCCCGGACGGTGGGCGCCCCCGGCCGCTCACGCCGCGGGCGCCGGGTGGCGGCCCGCGGCGCCCGACATCACGGGCCGGCGCCCTCCACCACCTGTGTCCACTCGTCCAGCAGGGCCCGCGCGGAGGCGTCGTCGGGGCCCTCGGCCCACAGATGGGTGACGGCCTCGGCCGGGTCCGGCAGCACCATCACCCAGCGGCCGTCGGCCTCCACCACCCGCACCCCGTCGGTGGTGTCCACGGAGCGGTCACCGGCGGCCTCCACCACCCGCCGCATCACCAGTCCCTTGACCGCCCAGGGGGTGGCCAGGTCGCGGCGCAGCACATGGGCGAGCGGGATACGGGCGTCGATCTGGCTCAGGGTCAGCTGGGTACGGGCCACCAGCCCGATCAGCCGGACGAAGGCGGCGGCACCGTCGAAGACGCTGCTGAACTCGGGCACGATGAAGCCGCCGCGGCCGTCACCGCCGAAGATCGTCGTCTCCCCGCGGCCCACTCGGGTGAGGTCGTCCGGGGAGGTGGTGGTCCACTCGACCTGGGTGCCGTGGTAGGCGGCGACCTGCTCGGCGATGCGCGTGGTGGTGACCGGCAGGGCCACCTTGCCGCTGCGCCGTTCGGCGGCGACCAGGTCCAGCATCACCAGCAGGGCCCGGTCGTCCTCCACGATCCGGCCCTTCTCGTCCACCAGGGAGAGCCGCTCGCCGACCGGGTCGAAGCGCACGCCGAACGCGGCGCGCGCCGAGGCGACGATCTCACCGAGCCGCACCAGCCCGGAACGGCGTCCCTCGGCGGTCTCGGTGGGTCTGGTCTCGTCCAGTCCCGGGTTGATGGTCAGCGAGTCCACGCCCAGCCGGCCCAGCAGGCTGGGCAGCACCAGCCCGGCGCTGCCGTTGGAGGCGTCCACCACGACCTTCAGCCCGGCCTCCGTGACACCGGTGGTGTCCACCGCGCGCAGCAGCGATCCGGTGTACGAGTCGTAGACGCTGGACGGGAAGCTGAGGTCGCCGATCTCGCCGGGGAAGGCACGGCGGTACTCCTGACGGGCGTAGACCCGGTCCAGCTTGCGCTGGCCGGCCGCGGACAGGTCCGCGCCGCGCTCGTCGAAGAACATGATGTCCACCGAGTCGGGCACCCCGGGCGAGGTACGGATCATGATGCCGCCGGCACTGCCGCGCGCGGTCTGCTGCCGGGCCACCGGCAGGGGCACGTTCTCCAGGTCCCGTACATCGATGGCGCTGGTCTGGAGGGCGGAGATCACCGCGCGTTTGAGGGCACGGGCGCCTCGCGAGTGGTCGCGGGCGGTGGTGACGGTGGCGCCCTTCTTGAGGGTGGTGGCATAGGCGCCGGCGATACGGACCGCGAGTTCCGGCGTGATTTCGACGTTGAGGATGCCGGAGACGCCCCGGGCGCCGAACAGCTGCGCCTGGCTGCGGGACTCCCAGATCACCGAGGTGTTGACGAACGCGCCGGCCTCGATGGTCTTGAAGGGGTAGACCCGGACATTGCCCTGGACGATGGATTCCTCGCCCACCAGGCATTCGTCGCCGATGACGGCGCCGTCCTCGATCCGGGCGGCCCGCATGATATCGGTGTTCTTGCCGATGACGCAGCCGCGCAGATTGCTCTGCTGCCCGATGTAGACGTTGTCGTGGACCACGGCCTTGTGCAGGAAGGCTCCGCTCTTGACGACCACGTTGGAGCCGACCACAGTGTGTTCGCGGATTTCCACATCCGCTTCCACCTTGGCGTAGTCGCCGATGTAGAGAGGGCCGCGGAGAACCGCGTCGGGGTGCACCTCGGCGCCCTCGGCCACCCAGACGCCGGGCGAGATCTCGAAGCCGTCGATCTCGACGTCGACCTTGCCCTCCAGGACGTCGGCCTGGGCCTTCACATAGCTCTCATGGGTGCCGACGTCCTCCCAGTAGCCCTCGGCCACGTAGCCGTAGATCGGCTTGCCTTCCTCCATGAGCTTCGGGAAGACGTCCCCCGACCAGTCCACCGGAACGTCGGGCTCCACGTAGCGGAAGACCTCGGGCTCCATCACGTAGATGCCGGTGTTGACGGTGTCCGAGAAGACCTGCCCCCAGGTCGGCTTCTCCAGGAAGCGCTCGACCCGGCCCGCGTCGTCCACGATGGTGATGCCGAATTCCAGGGGGTTGGGCACCCGGGTGAGGCAGACCGTGACCAGGGCGCCTTTTTCCTTGTGGAATTTGATCAGTTCGGTCAGGTCGAAATCGGTGAGCGCATCGCCGGAGATGACCAGGAAGGCATCGTCCTTGAGCGCCTCTTCCGCGTTCTTGACGCTGCCGGCGGTGCCGAGTGGCTTTTCCTCGTTGGCGTACGACAGCTCCATGCCGAGTTCCTCGCCGTCCCCGAAGTAGTTCTTGACGAGGGAGGCGAGGAACTGGACGGTCACCACGGTCTCGCTCAGCCCGTGCCGCTTGAGGAGCCGCAGTACGTGCTCCATGATCGGCCGGTTGGCGACCGGGAGAAGGGGCTTGGGCATGCTTGAGGTCATGGGGCGAAGCCTGGTGCCTTCGCCCCCGGCCATCACGACGGCCTTCATGTCGGAAGCGTCCTCCTCGAAGAGACGACGGTGATGCCGACTTCCCCCGTCCGGAAGCTCCTGGGGTTCCAGGGTGCCCGGCCTCCGCTCCGGCCGCTACACGGGCACGCTCAGTCGGCCGCGGCGTCCGCCCTGATGAGCCGGCGGACCTGAACCACGTACAGGATTCCTGCCCACCAATACAGGGTCGTACCCCATCCTGTGAACGCCCATCCGAAAATAGCAGCGAGCGTGGCGAGCCAGCCACTTCCGTCACTCAGCAGGAGCAACGGGAACGCGTACATGAGGTTGAAAGTCGCCGCCTTGCCGAGGAAGTTCACCTGGGGCGGGGGATATCCGTGGCGGCGAAGGATTCCCACCATCACCAACAGCACCAGCTCACGGGCGAGAAGGACCGCGGTGATCCAGATCGGCAGGATGTCCCGCCAGGTGAGCCCGATGAGTGTGGACAGAATGTAGAGCCGGTCGGCGGCCGGGTCGAGGAGGCGACCGAGGCTGCTGATCTGGTTCCAGCGGCGGGCGAGCTTCCCGTCCAGATAGTCGCTGACCCCACTGAGCGCCAGTACCAGCAGAGCCCAGCCGTCACTCTTCGGGCCGCCGAACTCGGGCCGGAGAATCAGCCACAGGAATAGCGGTACGCCGACGAGCCGGGCCATGCTGAGGATGTTCGGGATCGTGAGGACGCGGTCGGTCTGGACGCGCGTCTCCTGGACCTCCACCCGGGAGCCTCCTGTGGGACGGTGTCGATGATGTGTCTCTTGACTTTACCTGTACCGGTTCACGGCCCGTGCACGGACCCCGGACAAGCAAAAAGGCCCTGGTGGGGAACCGAAGTTCCCCACCAGGGCCTCTGTCAAAATTTGTTCGGCGGCGTCCTACTCTCCCACAGGGTCCCCCCTGCAGTACCATCGGCGCTGAAAGGCTTAGCTTCCGGGTTCGGAATGTAACCGGGCGTTTCCCTAACGCTATAACCACCGAAACACTATGAA
>NZ_SRID01000156.1 GCF_004684805.1 Streptomyces palmae
GAAGTGGGGGTGTGGTGCGGTGGGGCAGGGGGATGATGCCCGAGATCGCGCCGCCTGACCAGACCTGTCGGAGGAAACACCGCGCCAACGGGCCGGGCCCCGGGGCGTCTTGTGCTCGCCCCGGGGCCCGTTCGCGGCGCCTGCCGCCCGGTTGGGCCGCCGCCGTCCGGACTATTCGGTGGGTTCGGCGCCGGCCCGCCGCAGCCCGTAGGCGTAGGCGTCGTCCAGTGCCTGCCAGGAGGCGGCGATCACGTTCTCCGCCACGCCGACCGTGGACCACTCGCCCTGGCCGTCGGTGGTGGACACCAGCACCCGGGTGGTGGACTGGGTGCCGTGCTTGCCCTCCAGGATGCGCACCCGGTAGTCGACCAGCTCCATCGTCGCCAGCTGCGGGTAGATCCGCTCCAGGGCCACCCGCAGCGCCCGGTCCAGGGCGTCGACCGGGCCGTTGCCCTCGGCGGTGGCGACGATCCGCTCCCCCTTGGCCCGCACCTTGACGGTGGCCTCGTTGGCGTGGCTGCCGTCCGGGCGGTTCTCGACGATGGTGCGCCAGGACTCCAGCCGGAAGAACCGGCGGGCCCGGCCGGTCTGGCGCTGCTCCAACTCCTCGCGGACCAGCAGTTCGAAGGAGGCGTCGGCGGCCTCGTAGGTGTAGCCGGCCAGTTCCCGCTCCTTGATCCGGTCGACCACCCGGCCGATCAGCTCGCGGTCGCCGCCGAAGTCGATGCCCAGCTCCTTGCCCTTGAGCTCGACCGAGGCGCGTCCGGCCATGTCGGAGACGAGCATCCGCATCGAGTTGCCGACCAGTTCGGGATCGATGTGCTGGTACAGGTCGGGATCGACCTTGATGGCGGAGGCGTGCAGCCCGGCCTTGTGGGCAAAGGCGGAGACGCCGACGTACGGCTGGTGGGTGGCGGGGGTGAGGTTGACCAGCTCGGCGATGGCGTGCGAGATCCGGGTCATCTCGGCGAGCGAGCCGGCCGGCAGCACCCGGCGCCCGTACTTCAGCTCCAGCGCCGCCACCACGGGGAACAGGTTGGCGTTGCCGACCCGTTCGCCGTAGCCGTTGGCGGTGCACTGGACGTGGGTGGCGCCCGCGTCCACGGCGGCCAGGGTGTTGGCCACCGCGCAGCCGGTGTCGTCCTGGGCGTGGATGCCCAGCCGTGCGCCGGTGTCGGCCAGTACGGTGCCGACCACCGCCTGGACCTGGGCGGGGAGCATGCCGCCGTTGGTGTCGCAGAGCACCACCACCTCGGCTCCGGCCTGGTGGGCGGCGCGCACCACGCTCTTGGCGTACTCCGGGTTCGCCCGGTAGCCGTCGAAGAAGTGCTCGCAGTCGACGAACACCCGGCGGCCCTGGGCGCGCAGGTAGGAGACGGTGTCGGCGACCATCGCCAGGTTCTCGTCGAGGGTGGTGCGCAGGGCCAGTTCGACATGGCGGTCATGGGACTTGGCGACCAGCGTGATCACCGGGGCGCCGGAGGCCAGCAGCGCGGCCACCTGGGGGTCGTCCTCGACGCGTACGCCGGCCTTGCGGGTGGCGCCGAAGGCGACGAGCCGGGCGTGCCGGAAGTCGATCTCGGCCTGGGCGCGGGCGAAGAACTCGGTGTCGCGCGGGTTGGCGCCGGGCCAGCCGCCCTCGATGAAGCCCACCCCGAAGTCGTCCAGGTGCCGGGCGATGGCGAGCTTGTCCGCGACCGTGAGGTTGATGCCTTCGCGCTGCGCGCCGTCGCGCAGGGTGGTGTCGAAGATGTGGAAGCGGTCGTCCGGGACGGTGGTGCCTGTGGCCGTCATGCTGATCTGACTCCCTCTGGGATATCGGTCTTCCGGAGTAACCGGTTCCGCTTCCCCCTATGATCCCTCGCGCCGTTCCTCCCGCCGAGGGTGGGCCGGAAAACGAAAAGACCCCTCGCGGGTGCGAGAGGTCTGCGCGCGGGTCTGGGGACACGGTGTCCACGCCGTACCGGGTCGTACGGGGTGGTCACTGCGGACCGGCGCGCCTGCTGCCAATCATCGTGGCGAACGAGAGCACGGCGACAGTCTGGCATATCGGGCGCGGACCGGACGGGGCGTCTCACCATGCGGTCCGGCGCCGATGGGCGGAGGGCGTCCCCGGGCCTGCTCGCCGCCTCCCGCGGCGCCCCGCCCCGCTCTCCCGGGCCCCTTCCAGCGCCGCTCCGGTGGTGCTCCGGCGCGGCGGGGAAGGCTACGGGGCGGGCTGCGGCGCACCGTCAAACGCCGCAGCCCGACTCCGTTTCCACAGACGGGCAGCCCCCTGCCCGCACCGGCGCGGGGCGGAAGCAGGGACCGGCTCAGCCGAGGCGGTGCATCCAGCCGTGGGGGTCGGGGGCGGCGCCGGTCTGGATGTCCAGCAGTGCCTTGCGCAGCTTGAGGGTCACCTCACCGGGCTGCCCGTCGGCCACCGTCCAGTCACCGCGGGCGGACTTGACCGAGCCGACCGGGGTGATGACGGCCGCGGTGCCGCAGGCGAAGACCTCGGTGAGCGAGCCGTCCGCGTTGCCGTTCTTCCAGTCCTCCACCGAGATCCTGCCCTCGGCGACCTCGTAGCCCATGTCCTCGGCGATGCGCAGCAGCGAGGCGCGGGTGACGCCGGGCAGCAGCGAACCGGACAGCTCGGGGGTGACGATGCGGTTCCCGAACACGAAGTACAGGTTCATGCCGCCCATTTCCTCGATCCAGCGGCGCTCGATGGCGTCCAGCCAGACCACCTGGTCGCAGCCCTTCTCGGCGGCCTGCGCCTGGGCGACCAGCGAGGCGGCGTAGTTGCCGCCGGTCTTGGCGGCGCCGGTGCCGCCGGGTGCCGCCCGGACGTACTCCTCGGAGAGCCAGACCGAGACCGGCTTGACGCCACCGGGGAAGTAGGCGCCGGCCGGCGAGGCGATGACCACGAAGAGGTACTCGGTGGCCGGGCGCACCCCGAGGGCCGCCTCACTGGCGAACATGAAGGGGCGCAGGTAGAGCGAGGCCTCGCCACTCGCGGGCACCCATGCCTTGTCCTGGGCGACCAGGGCGTCGCAGGCCGCGACGAAGGTCTCCACGGGCAGTTCGGGCATGGCGAGTCGGCGGGCGGAGGCCTGGAAGCGCCTGGCGTTCTCGTCGGGGCGGAAGGTGGCCACGCCGCCGTCCGGCTGGCGGTACGCCTTGAGGCCCTCGAAGATCGTCTGGGCGTAGTGCAGGGTCATGTTCGCCGGCTCGATGGACAGCGGCCCGTATGGCACGAGTTGGGCGTCGTGCCAGCCCATCCCCTCACTCCACCGAATGGTCACCATGTGATCGGTGAAGTGGCGGCCGAAACCGGGGTTGGCCAGGATCCGCTCCCGCTCCGCGTCGGACAGCGGATGCGAGGAGGGCTTGAGCGCGATCGTGGTCGTCGTCATGGGATACGTGTCCTTCACCTTTGTCGTGGCGGACCGCGCTCACGCCGCGTCCCGCAGGTGCTAGGACGTCCGAGCTTCCCTCATAGTGCGGTCCCACGTTCGATTATCGCTCGTGGGCGCCCACGGGGAATCCCCCCGCGGGGGGAGATGGGCAGGGGTGTGCACGGCCCGAAGTCGATGGTCACACGACCGCGCGATAGCACAGTCGTCCGAATTGTCCTCCAGAGTCCGGCAGAACTCCAGTGGGATCGCGGCAGAACTCACCACAGGACTCCGGCGGGGCTCCCCACGGAACTCCGGCGGGACTCCGGCGGGACTCCCCCACAGGCCGCCACGCGGGACTCCGGCGGGACTCCGTCAAGGCCCTTCGACGAGCCTCCACAGGATTCCGGCGCGGACCTCCGCGGGGCTCCGGCGGGACCCCGGCAGCACTCCGGCGTGTGTGCCGGAGTCCCGCCGGGCCCGGGGGGCGGTACCGGCGGCGCCAAGGGGCCGGTGATCGGAGCGCGGGGCTCAGCCGGATACCCGCGCCGCGAGGGCGTCGCCGATCTGGCGGGTGGTGCGGGCGGTGGCCGGGTCGCGTTCGGCGAGGTCCGCGGCGACCGCCTCCTCGATGCGGTCCGCCTCGGCGTCGTGGCCGAGGTGCCGCAGTAGCAGGGCCACCGACAGCACGGTCGCCGTCGGGTCGGCCTTGCCGGTGCCCGCGATGTCCGGGGCGGAGCCGTGTACCGGCTCGAACATGGACGGGAAGGCGCCGCCGGGGTTGATGTTGCCGCTGGCGGCGAGGCCGATGCCACCGGTGATGGCGGCGGCGAGGTCGGTCAGGATGTCGCCGAAGAGGTTGTCGGTGACGATCACGTCGAACCGCTCCGGCTGGGTGACGAAGAAGATCGTCGCGGCGTCGACATGCAGGTAGTCGGTGGTGACCTCGGGGTACTCGGCGCCGACCGCGTCGAAGATGTTCTTCCACAGGTGGCCGGCGTGCACCAGGACGTTGTTCTTGTGCACCAGGGTCAGCTTCTTGCGCGGCCGGGCGGCGGCCCGGGCGTACGCGTCGCGGACCACCCGCTCCACCCCGTAGGCGGTGTTGAGGCTGACCTCGGTGGCCACCTCGGCCGGGGTGCCGGTGCGCAGCGAGCCGCCGTTGCCCACATACGGGCCCTCGGTGCCCTCGCGGACCACCACGAAGTCCACGGCCGCCCGCTGCTCCTCTCGGAGCGCGAGCGGGGTGGCGGTGTTCGGGTAGAGCCGGGACGGCCGCAGGTTGACGTAGTGGTCGAAGGCGAAGCGCAGCTTGAGCAGCAGCCCGCGCTCCAGCACCCCGGAGGGCACCGAGGGGTCGCCGATGGCACCCAGCAGGATCGCGTCGTGGCCCTTGAGGGACTCCAGCTCGGCGTCCGGCAGGGTCTCGCCGGTGGCGTGCCAGCGCCGGGCACCGAGGTCGTACTCCCGAGTCTCCACCTTCACGTCCTGCGGAAGGACGGCGGAGAGGACCTTGAGGCCCTCGGCCACGACCTCCGGGCCGATTCCATCACCAGGGATCACTGCGAGGCGAATGCTGCGAGACATACCGGGACCCTACCTGCCGTTTCATTGATTGACACGCACCGTCCGCGATACGGACACGGGTGCCCGTACGCCTCCCGTTCACCCTCCGTACGCCTGGCCCTCGACAAGGCCGGGGAGCTTCCGCCGTATGGCAGCCTCTTCGCGCGGAGCCTCCTCCGCCCCCGTACCCTCCCCCGCATCCTCCGAGATCCCGCGGTTCGGCATCCCCACGGAGCTCTCCGACCGGATGTCGCTGGCCGAGCAGCACGACTACCTCCGCCGGCGGCTGTCTCGCCGCAGCGCCCTGCGCACCGGCGCGGCCGGGGCCGGTACGGTGCTGGGCGCCGGCCTGCTCGGCGGTTCGGCGCGGGCCACCGAGCCCCTCGGTACACCCATGCTGTACGCGCCCTCGACCGGGGCGGTACCGGGGAGGCGGGTGGCGCCGTTCGGTCGGCACCTGACCTTCGGCTCCGATCCGCGCACCCAGATGCGGATCTCCTGGCAGGTGCCGCTGCCGGTGCGCGGGCCGTTCGTCCGGGTGGGGCTGCGGCCCTGGGAGCTGAGCCGGCGGATCGAGGCGGAGGTGCGGCATCTGCACACCCCGGCGCTGAGCGACAGCCTGCCCGCCGTCGACCAGTACTACCTGCACGCCGCGCTGGACGGGCTGCACCCCGGCACCACCTACTACTACGGAGTGGGGCACGAGGGGTGGGACCCGGCCGAGCCCAACCACTACGGCTCGCTCGGCACCTTCCGCACCGCCCCGCGGGCCGCGGAGGCCTTCACCTTCACCGCCTTCGGCGACCAGGGCATCAGCTATGACGCGCTCGCCAACGACCAGCTGATCCTGGGTCAGGATCCGGCTTTCCACCTGCACGCCGGGGACATCTGCTACGCGGACTCCTACGGCCAGGGCAGCACCGCGGACCGCTACGACGCCCGGTTGTGGGACCAGTTCCTGAACCAGAACGACGCGGTGGCCTCGCGGGTGCCGTGGATGGTCACCACCGGCAACCACGACATGGAGGCCTGGTACTCCCCCGACGGCTACGGCGGGCAGTTGGCGCGCTGGTCGCTGCCGCCAACCGGCCCGGATCCGCGCAAGGCGCCCGGGGTCTACTCCTTCGTCTACGGCAATCTGGGCGTGGTGGCGCTGGACGCCAACGACGTGAGCCACGAGATCCCCGCCAACCGCGGCTACACCGAGGGCAGGCAGACCCGTTGGCTCGACCGCGAACTGGGGCGGCTGCGGAGGACCCCCGGGATCGACTTCATCGTGGTCTTCCACCACCACTGCGCCTTCTCCACCACCAACGCGCACGCCTCGGACGGCGGGGTCCGGGACGCCTGGGTGCGCTTGTTCGACAAGCACCAGGTGGATCTGGCCATCAACGGCCACAACCACGTCTACGAGCGCACCGACGCGATCCGGGGCGGCAGGCCCGGTCGGAAGGTCCCGATCGGCGAGCACACCGACCCGGTGCGCGACGGACTGGTCTATGTGACGGCGGGTGGCGGCGGCGCCATGCTCTTCTCCTTCCCCGCCCCGGACAGCTACGAGGGGCACGAGAAGGACGTGGAGCGGGTGGAGACCTACCACTGGACCGGATACCACCAGAAGGAGCTGGACACCGTGGAGTGGTCGCGGGTCCGCTACACCGGCCACTCGTTCCTGTCGGTCCGGGTGCGGCCGGGCAGCAGGCCCGAGATGCGGGTCAGCGCGCTGGCCGAATCGGGTGAGCGGATCGACCACTTCACGGTGCGGCGCTCCCGGTGACCGGGCGCCTCAGGCCTGGGGCAGATGGCCCCAGGCGCCGCCGTTGTCGCGGCGGTCCAGGGCTCGCTGGAGGGCCGCGGCGGCGGCCTTGCGGTCGGCGTCGCCGGCCCTGCGGCGGCGGGTGGGCGTACTCGCCGGGTGCGCGGCACCACGGGGGAAGGTCCTGCGGGCAGCGGTGGTCTCGGCCATGGTCACGTCTCCTCTGACTGAAGGGGCCCTGGCATGCAGGGGGAGCCCCGAGAAGGTGGATGCCGGAAAGTGGGCGGGGGCCGGGGTGCGGCAGGGATCACCTGTGCCCGCACGGGGCCGCAGCCGCCATCGCTCCCAGTCGCGGCTGGGAGGTGCCCCCAGGGTGGTGGAGACCTTCGGCTTACACCAACGTAAGCCAGCCGAGCCGGGCTGTCTGCCTCAATACTCGGACTTCCTACTATCTGAGACGGCGCCCGCGGACGGTGCGCCCTTAGGCCCTGTCCGGCCGACCGCACCGCGGGCCCGGGCTGACCCCCGTCCGGCCCCGGCTCGCGGGGTGCGGTCCGGTGCGCGGCGCTGCCGCGCACCACTCGTACCGGGGTGCCTTCGGCGCAGGTCGTGCCGCCGGCACCTGGGTCCTGGTTAGCACTGTTCATCGTGGTGAAAGGCGCCTACTTGTCGAGCAGACGCTAGCACCGGCCGCCGCCGAGCGTCCATGGGACGGCGCGCCAATGGGGCCGCCCCCGGCCGGCGGGGGTCCGGACGGGGGCGGTGTTCCGTGGGGGAGCCGTGCGGCTCAGCCCATGTGCGGGTAGCGGTAGTCCGTCGGCGGGACCAGCGTCTCCTTGATGGAGCGGGTGGAGGTCCAGCGCATCAGGTTCTGCTTGGCACCGGCCTTGTCGTTGGTGCCGGAGGCCCGGCCGCCGCCGAACGGCTGCTGGCCGACCACCGCACCGGTGGGCTTGTCGTTGATGTAGAAGTTGCCCGCGGCGAAGCGCAGCGCCTCGCAGGTCTCCGCGGCGGCGACCCGGTCCTGGGCGATGACGCAGCCGGTCAGCCCGTAGGCGGACGCCGACTCCATCTGCTCCAGCATCTCCTCGTACTTCTCGTCGTCGTAGACGTAGACGCCGAGGATCGGGCCGAAGTACTCGTCCTTGAAGATCTCGTTCTCCGGGTCGGTGGAGACCAGGACCGTCGGGCGGACGAAGTAACCCGTGCTGTCGTCGTAGGTGCCGCCGGCCACGACCTCGACGGTCGAGTCGGCCTTGGCCCGGTCGATCGCCGCCTTGTTCTTGGCGAAGGAGCGCTCGTCGATGACCGCGCTCATGAAGTTCGACAGGTCGGTGACGTCGCCCATGGTGAGCCCGTCGACCTCGGCCGCGAACTCCTCCTTGAAGCCGTCCTCCCAGATGGAGCGGGGGACGTAGGCGCGGGAGGCCGCGGAGCACTTCTGGCCCTGGAACTCGAAGGCGCCGCGGGTCATCGCGGTCTTCAGCACCGCCCGGTCGGCCGTCGGGTGGGCGACGATGAAGTCCTTGCCGCCGGTCTCGCCGACCAGTCGCGGGTAGGTCTTGTACTTCTCGATGTTGTTGCCGACCGTCTTCCACAGGTACTGGAAGGTCTTGGTCGAGCCGGTGAAGTGGATGCCGGCCAGGTCGGGGTGGTTCAGCGCCACCTCGGAGACGTCCTTGCCGTCACCGGTGACCAGGTTGATGACGCCCTTGGGCAGCCCGGCCTCCTCCAGCAGCTGCATCAGCAGCACGGCGGCGTGGGTCTGGGTCGGGGACGGCTTCCAGACCACCACGTTGCCCATCAGGGCCGGGGCGGTCGGCAGGTTGCCGGCGATGGCGGTGAAGTTGAAGGGCGTGATCGCGTAGACGAAGCCCTCCAGCGGGCGGTGGTCCATGCGGTTCCACACGCCCGGCGAGTTGACCGCCGGCTGCTCGGCCAGGATCTGGCGGGCGAAGTGGACGTTGAACCGCCAGAAGTCGACCAGCTCGCAGGGGGTGTCGATCTCGGCCTGCTGGGCGGTCTTGGACTGGCCCAGCATGGTGGAGGCGGCCATGGTCTCCCGCCACGGGCCGGCCAGCAGCTCGGCGGCGCGCAGGATGATCGCCGCGCGGTCGTCGAAGCTGGTCGCGCGCCAGCCCGGCGCGGCGGCCAGGGCCGCGTCGATGGCGTCCTGGGCGTCCGCCTGGGTGGCGTTGGCGTAGGTGCCGAGAACGGCGGAGTGGTTGTGCGGCTGCACCACGTCGAAGCGCTCGCCACCGCCCATCCGCTTCTCACCGCCGATGGTCATCGGCAGCTCGATCGGGTTCTGCGCCAGCTCCTTGAGCTTGGTCTCCAGACGGGCGCGCTCCGGGGTGCCGGGAGCGTAGGTGTGCACCGGCTCGTTCACCGGCACGGGGACCTGGGTCACAGCGTCCATGGGGGCCGTGTCTCCTTCGAATCTCGGTTGTACGAGGAACCTCTGGACGCCGGCGGGGTGTCGCCCCCGCCGGCGCGGGCGGGTCAGCCGTCGCTGACGAGCGTACGCAGACCGCGGTCGTCCGGGGACATGTCCCCGGGCCCCGGTCGGCCCCGCCGGACGTCCTCGTCAGCCGCGGCTGACGAGCGAACGCAGGAAGAAGGTCAGGTTCGCGGGGCGCTCGGCGAGACGCCGCATGAAGTACCCGTACCAGTCTGTGCCATACGGCACGTAGATCCGCATACGGTGACCCTCTGCCACCAGTCGCTGCTGCTCCGCCTCACGGATGCCGTACAGCATCTGGAACTCGTACTCGTCCAGCTTGCGGCCGTACTTGCGGGCCAGCTCCTGGGTGATCGCGATCAGTCGCGGGTCGTGCGAGCCGATCATCGGGTAGCCCTTGCCCGCCATCAGGATCTTCAGGCAGCGGACGTAGGCCCGGTCCACCTCGCGCTTGTCCTGGAACGCCACGCTGGCCGGCTCCTTGTAGGCGCCCTTGACCAGCCGCACCCGGGAGCCCTCGCCGGCGAGCATGTGGCAGTCGTCCTCGGTGCGGAACAGGTAGGACTGGACCACCGCGCCGGTCTGCGGGAAGCGCTTGCGCAGCTCCGACAGGATCGCCAGGGTGGAGTCGACCGTGGTGTGGTCCTCCATGTCCAGGGTGACCGTGGTGCCGGCCTCGGCCGCCGCCTCGACCACCGGGGTCACGTTGGCCAGCGCCAGGTCGTGGCCGCCGGACAGCGCCTGCCCGAAGGCGGACAGCTTGACCGACATCTCGGCGCGCTCGCCCAGACCCTCGTCCTTGAGCGCCGCGGCCAGGGCCAGGTAGGCGTCGCGGTTGCGCAGCGCCTCGGCCGGGTCGGTGATGTCCTCACCGAGGAAGTCGAGGGTGACCTCCATGCCGCGCTGGCTCAGCGAGCGTACGTTCGACATGGACTCGTTCAGCCGCTCACCGGCCACGAAGCGGTCCACCACGGGGCGGGTGACCGGCGTGGCCGAGACGATACGGCGGATGGCGTCGCTTCGCGCGGCGGCGAGCAGCACGGGACCCAGCACGGGGCACCTCCGATGTGGTGATTCTTCGAACGGCCGGGCGCAGGGGCACCGACCACATTCAGCCACTTGAAACCTAAGGACCGCCTCGGAGTAAGACCATCGACACCTGTCACGCGTTCGTGGCCACGATCTCAGACAGATGTATGACAATGGGGTGGGAGTGTTCTGTCGAGCAGGGTGAGCGGTCCGGTGCGGGGCCCGGGAGACCCGGAGGGAGCGGCGCGGCCGATGCGCGGCGACTATCAGCAGCTGGTGGACGAGATCTCGGCCACCCTCGGCGCACCCGCCACCCTGGAGGACCGCGACTTCGTACTGATCGCCTTCGGCGCGCACGACAGCGAGGGCGAGGTCGGCGAGCTACCACTGGACCCGGTGCGCACCCGCTCCATCCTGCAGCGCCGCTCCACCGCGGCCGTCCGGGCCTGGTTCGAGGGCTTCGGCATCGCGCGGGCCCAGGCCCCGCTGCGCATTCCGCCGGACCCGGCCGCCGGTGTCTTCATGGGCCGCATCTGCCTGCCGGTGCTGCACCGCGGCGTGGTGCGCGGCTATGTCTGGCTGCTGGACGACGGGCACCTGTCCGATCTGGAGCTGGGCGGCCTGGGCACCCCGCCGGATGCCCGGCTGGCGCAGGCGATGGAGACCGCGGCCCGGATCGGCGCCCTGCTGGCCTCCGAGGAGCGGGCCGACGCGGAGCTCGGCGAGTTGCTGCGGGAGCTGCTGACCGGCCCCGCGGGCAGCCGCGGCACCGCCCGCGCCCGGCTCCGTGAGGCACTGCGGGGGGCGGCGGAGGGCCCGCTGGCCGTGGTGGCGGTGGCCCCGTGGCACACCGCCGACGGCTCGGACGACCCCGCCCCCCTTCCCCGGCTGCCCGGGGTGGCCGCGGTGTGCACGGTGCCCCCGCCCGGCGGCGGCGAGGAGTCGGAGGCGCGGTCCGGGCCGGCGGACCTGGCCGCCCTGGTGCGGCTGCGTACCGCCACCGCCCTGGACCCGGCCCGTATCGCCGGCGAGCAGCTGCTGCGCTCCCCCCGCGCGACGGGCCCCGCGGGCGGACCGGGCACGGCGGCGCGCGGCTCCGGGGTGGGCGCCGCGGCGGGCGTCAGCGACCCCCGGCGCGGTCTGGAGGAGCTGCCCGCCGCCTGGCGGGAGGCGCGGGGCGCGGCGCGGGCGGCCCGGGCCGAGCCGCGGCTGGGGCCGGTCGCGAGCTGGTCCGAGGTCGGCCCGTACCGGCTGCTGACCGAACTGTCCGCCACCGCCGCCGACCCCGCGGTGCGCCCGCTGCTGGAGCGCTCGCACACCGAACTGGCGCGCACCGCGGAGGTGTTCTTGGACTGCGCCGGGCAGGCCGGGCGCACCGCCCAGCAGTTGGGCATCCACCGGCAGACCCTCTACTACCGGCTCTCCCGGGTGGAGCAGCTGACCGGCCTGGACCTCGACTCGGGCGAGGACCGCCTCCTCCTCCACATCGCCCTGAAGTCGGCCCGGTTGCGGTAGCTCCTGCGGAGTGCCCCGTCCGGAATGCGCGGCGCCCCGCCCCGCCACGTCATTTCGGTGTTCCGAGGCTCAGGCGTTGGCGCACCGTGACCGGGCGGGGTGCGAGGTCTACGCCGATCCGCCGTACTGCGAAGGTCCACGCGACATCGCCGAGTTCGTCGACCGCTACCGGGCCCAGGCACAGCGGACAGGCATGCGCCTGGTACTCGCCCGGGAGGGCGCCGACCTGATCGGCTTCACCTTCGGCTACCTCCTCCCAGCGGATACCCGCTGGTGGCAGAACGTGCGGCAGCCCCTCCCCCAGGACTTCACCCGGGAGGACGGCACCCGCACGTTCGTCATCATCGAGCTTGCCGTACGGAGGCCATGGCGCCGCCGCGGCATAGCCGCCGCCCTGCACGCCCGGCTTCTGGAGGGGCAGGGCGTGGAGCGCGTCACGCTCACCGTGCGGCCGGAGCCCGAGGCTGCCCCGGCCCAAGCGGCTTACGCCGCCTGGGGGTACCGGCTGGTCGGGGTCTCCCGCCCTTGGGAGGACGCGCCGTACTACCGAGCCCTGGTGCTCGACCTCGGCACGGACGCGCGGCCGCTCTAGCCGCCGTACAGCGGACTCCCCCTCGCCTCCACACCGAGGCAGCCCCACCCCCGCGTGAGGGTGGTCGGCGCCAGACGGGACATCGGCCCCACCGGCGCAGCGGGGCAGGGCCGGGCGCTGGGGGCCGGCCCCGTCGAGCGGCGACCGGCTCGGTCAGGACCGCTCGGGGTGGTCGCCGGTGGCGATCCGCTGGATGGCCGCCATCAGGTCCGCCGACTCGGGGGTGAGCCCGGAGTTGAGCGTCATCTGCACGGCCAGGCCGCTGACCAGGGTCATGTAGAGGGAGCCGAGGACCTTGGCGGTCTCCTCGTCCACCTGCTCCTCGTCCACGCCGGCGAAGAGCGCAACCAGCCCCTTGCGCCCTTCGGGTTGGGCCTGGGCGAAGGCCTCGCGCAGCTCCGGGTCGTGCTGGGCCTGGAGCGCGGCCTCGATCTGGGCCCGCCACAACCCCTGGTGCCTGGCGAAGAGTTCCAGGATCCGGTCCCAGCCCGCGCCGAAGCGCTCCAGCAGGGTGGCCGAGGGGGAGACGCGGTCCTGGAGCGCGGCCTCGACGTCATCGCCCCAGTCCCCCATCGAGGCGAACAGGGCCTCTCGCATCAGGGCGTCCTTGGAGCCGTAGTGGTAGCCGATGGACGCCAGATTGGCCCCGGAGGCGGCGACGATGTCCCGCGCCGTCGTGCGTGACCAGCCCTTTTCCAGCAGGCAGCGCTTGGCTCCGGCCAGCAGGTCTTCGCGATGTCCCATGCCTCCCACCCTAGCGGGCACCCAGACAACTGTCACAGACACCCGTCCTATACAGCTGTTCTAGACAGTCGTTTAAGACGCGTGTACATTCCCCGTCATGACCTCACTCACCGCGGGTGCCCCGCGTGCCGGGCGCCGGGAATGGATCGCCTTCTCCGTCCTGATGCTGCCGCTGCTGCTGGTGTCCATGGATGTCTCGGTGCTCTACTTCGCGGTCCCCGCGATCAGCCGGGAACTCGACCCGACCGGCACCCAGCAGCTGTGGATCTTCGACATCTACGGCTTCGCCCTCGCCGGGCTGCTGATCACCATGGGTTCGCTGGGCGACCGGATAGGCCGCCGCAGACTGCTGATGCTCGGCGCCGCCGCCTTCGGCCTCGCCTCCCTCGGCGCCGCCTACGCGCAGAGCGCCGAGATGCTGATCGCCGCCCGCGCGCTGCTCGGCATCGGGGGCGCGACCCTGATGCCCTCGACCATGGCGCTGACGCGCCACCTCTTCCAGGACCCCAAACAGCGCACCGCCGCCATCGGCATCTGGTCCGGCGCCATGGCCGGCGGTGTGGCGCTGGGCTCGGTGCTCTGCGGAGTGATGCTCCGGCACTTCTGGTGGGGCTCGGTCTTCCTGATCAACACCCCGGTGATGGTCCTGCTGCTGATCCTGGCGCCGGTGCTGCTGCCGGAGTCCAGGAACCCGGAGCCGGGGCGCTTCGACCTGCTCGGCGTGCCCCTGTCCATGGGCGCGGTGCTGCCGGTGATCTACGGCGTCAAGGAGCTGGCGGCGGACGGCTACGCCCCGCTCCCCGCCCTCTGCCTGACCGCCGGCCTGCTGCTCGGCGCGGCCTTCGTCCACCGCCAGCGCACCCACCCGAACCCGATGGTCAGCCCGGAGCTGTTCCGCGGTCGGGGCTTCGGCTCCGCCGTCGGCATCAACCTGCTGGCCTCCTTCGCGATGATGGGCTCCTCCCTCTTCACCACCCAGTACCTCCAGTCGGTGCTCGGCAAGGGTCCGCTGGAGGCCGCCCTGTGGAGCCTGGTGCCCTCGGTCTCGGTGGGCGTGGCCGGCCCGACCGCGGCGGCCCTCGGCCAGCGGATCAACCGCGCCTATGTGATCGCCGGCGGTTTCCTGACCGCGGCGGTCGGCTTCGCCCTGCTGGCCTTCACCGGCACCCACTCGCTCACCCTGGTGCTGGTCGGGGCGGCCGTCCTCGCCTCCGGGATCGTCACCGTGATGGCGCTGATCACCGATATGGCGCTGAGCACCGCACCGGCCGAGCGGGCCGGCGCCGCCTCCTCCCTGCTGGAGACCGGCCAGGAGCTGGGCGGGGCGCTGGGCATGGCCCTGCTGGGCTGCATCGGCACCGCCGTCTACCGCCGGGACATGGCGGACGCGGTCCCCACCGGACTGCCCTCGGCCACGGCCGACTCGGTGCGCGAGACCCTGGGCCATGCCGCACTGGTGGCCGGCCGGCTCCCCGGCCGGGCCGGCCAGGCGCTGCTGGACGACGCCCGCGAGGCCTTCACCCACGGCATGCGGATCGCCTCGCTCGCCGGGGTGGTGGTGCTGCTCGCCGGAGCCGTACTGGCCGCGGTGGCCCTGCGCCGGATCCCGGCCGCGGTTCCGGGCGCGGGCCCGGCGGACGGGGCGGGTGCGGTGGATCCGGTGGCCTCGGCCGACGGGGCTGGTGCGGCGACCCCGGCGAACGCGGCATACGGCGCGGACCCGGCGGAACCGACTTACGGACCGAGTGCGGCGGACCCGACGGGCCCGGCGGACGGGGCGGGTGCGGCGGCCCCGACGCATCCGACGGCCCCCGCCGGCGGGCCGGCGATGGGAACGGCGCCGCGGCGAACCGGCCCCGTACACCTTTCGGGTTGATCGGCGGCTTCCCCTACGGAACGACTGGGGGCCATCCGGGGGTTCACCCCGGATGGCCCCCGCTCGTACCCCGGCCAGGCTGAGGCCATGACGACCTCGCACCTCCCCCGCCCTTCC
>NZ_SRID01000157.1 GCF_004684805.1 Streptomyces palmae
CCCCCGCCACGGCGCCCCCTCGGAGACCACCTCGCATCCTCCCGACGCACCCGCTCGCATCCCTCGCCGATACCCGTTCCTGATCACCCCCCGGGAGCTGGTAATGTTCTACCCGTCGCCAGCGAACAGCAGCGAAACGCCCCCGTAGCTCAGGGGATAGAGCAACGGCCTCCGGAGCCGTGTGCGCAGGTTCGAATCCTGCCGGGGGCACCTTGCAAGAGGTGCCAGAAGACCCCGCCACCAGCCAAGTCGCTGGAGCGGGGTCTTTGCGTATGTGCAGCCGGATGCCACCGTGAGCGGCCGTATGTCGGGTCCTGTGGACTATTCGTGGACAGGGAATCCGGCCCGTTCTCGCAGGTCAGCCCCCGGAAACGCGGAGACCCCCGGACAGGTCCGGGGGTCCTTTGTGCGCCCAGCTCACGGCCTGGCCTTCACCTGGCTCTGGCGCTGCTACGAGCCGATGCGATTCTCCTTACGCCGACCCTTGTCCCACTCGGTCACGATGAGCGTGTAGCAAGTGCTCACCCTCGACCCCGTGCCGCTGTGCCGCGTGCCACCCGCAGACGCCAGCGCCGTGATGTTCGCGCGCCAACGGAAGGCGGGATCCTTCTTACCAATCTTCTCGGCGAGGACCCTGTCGTCGACTTCGTCTCCGTGGCGGCCGAGGAACATTCCGATTCCGCCGAGAAGCATGCCGTCCCAGGTTTCCTTGGTCCTACCCCAGGCGTCCTCAGCGACCTTCAGCGTGCGCTCAAGCGTTTCCTGTCCGTAGAGTTCCGTGATCCGCAGCACGCCAGCGACGGCACCAACCGTGTTGGCCCCCGTGGAGCCCATCGCAAGCCTTCGGTTCCTCAGCGCCGACTCTGTATCGACGAACAGAGGGAGTCCTGCCGTGAGGCCGATCTTGTACTCGTCGAGCGGTGTGGGCTTGCTCGACTCCCGATTCTTGATCAGGAAGAGCACTGCTTCTTCTTGCTGATCCAGACCGTGATGGACTTCTGCCACCAGTGCCGGGATTCCAGTCAGCTTGCAGACGTGCCAGCGGTGCATGCCGTCGACGATGTAGCGGTCGCCGTTGGGTCGCTGGGAGACCACGATGGTGCCGAGGGCTTCCGGGACCAGGTTGTTGGCCATGCCCCTGGCCCGCGGTTCGTTAAGCGTGCGCTGCGCCTTCTCGTCGATCTTGAGCTCTTCAACGGGGATGCGTACGCCGTGCTCGACATCGTGCTCACGCAGCTCGTACGTGTACTTCTTTTTGGCCATGGTTGTGCCTCCGGGCGCCGCGCTTAGGAGAGTTGGCTGGTCGCCATGAAAGGGATGCGGCGTCAAGGGAGGGAATCGCACCGTTCGGCACCGCGCACCGAAAAGACGATTATCAGCCATATGGTCGACTCAAAACGACTGCTCGGCGTGGCCCCCAGGGGGTGCACCAGCAAGCATGGTCCCGGCGTGTGGCGTTCGCTCGGCTAACCGGATCCGCGACCCATCATCGTTTTGGATTCATATCCATCAGCACCATGCGCCCAGCGCACGCGCGACAGGATGAGTGGACTACCGCCCGTTCTCGCAGGTCAGCCCCCGGAAACGCGAAGACCCCCGGACAGGTCCGGGGGTCCATTGTGGCGCGAGCGAGGGGCGATTGGGCTCAGTCGGTGTCGTCGTCCTCCTGGTCGTCCTCGTCCAGCAGCTCAGCGATACGGCGGTTGGCGATGTCCTCCCGGCCGTCCAAGCACTTCGCGTAGCGGCTCAGCAGCACCTCCACGCTGTTCCCTGCCCGCTCGGCCACCTCGGTCGGGTCCACACCAGCGTTGAGCCAGGTGGACAGGGCGGCGTGCCGCAGGTCGTACGGGCGGCCGGCCAGCGGCGAGGCGACGTGGTCAGGCGCGAGCGCCAGGCGCCGGGCCTCATCCCAGACCCGCCAATACGTGGTGGAGGCAACCACTCCCCCGCGCTCGTTCGCGAAAAGCCGCCCGTCCGTCGCCGTACCGAATTCCTCGATGTGGGCGCGGAGCATGCGCACCAGGCGGGGCGGAATGGGGACGACGCGGGTTTCGTCCGCAGCCCGGTTCTTCAAGCCCCGGTGATCGTGCACGGAGTCGGTTCCGGTCCAGCGCTTACCGACAGTAGGGCGGGTCCTTTCCAAGATCAGCGAACCCCACCCCTTTTCGGGAAGCGTGCAGTCCTGCCGCCGCAGCCCGACTGCCTCCGCCGGACGCAGCCCACCGAAGTACATGCACGCGAACAGCCCGACGAGCCGACGACCACGAGCCCGCTTATAGCCGCCCACGTAGGAGACCGCAGCCAGCAGTTCCCGAGCCTGCCGAGGGTTCACCACAACGCGGCGGTCAACCTGCTTGGTGACCTTCGGCAGCTTCCATTTCACGGTGGTCACCGGATTCTCCGGAAGCTCCCCAAGATCGACGGCATAGCCCAGCGCGTTGTAGAGAACAGAGCGCTTTCGCCGCACCGTCTCAGCGGCGGCCGGAGCCCCCTCAAGCGTCAGCTTGAGCGAGTCCAGGACGCGCCGGATGGCGGCGGGTTCCTTCAGCCCCGCCAAGGGCTGAGAGGCTTTCTCGACCCAGCGCAGAGGGTTCGCGATCTCAGTGGGCTGCGGCTCAGCGTCCTCGGGCTGAACGACGAACGCCCAGCCCCGCAGTGCACGGCGCAAGGTCTCATCGTCCGGCCGGCCGGGCCGGTCATCGAGGAGTTCGGTCGTGACGAGGGTCAGCGTCTCGTTGATGCTGTCGCGCGAGTTGGGCGCGGCATGCAGCCACTTCATGTCGAGGTACTTTCGGGCGAACGCGTACCAGGTCAGGGACACCGTGACGGCCGTCGCCATCGACTCCGGAAGACCCGTCTCCGTGTCGAACTCCTCGCCGTTCTGTGCAGCCCGCATGAGCTTGGCGCGGAAGTTGTCGGCAAGCGCCTTGGTACGGAAGGTTTCGGGGAACGGCTTAGCGTCCCCCACCTTCCATCGCACTTCGTAAGAGGGCTTCTTCGTGGGTCGCTTGCGGATTCCCCAGATCCGAACGTCGTGAGATTTCATGCCGCCCTTCCAAGGCCGTTCAACCAGGCGGTGCAGTCACTCCGCCAGACGCGCAGTTCGCCATTCGGCAGCTTGATCGCATTCGGCGCCTGCCCGAGTTCGCGCCATCGGTAGAAGGTCCGACGGGAGACTCCGCCGAGTTCGCTCAGGACTTGCGGGACGGTCATCAGTTCGTCGCGACGGCCGCTCACGTCGGTTCTCCTTCCGTTCCAGAGGCGGGGGTGATGGTGGCCGACAGCCATTCCTCGGCAGGCGTGAGGCCGGTACCGGCGAAGGCCCAGTGGGCGAGCACGAACGTGGTGTCGTGGGGGCCGGATTCGGCGCCGATAGTGGCTTGGGCTCGGCGCCAGGCGGCGCGAGCGTCCCGCAGTGCGCCGAGGGTGGTGGAGTAGCGGCGGGACTTCGTGGAGAAGTGGCCCCGGAAGCCGAGCATGTGGGCCCAGGCGCGGAGCCGGAGGTGTTCCAGGTCCTTACGGGCACCGAGAGCCCAGGCCGTTCGGATCATGCGGCGGGCATGCTCGGCGATGTCGAGCAGCGCGAGTTCGGCGATGAGCCGGAGTGGCCGGTCGAGGGCGCCCGTCGCGGTCTCGGCCCCCTTGGTGGCGTACTTGGCGATGTACGCGGCCACGGCCCGTTCGGTCAGCTCCGCCCCGCCGTTGAACTGGGGCCTGCGGATGGCCCGTATGTCGAGCTCCTTACCGAAGGCGAACACGTGGGTCCGGTCGTCGACCACGGGGCCGTTCACGCGTGCCTTGGCGGCGGCACGGATGGCGTCGGTCAGCAGCTCGGTGGTCGCCCAGGCTGGGGGTGCCGTGTCGCCACCGCCGGGTCCGTCGAGGCGGATCACGGCGTGGAAGTGGACGGCCCCGCGCTTCTGGTACTCGGCGACCTTGGCGAAGGACAGCCGGGCGTGGTGGCGGAAAGCCCGCTGGCTGAGCCCCGCCCGCTTCGCGACCTCCCGCCGGAGGTAGATGGAGAAGCGCCGCCACAGCAGCCCGGCGTGCGCGTTCCAGAGCACCGCGGATTCGTAGTCGTAGGTGGCCGGGTTGAGCGGGGTGCCAAGGGCGCCGTCGTCCTGGTCGTGGAGGACGCCGCAGCGGCAGGGTCGGACGACACCAGCGGGACCGGTGGGCCGGTTGTGGACTGGGCCGAAGCTGGGGGCGGTGAATGTGGCGAAGACGCGGGGATGGGTGGCGACCTCTTCGGGCGTGCCCTTGCCGCCGCGCAGTCCTGCCGTGATCAGGTGGAAGGTGTCTCGGCGGTAGGTCTCGGCGCAAGCCGGACAGCGGGTCACACGGCGGTTGTTACAGCGGACCAGGAGGTGGCCGGCGGGCAGGTCGGTGGAGTTCAGATGGTTCAGGACTCGGCCGATCTCGCCGGTCTGCCGGTCGACCTGATGCTCCGTGCGGTGGCCGTCGAGGCGGATCGGGTGGGTGCAGCCGCCAAGGCCGGAGAGCTGGCGGAGCAGGGCGGGCATGGTACCGAGCGCCGCCAGCGTGCCGAGTTCGGGCAGCGGTGGCGTGGTGGTGCGCGTAATGATGGTGCTTCTCCTTTTCGGCTTCGGTCGTGAAGGGGTTGGGCTGCCGGGGCGGCGGATGCTTGGCGGTATCGAGGCCGCCCCGGCAGTCATGCGCGTCAGCGGCGGCGGTGGCCCCGCTGGCTGGTGAGCAGCGAGCGCATGACGACGGCGGCTAGGGCGACGGAGACGGCCGCGATGGCGACGGCGGCGAGTAGGGCCGTCAGGACGATGCCGACGGTCACCACGGCGCCGACCGTTCCGGCGCTGAGCCCGATCGACGGCGCCACCCGGCGGGCGGACATGGGCGCGGCGGTGTGCTGGCAGGAGCAGGCCGGCACGTAGCTGTGCTGGGCCGCCGGAACGGCCGAGCTGATCACGTGAGCTGACGGCAGGGTCGGAGCCTCGGGGTACTGCGGGCGGAACAACATGACGATCACCTCTTAGCTACTCGTCTAGTCATGTGTGCCGTTTACGGCGTCGACGCCGGACCGCGTGCCGGATTCGACGGAGGGCGCAAGGCTGGTGTGGGAAAGCCAGAAGCCGAAGAGGGCGATCACGGCGGCGACCCACAGGCGGACGCCGAGGAACTTGATCGCGGCCCAGGCGATGACTCCGAGGACGAAGACCAAGGGCAGGCTGACGGTCACAGACGGGGCCTTTCAGCGGACAGGGCAGCGGTGGGTGCGGGCGGCCAGTTCGGCGGCGGCGCGGGTGTCGTAGTCGTTGGAGAAGTCGCAGCGCGGGGCGGTGCACACAGCGGTGTGCTTCTCCCGGCCGCGCTGGTCGTAGGCGGTACCGACGCGGACCGGACCGGTGCGGGCGACGTTGCGGAAACGGCGGAGCATGGACACGGGATCTCCTTTCAGAGCTGGCTGGCGATGGCGTCCGCCAGGGGCGCCGAGACGCCAAGGCGAGCGCGCAGGGTGTCGATGTTGATCGGTGAGCCGGTGCGGGCGTGGTGCTCGTCAGCGACTTTCCGGGCGTGGTTCACCAGGGCGGCCGGGATATGTGGCGCGGGGGGCAACGGGGCAGGCTCCGGATCGACGGAGGGCACCGCGGCTTCCGGCTCAGCAGGTACGGCCGTGGGCTCTGGTTCACTCGCGGACGCCGGGGCCGCGTGAGCGAGGAGCGTTCCTCCGAGGAAGGCGACGGCGGGCCATCCGGCGACGGTGATCCGCAGCCAGGCCGGTACGTCGGTCAGGTCGAGCAGCCCGGCGGTGGCGATGTTCGCGCCCAGCGAGGCGGCCAGGGCGACGAGGAACCAGCACCAGCCGGCAGTCTTGGACGAGCCGGAGTGCAGGCGCCGCCAGGCCGCGACAAGCAGCAGGTCGACAGAGACCGGGTAGGCCCACGCTTTCCACCCGTCCTGTCCGGCCGCCGTCGCGAGATCGTGCAGGTGGGCGAAGGACAGGGCAGCGGCGATGACTGCCTGTACCAACACCGCGTCGACGCGGGCCAGCTGAGCACGCACGGACAGCCTCCTTCCGGAATCAGGCATGGCGGGGGTAGGGACATGGCGCGAAGCGGTCGCGCCCACCGAGGGGCGTGCGGTGTCAGTCGCTGACCCGAACCGGCTTGGTCAGGGACGGCGTGGGAACGCTCGGCACGGCGGGAGCGTCGGGCCGGAAGGGTTCGAGGGCGGGCTGGTCCGGGACCAGGTGCGCGGTGTCCCGGCAGACGGCGGTGGCGTCGCCGAGCGACAGGTACGGCGTACGGATGCGGGACCAGCCGCCGGAGGTGTCCCCGGCGACGGCGAGCCCCGGCATGTCGGGGGCGATGGCGCAGGCGGCGCCAACGGCCTCGGGCTCGATGTCACCGAGCGCCATCTTCGCTGAGCCTTCGTCGTTCACGCGGTGGCAGACGCGGCCGGTGAGCTGGGCCCGGAGCATGGTGGCGCCCTTACCCAGCTCGGCGCCGAACCGCTGCCCGCACACCTCCAGGTAGATGCCGGCGGCGCGGCCGAGCTGGGCCAGCCGGATGAGCTGGGTGACCATCTCGTCCCGGCGTTCCTCGTCTTTGCGGGTGGCGACGAGGAACAGTTCCGCCACCTCATCCACGAACAGCACCACCGGCACCGGCCGTTCGCTCTCCGGCAGTCCCCAGATGTCGGAAGTGAGCTCCTCATCCGGGGTGTCGGAGGCGATGCCCTGTCGGGCCTTGATGAGGTCGTACCGGTCCTCCATGAGCCCTATGAGTGCGGGCAGCAGCTCAGCCGCTTGCACCGGGTCCGTGGCCAGCGCGGACAGCCGCGGGGCGAAGGGTGCCAGCTCCACACCGCGCTTGCAGTCGATGCCGACCAGCGCGACGGGTTGCCGGGCCAGGCCGGTTATCAGGTGGCGCAAGAACATGGACTTGCCTGACAGCGTCGCGCCCAGGGTGAGCTGGTGCGGGATGGTCCGGTAATCCCGGACGAACGGCGTCGCGTCCTCCCGCAGAGCCACCGGCACCTTGAGGAAGCCACCCGCCGCCTTGCGGGGCATCCTCACCTTCCGCAGCACGTCGAAGCCGACGAGCCGGAGTTCGACCACACCCGGCTTGACCTCTTCGACGTACACGGCGTGAACTCCCCAGGCGTGCCGCAGCCGTTCGGCCGAGGCCGCCAGGTCCGCCGGTTCCTGCCCGGGCGCCAACCGCAGCCGGACTCGTAGCCCTGTCTCAGTCGGACGGATGAGCCCCCGGCGCGGCGGCACCAGCCGGACCTCTCGGTGCGTGAGCGCCCGTGTCGCCCAGGCCCGGAGCCGGGAGGGCGGCACGGTCAGCCCGCAGGAGTCCATGACGGATCCGTACGTGCCCAACAGCCGGATGGTGGAGACCGGCAGGCCGACCGTCGACCAGTACGCGGCCGGATGTTTGGCCCGAAGGTAGGCGGCCCCACCGACCGTCGCGGCGACGGGGCCACCCACCTCCATCAGTGTCAGCACGTCAGCCATTGCGCTCAGGCCGCCACGCTGTGGACCGGCATGGCGGCCGGGGCGATGGCATCGGCCCGGTAGGCGATGCCGTGGCGCTGCTGCCCGTTGAAGACGCTCTCCCACGGGCGGGCGATCAGGCCGAGCAGCGTGACCGGCGAGCCGAGGGCCAGCCCTTCGGTCACGCCGCTCTCCGGCACGGTCACCTGAAGCAGCGAGGACTCACCGCCGTGGATGTAGACGACGCCGAGCTTCATCAGCGCCTCACCGCTCACCGCGTCCTTGGCGATCTCGCCGGTCCGCCGGTCCTTCACCTTCGGCTCCGGCTCCTCGGTCAGCAGGATCGTGGCGGATGAGATGTCGACTCGGATGGAACGCAACTTCTTCTCCTGTCTCACACGAAGACACGTCTCAGCTAGTTGTCTAGATGAGACGCCTGTGGCGAACCCGAAGTGCCCCAGGAACGGGGACCAACTGTGCCACACGACTCGGTAACTCGTCTATACGAGTAGGTGTCTTGGTGTGTACGAGTCCGAAGTAGAGACTCGGCCGCGCCAGGTCAGGTCGCGGGCAGCTGGTAGGCCAGTACGTACGCGTCCGCCGCCATCACCGTGTCGCAGACCTCGACCGGGCGCCCCTCGCCGTCGAAGGCCGTACGGACCAGGTGGATCACGGGGACACCGGAGGCCAATCGCAGGGTCCGCACCTCCGCAGGAGTGGGCATCCGAGCCTTGATCTCCTCATCGAAGTGGTCCAGGCGGTGCCCCAGCTCTTCCAGCCGGGCATAGATGCCGCCAGGGCCGGGGTTGGGCTCGGCGATCGGGGTATCCCGCGCGATGTCGAGCGGAAGATACGAGGTCGCGAACTCGACCGGACGCCCGTCGAGGAGGTACCGACGCCGGCGGGCCAGCACCTTGCGGGGCGAGCCGAGCCGGGCGGCGATGTCCTGCGAGGGCCGCTCCTCCTTCACCTCCAGGCTGTCCACCTCGGGACGACTCCCCGCGGCTTCGGCCTCCACGGTGAACGCCGACTTCCCCTGATCACGATGGCGCCGGGCGAACCGGTCGGAGGCCAGACGCCGCACCGGGGGCCGAGGGCGGACGAAGACGCCCTTGCCGTGTTCGGAGACGGCCAGCCCTTCCTGCTGGAGCAGGGAGAGCGCGTTGCGGACGGTCATTCGGGACACCCCGAAGTGCTCCACCAGCTCGGTCTCCGAGGGCAGCTTGTCGCCCTCCCGGAAGCGTCCCTTGTCGATCGCTTCGCGGAGCTGGTCGGCGATCTGCCGGAACACAGCACGGTCGCTGGTCGGGTCCAGCGCGCCCAGGAGGCCCGAGGCAATGGGAGGCATGAAACGTACTCCTTTAGGTATCTAGACGAGCGGCTGACCCGTGTTGCTACGGTGGAGAGCCTAGTCAGCCGAGAGGGCAGAGGAACGTGAGCACTGAGCGCCCGCACTCCGTGAGCGTCGCCGGGGTCATCGTCGACGACGCCGGCCGTGCCCTGCTGATCAAGCGGCGCGACAACGGTAAGTGGGAACCGCCAGGCGGTGTACTGGAACGCGGAGAAACCATCCCCGACGCCCTGCAACGCGAAGTCCTCGAAGAGACCGGCCTCAAGATCGCGCTTCCCGCGACCCTCACCGGCGTCTACAAGAACATGACCGCCCTGATCGTCTCCATGGTCTTCCGCTGCGAGGCGATCGACGGCACCCCGACCACCGGAGCGGAGACCCGCGAACTGCGCTGGGCCACCCGCGACGAGGTCACCGAGCTTGCCGACGAGGCGTACGCGGTCCGCGTCCTGGACGCACTCGACAACGCATCCCCGCCGGCCGTCCGCGCCCACGACGGCGTGCGACTCATCTAGCACTGAATCACTGCCCACGGTCGCCACCAGCGCGGAGGAACTTGTATGGACGAGTATATGAGTAGTCCGCGAGTCTGGGGCCTGATGTGCCCAGGTTCTTTGGAAGAGGTCACCAGAGCCCGTCACTGGACCCGCGACATCCTCAGCGGACACCCGTGCGCGGACGACGCGGAACTGATCGTCGGTGAGCTGGGCGCCAACGCCCTCGTCCACACCACCAGCGGCGGAGACACCGGGTCCTTCCACATCACCCTGTCCTTGTCCCCGCAGGCGGTCACGGTTTCCGTCACCGACGCCGGCGGCCACCCCGACCAGCCACAGGCCACCCAGGCAGCCGAAGACGACACCCACGGCCGCGGACTCAGCATCGTCATGACCCTCGCCTGCCGCCTCAACATCACCGGCAACCAACACGGCCGAACCGTCACAGCCGAACTCCACTCCCCCGCGGAAGGAGCCACCGCATGCTGAAGCGCCGTTTACGCCTGCGCCCCGGCTACTGGGGCGAATGCTGGACGCTCTCACCATCCACTGGGCAACGCCCCGTACTGCTCAGCTCGATCGAGCACGACAGCCCCAGCCAGGCCACACGATGGGTCCGAGTCACGATTCGAACCATCGCGTCGGCACTCGACCGTGGAGCGGCCCACGAGGCGTGGGACTGGGTCAGGCACGGCTACAAGGAGGCGGAGGACGCCCTGACCAACGGGGAGGCAGCCACGTTCGCTGTCACCCAGCAGGACACCCGCCTCGAATGGATCCTCCGACCGGTGATCTTCTTGCCCCTCGCCCGCCGCGAAGCCGTGATCCTGCCTGAATGCGCGTATCAGTTCGCGTGCCCCACCACACACAAGATGGGGCGGAACCAGCCCCACGACGGTTGAGTTACAACCTTCTCTACAGGTTCAAGGCGCCTCGCAAGCTCGCCGCGCGCGGCCCGGCTCCCCGGGCCGCCGCTCCTGTCTCCGCCCCGCTCCAGCCCGGTCCGCCCGGCCGCAGCGAGCACTTTGGCTGAGGAGGAGAGCGCCGTCGTGGCTGGGGGTCGACTCCGCGGCTTTACCCACCTCCCCGATCCGGGTCCCGCGTCGGGCAAGGCCAGGGGGCCACTCGTGCCCATTACGGGCAGGTCCAAAGCCTGCCCGAGTTGCCAACCAGCGTACGGCCCCCTGACCATGCCCGACCCCAAACCGGGCAGGCCACCGGCCAAAGCCGCTCCGCCGACCTCTGCACGCATCGCGCCGACATCAATGCTGGCCTTTACCATGTCGCTGGCGGGTTCGGCAAGCCGACAGACAACTGAGCAATTAACTCAATAGTCTCTGTCAGCATGAGCTATGCCGATATTGCGAGCGCGGTCAGGTTAGACGGCGGTGTGAAGCGTCTGTCCGTGTGGACCATCAAGCAGCAGGTGGCACCTCCGTTCCGTGAGCGGCTAAGCCCAGCCCTCTCAAAGGAGATCACCGACGGCCTAAATCGTCACGGGATCTTGACACTGCCCACGACTCTGCCAACCGACCAACGTGATTGGGTGATCCTCATCGAGAAGAAGAGCGCACTTGGTGAGGCGCTTCTACTCGCCACGAAGGCAGTCGTTTGCAGCAGGCTTGACATTCCGATGGCTCCCGGCGCCCACAAGGAGCTCCGGAAGCTTGCACGTCAAGTCTGAGCTGATATCCGCGGTTGTCATCAACCTCAGTACACAGCGGTGACCTTAGGTACCCAGACATGATCTGCTTGGCGGCAATGCACAGCACCGACCACAGCCAGAGCACTCCCCGCCCGAACTCCTATAGCGGATGTCAGCCCACCTGGCCCGGCTCGAACGGGCTGGCCCCCTCCACAACGGGCCGGTGCTGCGGGTCTACAGCTGGCCGGCCGACGCAGGCAGGGTCAGGCTAGCCGACAGGCCGACTTGGGGCCACGGACTATTCGTGGACAGGTCATGCCCTGTGAAGCAGCAGGAAGGCGCTGACCTACCGGAATGCCGGAGAGGCAAGGGGCCTCCGGAGCCGTGTGCGCAGGTTCGAATCCTGCCGGGGGCACTTCACCTGAAGTGCCAAAGACCCCGCCACCAGCCAAGGCGCTGGAGCGGGGTCTTCGCGTTTGTACGGCCTGGGTGTCGCCGACGGCCCGTCGCGTGGCCGGTTGCGGCTCTCGCTGGGCGTCGTCCTCGTCCGGTGGCCCGGCGAGGTGGCGGTGGGCGCGATCGGGGTCGCGCCCACGCCTGGGGCCAGGAGGGTTGGTCCGTTCCGTTCGCGCCGGCTCCCACCGTGCCCGGAGAGAGTCGCTTGGGCAGTCGGCTAGCCGGTGGGGAACTTGCGGATGAGTTCGATCAGGCCTGCTCCGGTCACCTCTTCGGTCGAGGGGCCGTTGCGGATGAAGAAGCGGCCGTCGTGCGTCACCGGGGCCGACATGGCGGTCGGCTCCAGCCTCCACAGCAGGTAGTCGCGGTAGCGGAACGGAGACAGGGTCCCGGCCAGGGCGTTGGCGAACCGTGAATCGAGCTTCGAGTTCTTTATCCGGTCGACGAGCCAGCGGAACTGCTCGTCGATCGATCGGTTCATGGCGTCCAGCTCGTGCTGCGTGCCCGTCACGAAGAACTGGTCCAGCTGGTGTGCGCGGACACCGGCGAGGCGCTCGATGGCCTCGGCGTCCTTTCCGCCGTCGGCCACACCGATGAAGATGACGCCCTTCGCGTTCGGCCGCACATTGGCCATGGCCGAGGCGATCCTCATGATCTTCTCGAAGCTCTTGTCGTCGAAGGCGGAGGAGTCGTTCACCAGGCAGAAACCCTGCTTCAGCTCGAACAGGGCGTCCTCGGTCAGCGCCATCCTGAGCGTCGACTCGAAGCGCAGCGCGTGCTCCTGCAACCTGAGTGCCTTGGCGTCGTCGGTCGGCTTGAAGGCGCGCCGCAGCGAGCCCTTCACCGCCTCGATCAGCTCGGTCTTCCGGGTGCTGCCCCAGTTGCCGCCGCCGGGGACGCTCAGGTCCTTGTCCCAGAAACCCTTCACGGCGCCGGCGAGCTCCTCCTTGCTCTTGGGCACCATGTTCTCCTCGTGCAGGAGCTGCTCCACGGCGATGAACAGGGCGTGGAAGTGCCGCGGCACTCCTCGGGGGTTCTGCTGCGTCACGGTCCACGTGGAGTAGGGAGCCCCGGCGACGTCCAGCGTCTCCTTGATCAGGTCCAGGGTCTCCATGAACCTGCGCTCGATCTCCTCCTTGCCGATGGTCAAGAGGCGGGCGCGGATCGACAGGGCGGAGGTGGAGTGCGTCACGCGCTCCTCGCTGTATGCCGCGTTGCGGTACTCCGTACCGCTCGACGCCAGCGGCCGCAGGATGAGGTCCAGGAGGAGGTCGAGGACCAGTTCCTCGTCCCGGGACTCCCGCACGGCGTCCCGGGACAGGATGCCCTGCTTCACCCAGAAGATCTCCGCGTCGAAGATGCCGTAGTCAAGATCCTTGTTGGTGATGCTGATCTTGGGCATGTCCTGCAGGTTCACATAGTCCGTGAGCGAGGCGTCCCCTCGGATGGCAGCGCTGAGCCGCCGCACCAGGCTCGCGATCTCGGCAGTGGATCCCGCCTGTCGGATCTCCTGGAGGCTCAGGTGCCGCCCCGCCGCGTTGATTCGCCGGAACACCTCGTCGACCGACGACTCGCTGGCCCGATAAGTCGACACCGGGAGGTGGTAGTTGGTGAGGTCCCGGCACGTCGCGCGGTCCCACACGGGCTCCCGCTGCCGCAGCGAGCCGCTGTCCTTCAGGAACTTGGTGTCGGCCAGGGTCTCGACGTCGAAGTACTTGCCGTCCACCGGGAACTTGTTCTCGATGAAGGAGAAGATGGCGTCCAGGCGCTGCAGTCCGTCGATCACTTCGAGTCGCGGACTGTTCTCGTACTGGCTTTCCGCGAGGAGAATGAGAGGGATGGGCAGCTTCTTCAGCGCCGAGTCGATCAGCCTCTGCTTCTCCTCGACGGCCCACACCAGCTTCCGCTGATAGCGTCGATTGATCAGGAAACGATTCTGAACGTAGTCACTGTACAGCTGCTGCAGGCTTTCGCCCTTGACAGACAGTTCGGTGCTTTCGTCCGTGGTCATCCCGTTCGTCCCTTCAAAAGCGGAAGCCCTTCCGCGCGGCGAAGCCGCTGACAGGCACGGCAAGGTTACCGAAATGGGCCATATGCCGAGGGGTGAAAAAACCGTCTCGGGGAGTGCCGGATCTGCGGGCCGTCTGCCGCTACAGCGGGGGCGCTTCGCCTTGCAGAAGAGGGAGGTTCTGGCGGAGGGATTTGTTCCACGAGCCGTCCGAGACCATCTTCTTCAGCGACTGCTGGACCTTGCCCTTCAGGGCACTGCCCTTGGGGAGGCCGACGTAGTAGAGCTCGTCGGTCAGTTTGAGGTCGGCCAACTTGAACTCGGACGGCCTGTCGGCCGCGTAGCCGGCGAGGATCGCGTCGTCGGAGGACACCGCGTCCACGGATCCTGCCGTGAGGTCGTCGAGGCACTGCGTGTAGGTGGCGCGCTCCTGCAGCTGGGCGGCGGGCGCGAACCTGGTCCGCAGGTTGAGCCCGGCGGTAGAGCCGGTGACCGCGCAGACCCTCTTGCCGTCCAGGTCCTCCGGCAGCCGGACGGACGGGCCGTCCGCCGGCAGCAGCAGGCCCTGGTGGGCCCTCAGATAGGGGCCCGCGAAGTCGACCCGCTTGGCCCGTTCCTCGTTCCTCGTGTACGTGGCGACGACGAGGTCGACCTCACCGTTCCGCAGCGCGGCCTCTCGTTGGGAGCTCGGCACGGCCGTCCACTCGATGTCCCCGGGGGCGTGGCCGAGTGCTTTGGCGATGTACGTGGCCACGTCGATGTCGAAGCCCTTGTACCTGCCCTCCGGCGTCCGGAACCCCAGACCGGGCTGATCGGTCTTGACGCCGATGGTGATCTTCTTGCCGCCGCTGGGTTCGCCGCCCGAGGGCGAGGCCGTTGTGCCGTCGGTCGCGCCGGGCTCGGGTTGACCCCTTCCGCCGCTGTTGCCCTTGTCGTCGGCCGAGCCGTCGCCGGTGGGCAGCAGCCGCCGCGGGGCGGTGGTGGCCCGGCCGCTCGCGCGGTGCCGCCCGTAGCGGACGATCCGGCCGACCCCCTGGGCACGCACCTCCAGCCACACCTCCCATACGCCCGCTCCCAGGGGCCGGCCGCGGTCGGCGGCGGCCGGGTCCACGTCCACCACGAAGCCCGCGGCGGCCTGCTCCTTCGGCAGTTCGGGGTCGGAGAACACGGTCACCGGCAGCCGCACTTCGGGCCGCTCCGTGTCCCGCGGACGCAGCACCAGTTCGGTGCGGGTGTCGAGCGGCGTGACCCCTTCGATACGGGCGTGTCCGCGCAGCCGCAGCAGATCCCCGCGCCAGTGGAGGGCGGACAGCCGGTGGTGCACCGGAAGCCGTTCGGCGGCCTCGAAACCGGCGGCCTCGAAACCGGCGGTGTCGGACTCCGCGGTACCGAACTCCGCGGTGCGGAAGGAGAGGTCGGGGGTGGCGGCGGAGGGGTCGTGCTC